>NZ_CP092519.1:317406-634813 GCF_022430525.1 Cetobacterium somerae | reverse complement strand
CAAGTACCTATAATTATGGTTACTGCTAGAGATAGTGAATTTGATGAAATTAAAGGACTTGAATTAGGAGCTGATGACTATATCACAAAGCCATTTACTCCTAAGCTTCTCATTATTAAGTTAAAAAAATTATTTAAACTTAGTAATGACACATTTTTTAAAATTGGAGATATCACTTTTGATTTCAATACATTTAAACTTGATACTCCTGAAGAAAGTAATATTCTTCCTCGAAGAGAGGCACAACTTTTAGAATTTTTTTTAAGAAATCAAAATATAATTTTTTCTCGTGAAACTTTACTTAATGAAGTTTGGGGATTTGAATTTTTTGGTGATGAAAGAGCAGTAGATACTATTGTAAAACGGTTAAGAAAAAAACTTGGAAGTTGTGATAATTATATTAAAAGTGTAAGAGGAGTTGGTTATGTCTTTAAAACAGATTAATTTCCCAATAAAACTTAACTTCTTTAAAAAACTATTCCTATTAACAATAGGGATAGTTTTTTTAACTATAATTACCAGTTTTATTTTCAACTCTTTTTTCTTGGATAAATTTTATATTTATAGGAAAAAACAAAGTATTATTGAAATTAGAAATAATATTATCAAACTAATTGATGATAGAGATAAACTTGATAATTATATATATTTTGCAGAGGATAATTTTGGAGTTAAGATTGATTTAAACTTTATGCAGAATAATCGTTCACATATGAATAATAATAAAAAGATTTATAACTCTTTAAAATTAAATGAATCTATATTTAAAATAGGTGAGGTTGATGGTACATCTGGAGTTATGTTCATTCGTTACTATGAAAAATTAAATAGTGGCTACATGTTAAGTATTAGAAGTTCTATGGCTGTTATTGCAAAACATATTCATGATATTTTTATATTTAATCTTTTTACTGCTTTTTTCTCTTTATTTGTAAGTGGTATTCTTGTATCTATATTTTCTAAAAAAATAAACAGAAATATCATGTATTTAAAAAATAGTGCTAAAAAAATTGCGAAATTAGAATATCCTGATAACATAAAATTGTCTAGTGGTGATGAACTTGAAGAACTTGCTCAAAGTTTAAATGAAATGTCTAAAGAACTATCTTTTGCTATTGAAAATTTAAAACTTTTTGTTTCTAATGCATCTCATGAGCTAAAGACACCTATTTCTGTCCTTTGTTTATACTCTCAAGCATTAGCTAGGGATAACGTTCCTAGTGAACGAAAAAAAGAGTATTATAAAACTATGCTTGAAAAATCTTTAGAGATGAGAGCTTTAACAGAAAGTTTATTAACTCTTTCTAAAATAAACTCTCCAGATTATAAATTAACAACGCAACAAATAGATTTAGAAAATATGATTAAAACTTCATTAGAGCAATTTGATTATATTGAATTTGAAAAAAATATTAATGTTATTACTAACTTTTCAAATATAAAAATAAACGGTGATTATAATTTATTAAAAATTGCTATAAATAATTTAGTTCAAAATATGTTAAAATATGCTCCCGATGAATCTGATGTAGAAATATTTTTAGAAAGTAATATTCTTATTTTTAAGAATATTATCACTACTGAAGTCAATAAAAAAACTACTGATTTATTTGAACCTTTCCAAAGAGGAGAAAATGCTTTAGATAAAAATACCGAGGGAAGTGGCCTTGGATTGTCTTTAGTTAAAAAAATTCTAGAGCTACATCGATTTAACTTTGATTTGAAAATTGAAAATAATTATTTTATATTTAAAATCTTAATAAAAAACCCCGATTAGAAATTCTAATCGGGGTTCATTTTTTATAACATTTTTTCTGCTAATTTAACTTTAGTTAATGCTTGAGTTAATGTCTTTTGAACATTAGCGATATCAATATCCTCAGCTATTTTTTCTAATTTTTCTTTAGCAATTTGAGCTTCTTTTCTTGCAGCTTCTAAATCTATATCTTTAACATCCATAGCTTCATCTGCTAAAATTGTTACAACATTATCAGAGATTTCTACAAATCCACCTGAAACATAGTAAAACTTTTCTTGCCCATTATTTCTAACTTTCATCTCTCCAGTAGCTAATCCAGCAACAAAAGGTGAGTGATTAGGTAATATACCCATATCTCCCTCTGTTGTTCTTAGCATAACAAAGTTTACCTCTTCAGATAATATCTTTGATAATGGAGTTACTAGCTCTAGCTTAAAAGAGTTTGCCATAATTACTCAGCTCCCTTCATAAGGTCTCTTCCCTTAGCTATTGCCTCCTCAATTGTTCCAACATAAAGGAATGCTTGTTCAGGAAGAGCATCGTGCTTACCTTCGATAATCTCTTTGAAAGCTCTTATTGTCTCTTTTACTGGAACATATTTCCCTTCCATTCCTGTAAATTGCTCAGCAACTGAGAATGGTTGTGAGAAGAATCTCTCGATTTTTCTTGCTCTAGAAACTGTTTGCTTATCTTCATCAGATAACTCATCCATTCCTAGGATTGCAATGATATCTTGAAGTTCTTTATATCTTTGTAATATCTCTTGAACCTGTCTAGCAACTGTATAGTGCTCGTTTCCAACTATTGCTGGATCTAGCGCTTTTGAAGTTGAATCTAGAGGGTCAACTGCTGGATATATTCCTAGAGATGCAATTCTTCTTGAAAGAACTGTTGTAGCATCTAAGTGAGCGAATGTAGTCGCTGGTGCTGGGTCAGTAAGGTCATCCGCTGGTACATATACAGCTTGAACTGACGTTATTGATCCTGACTTAGTTGATGTAATTCTCTCTTGTAATTTACCCATTTCTGAAGCTAGTGTTGGTTGGTATCCAACTGCTGAAGGTATTCTTCCTAATAGGGCAGAAACTTCCGCTCCAGCTTGAGTAAATCTGAATATGTTATCTATGAATAGAAGAACGTCTTGTCCTTCCTTGTCTCTAAAGTTTTCCGCTACTGTTAGTCCAGTAAGAGCAACTCTTAATCTTGCTCCAGGCGGCTCATTCATCTGTCCATATACTAGAGATGTTTTATCAATAACTCCTGATTCTCTCATCTCATCATATAAGTCTCTTCCTTCTCTTGTTCTTTCTCCAACACCCGCGAATACAGATAATCCTCCGTGTCCTTTTGCAATGTTGTTGATAAGCTCCATTATAAGAACTGTTTTTCCTACTCCAGCTCCTCCAAATAGACCTATTTTTCCACCTTTAATGTATGGTGCAAGAAGGTCAATTACCTTAATTCCAGTTTCGAATATTTCTACTTCTGTTCCTTGCTCATCAAAGTTTGGAGCTTCTCTATGTATAGGTAAATACTCCTCTGTTGTTACTGGTCCAGCTTCGTCAACTGGCTCTCCTAAAACATTTAGAATTCTTCCTAAAACAGCTTTTCCTACTGGAACTGTTATAGCTGATCCTGTATCTATTACTTCCATTCCTCTTTGTAGACCCTCAGTAGCGTCCATTGCTACTGTTCTTACAACGTTATTTCCTAGGTGTTGCTGAACCTCAAGAACTAACTCTTTTCCGTCTTCACCTTTTACTTTTAAAGCGTTGTAAATTCCAGGCAATCTATCATTGAACATAACGTCTACAACAGGACCTATTATTTGGGTAAGGGTACCTTTGTTTTCCACTATTGCCTCCTCATTATTCTTAATTTAACGCTGCTGCTCCTCCAACAATTTCAGATATCTCTTGAGTTATCGATGCTTGTCTTCTTCTATTATATTCTAAAGTTAATCCCTTTATCATATCTTCAGCGTTATCCGTTGCACTTTTCATTGCATTTTTTCTTGCAGAATGCTCACTTGCAGTATTATCTAGTAAAGCTTTATATAATTCTATATTTAAATACTTTGGTAATAGAGATGATAAAATCTCTTCTGGAGACGGCTCAAATATATAAGCTTTATTCTCACTTCCCTCAGCTCTTTCTATAGGAATTAATTTACTTACTGTTAGATCACTTACTAAAGCCGATATAAACTTGTTATATATTACATATACTTCATCAAAAATATTATTATAGTAATATTCAACAATGTTCTCACTAATCTCTTTTGCTTTATCAAACATAGTTTCAGGAATTAGTTGTATATACTCAGCCTTTACATCGTAATTTCTCTTTGCACAGTATTCTTTAGCTTTCTTTCCAACTGCAATTACAGAGACCTGTTTCCCACTATTTTCAGCAATCAATCTTTCTAGTGCTTTTAATGTATTACTGTTGAAACTTCCTGCTAGTCCTCTATCTGAGCACATAACAATAACTCCAACTTTTTTTACATCATCTTTACCATCAAAAAGTGGATGTTTTTCACTTTTTACACCAGCTGCAATATTTTGTAATATTTTAGCTATACTTTCTGAATATGGCTTTGATTGAGCTACTATTGTTGAAAACTTTTTAAATTTTGTAGTCGAAACAATTTCCATGGCCTTTGTAATTTGGTGAGTAGACTGAACACTTTTTATTCTATTTTTTATCTCTCTAGTTCCAGCCATTTGCCCACCTCTCTTTAATTAAAATTCTTTTTAAATGCTACTATAGCTTCCACAATTTTAGCCTCAAGATCTTTATCTAAGCTTTTCTTCTCAACGATCTCATCTAAAATAGTTGTTGTATTTCTCATTTCTGTAATTAATTCTTTTTCAAATCTTCTTACATCTGCAATAGCGATATCATCTAAGAATCCATTGATTACAGTATAGAATGATACAACTTGCTCTTCAACTGGATAAGGACTGTATTGTGGTTGTTTTAAAACTTCCATAATTCTGTGTCCTCTTTCTAATTGAGCTTTTGTAGCTTTATCTAAATCTGATCCAAACTGTGCAAATGTTAATAACTCTGTATATTGAGCTAATTCTAGCTTAACTTTAGCAGCAACTTGTTTCATAGCTTTAATTTGTGCTGATCCTCCAACTCTTGATACAGATATTCCGGCATTGATTGCTGGTCTAAATCCAGAGTTAAATAGTTGTGCATCAAGGAATATCTGTCCATCTGTTATCGAAATAACGTTTGTAGGGATATACGCTGATACGTCTCCTGCTTGAGTTTCGATTATTGGTAGAGCAGTTATTGATCCTCCACCTAATTCATCTGATAACTTTGCAGCTCTCTCAAGTAGTCTTGAGTGAAGATAGAATACGTCTCCTGGATAAGCTTCTCTTCCAGGTGGTCTTTTTAATAATAGAGACATTTCTCTATATGCTACTGCATGTTTTGAAAGGTCATCGTAAACTATTAAAACTGCTTCACCTTTATCCATGAAGTATTCTCCCATAGCTACTCCTGAATATGGTGCTAAATATTGTAAAGGAGCTGACTCAGAAGCTGTTGCTGCAACAACTATAGTATATTCCATAGCTCCTGCATCTTCTAATCTCTTAACGATCTGAGCAACTGTTGATCTTTTTTGACCTATTGCAACGTAGATACATTTTACTCCTGTATTTTTTTGATTTAAGATTGCGTCAATAGCAACTGCTGTTTTACCAGTTTGTCTATCTCCGATAATAAGCTCTCTTTGTCCTCTACCAATAGGTACCATTCCATCTATTGATTTGATACCTGTTTGTAAAGGCTCAGATACTGGTTTTCTTGAGATAATACCAGAAGCTTTTCTTTCTATCTCCATGTATTTCTCAAACTTTATTTCACCTTTTCCATCAATTGGCTCTCCTAAAGCGTTAACTACTCTTCCTAACAAAGATTCTCCAGCTGGAACTGAGGCAATTCTTCCTGTAGCCTTAACCTCGTCTCCCTCTTTAATCTTTGTATAGTCCCCTAGTATAACTGCTCCAACGTTATCCTCTTCTAGGTTTAGAACCATTCCTGTTATTCCGTTAGGAAACTCTAAAAGCTCTCCCGCTTTTGCACTGCTTAATCCGTAGATTCTAGCGATACCGTCTCCTACTTCTAATACAGAACCTGAAGTTTTGACATCAAGACTCTTTTTGTAATTCTCGATCTCAGTTTTGATTATATTACTTACTTCTTCTGGTCTGATTTTCAACTGATTACACCTCCTAATTTTACAAGTAGTTTTTTATTTTTGTGTTAGAGTTTCTAATTGTCTACGGATACTTCCGTCTGTTACCTCATCACCTATTTTGATAATTCCTCCACCTATTAGAGATTTATCCACATTAACTACTAGCTTTATCTTTTTACCTGTTTTATTTTCAAGATTTTTAGAAAGTTTCTCTTTTTGCTCATCGCTTAAAGCAACTGCAAATGTAGCTTCCACATCTAAAATTTGATTTTTTGCATAATCTAACTTAACATACTCTGCTACAATCTCTCTAATTTGTGCAATTCTTCCTTTTTCTAAAATATAGAAAAGAATTTCTACTCCTTCATTAGAGTCTGAGAAAATTTTCTTTAAAGTTTCTTTTTTCTCACTCTCTTTAATTAGAGGATGAGTTATAAAGTTTCTAAAATCAACATCTGTTTTATAAAGCTCCATAGTCGCATTTAATACATCATATATTGATTTAACTTCATTTTTTTGCACAGCAACTTCATATATTGCTTCTGCATATCTTTTACCAATTTGGTTTCCTATCATTTTACTCCCCCTACCTCATCTATAAATTTGTCAGCTAGGGCAGCTTCTAAATCAGAGTTTAAATTCTCTTTTATTATCTTCTCAGCTAATGTTACTGCTAATTGGTTCATTTCAACCTCTAGCTCTTTCTTAGCTGCATGTTTCATCTTTTGAATTTCTAGCTCTGCTGATTTAAGCATTTTGTCTCTTTGAACAGTCGCTTCAGAAATGATAATCTCTTTTCTTTCATCAGCTTTTTTCTCTGCTAATTGAACTATTTTTGTAGCTTCATCTTTAGCATCTTTTAATATTTTTTGAGCTTCTTTATTTTTTAATGCAGCATCCTCGTTGTTCTTTTGAGCTTCTGAGAATTCAGCTGCAATCTTCTCTTTTCTTGTGTCCATTAACTTCATTAATGGAGCTTTAAAGTATTTATTAAATATAAACACTAAAATGAAGAAGTTTATTATTTGCCAAAACATGTTAATATCTATCGATACTGCAGGCATATTTGTTGGTGCCAAGTCTTCTACCTCCTTCCTAAAAGTATTTGATGTATTTTATAAAAAATTATCCTAACATTCCTACGAATGGGTTAGCGTATAATAAGATTAGTGCAATTACTAATGAATAGATACCTGTTGACTCTGATACCGCTTGTCCAAGTACCATTGTAGAAATGATATCTCCTTTAGCTTCTGGTTGTCTAGCTACTGCCTCAACTGCTTTACCAGCTGCGTATCCTTGTCCAACTCCTGGTCCTATACCTGCGATCATTCCACATCCTGCTCCTACTGCTGATGCTGCTAATACTATAGTTTTTGCTAACATTAAATCCATAATCATTTACCTCCTAGTTATTTTAAAATTTAATCTTGTTAGTTTTTATTTATCATCGGGACACTCTGCATCCCCTAATGAACCTTGAATATATACCATACTTAGCATTAAGAATACAAAACTTTGTACTACTCCACTAAATATATCAAAATAAAGATGTAACGGTGCTGGAATAACCATTGGTGCTGCTTTATAAATAAGCCCCATTATTACCATTCCCGCAAACATATTTCCAAACAAACGTATAGAAATATTTGTTGGTTTTGCTAGTTCTCCTACTAGATTAATAGGTAACATAAACGGCATTGGTTCTAGTAATCCTTTGAAATATCCTAGTATACCATTTAATTTTATGCTAGTTCCTAAGAATGTAGCAGTAGTTAACATTGCTAATCCAACTGTTGTATTAAGATCTGCTGTCGGTGCTCTAAATGCAGGTGCTATAGCAAACACTCCATCTTCGAAGCTTCCCCAAGGAATTGGTGCAAACATAAGTAAGTTACATCCTAGTATAAATAAAAATAATGTAGCTAGGTATGAGAAATACTTTGCTGTCCATCCTCCTAACATTTGATGAATAATACCATGTAGAAAATCGTAAACTGATTCAGCAGCAACTTGTGCCCTTCCTGGAATCATCTCTAATTTTTTTGTTCCCATTTTAAATAAAAGTGTTAACACTAATATTACAAACCATGTACTTATTACAGTTATTGTAACTGGTAATCCAAACTTTCCATCAGCATACTCCATAGAAAATGGAATCTGGTGTAAAAAGTGTGGTAATGGTACGTAAAACATTACTGCAGGTCCTTCTACTAATGGTGGGGTAATAAACTCTATTGGTCCTATTCTCATAAGTTTCGCCTCCTTTCAATAGTTTATTTTAAATACTTAGATTTAAACTTTTTTATATTGTTAAATAAAGTTATAGCTAAAATATTAATTTTAATATTTAACAATCCTATAACTCCACTAACTAACATTGGAAAACCATAAAATTTTGTAGCCAGTGCTAGAAATATCCCGTATAAAAAATATCTTTTCAAATATCCTATTACTCCAACTTTAAATGGAGAGTTTGAAGCTAAACTTGCTTTTGCATCAAGACATATCATATAAAACCCAACTACTGATAAAATTGCTCCCGAAAACATACCTATATAAACGTATTTATTTCCTGATAAAACTCCGTATATTAAAACTATCAGTGCAGTTATAATTCCACGTTTTATTATTTTTTTTAACTCATCCATATATCACTCAACCTTATTTTTTCATTATCAATTTATAAGCGTTATAAAATGCACTAAATACACCTACTATAACGAAAAAAATAAATAATGGTGTGCTTTTAAAAAAATATTTTTCTATTAACTTGTATATAAGAATAAAAACGCCTATATTCCCAACTATTACAAATCCTAAAAATCCAAGTAGTGAAAAATAATGCATAAAATCTTTATTAAAAAACACCATAAAATTCCACTTCCTTAAAGCACAATTATTTTTTTACCATGTAAAAAAATCTTTCCCCTGCTATTCTATCATTTTTACCAATACTTAACAAGTTTAAATTATTTTTTTCAATAATTTTTCTAATTTCGAACTCTTCAAATATTCTCTTTTCATATAGTTCTTTTAGTTTTTCATAGTGTCCTGCTCTATTTTTTACAAAGTATACTGCTTCAACAATATCTAAGTCTTCATCTCTAAAATGCTCCCAAATAATCGTCATATCTTTTCTATCGTCATAATACACTCCACCTGGAAACATTTTATCCATAAACTCTCTATTTATAACATCAAAAATATAAATCCCACCTGGATTCAAATTAGAATAAATAGAGTTCATTAAGTCATCTAGATCTTCAAGTGATGTTAAATGATTCACTGTATCAAAAAGTGACACTATTATATCATAAGTTTCACCTGTACTAAACTCTCTCATATCTCCTAAAAATAATTTAACATTTTTATTTTTTAATTTTTTATTAGCTATTGTTAGCATATCTGCTGATAAATCTAATCCTGAACAATCAAAATCATCTTTTAATCTAAGAAGGGTTTCTCCTGTTCCACATCCTAAATCTAATAACTTTTTACCTTCAACACCAGATTCTTTAATTTTATCCTTTATTAAATTAGCCCACTGATCATAATCGCAATGTTGCATAAACTTATCATAAACTTTTGAAAAATTTTTATAATACATTTTCTCTCCTAAATTAACTCTTTTTCAACAACTTCAGCAATCTCTTTTGCTACTCTGTCCACTGTTGCCATCTCTTTTCCTTCAACCATTACTCTTACTATTGGTTCTGTTCCAGATGTTCTTACTAATACTCTTCCTAAACCTGCCATCTCTAGCTCTTTTTCTTGTATAAACTTAACTATCATTTCATTTTTATTCCATAGATTTTTTTTACTATTATCTACTCTAACATTTATTAATAGTTGTGGCCAATCTACTATTTCTCCTACTAGTTCATCTAGTGATTTTCCTGAATCTCTTATAGCTTCTACCAGTTTAACAGATGTTAGTACTCCATCTCCTGTTGTTCCAAAGTCTGATAATATTATATGTCCTGACTGCTCTCCACCTATATTTACATTAAGTTCTTTCATTTTTTCAAGCACATATCTATCTCCAACATTAGCTCTTATTAAATGAATACCTTTATTTGATAAATAGTTTTCAAATCCCATATTACTCATAACAGTTGTTACAACTTGATTATTTTTTAATTCTCCTCTATCTTTCATTCCTAGAGCTAAGACAGCAATAATTTTATCTCCATCAATTATGTTTCCATTTTTATCTACAGCAATTAATCTGTCAGCATCTCCATCATAAGCTAATCCTAAATCTGCTTCATATCCCATAACAACTTTAGATAATATCTCTGGATGTGTTGATCCACATCTAACATTTATATTTTTACCGTTTGGAGCATCATTTATTATGACTATCTCTGCTCCTAAAGCTAAAAATACCTCTTTTGCTACTCTATAAGCTGATCCATTAGCTGCATCTAGAATAATTTTCATACCTGAGAAATCACCTTTTACTGTTGAAATAACGTGATCTCTGTAAAGATAGTATTCATCTTCTGCATAAGTAAATCTTCCAACTTCATCTCCAGCAATAGGATCTTTAGTTATTTCTTCCACGTTATCCATTAGCTTTTCTATTTCTAATTCAACTTCATCTGGTAATTTATATCCATCTTCCCAAAATATTTTTATTCCATTATCTTTTGCTGGGTTATGAGAAGCTGATATCATTATTCCAGCTTTTGCTGTACTCTTTTCTGTTAAATAAGCAACTCCAGGAGTTGGAATAACCCCAACAAAGTCTATATTTATTCCCATAGAATTTAATCCAGCTGTTAATGCTGATCTTAACATATATCCTGATCTTCTTGTATCAGATCCCATTATTACTCTAATTCTTTTTTTATCTGGATATTCCTTTTTTAAAGTATACCCTAGCGCATATCCTAATTTTAACGCTAACTCTACAGTTAACTCCTTATTAGCTTCTCCTCTTATTCCATCTGTTCCAAAATATTTTCTCATTTTAATACTCTCTCCCTTCTAAGTTGTAATTTTTCACATATGTACCCTGTTATTAACCCTGAAACGCATCCCATAAACAGAAATCCCCAAATAAATATGAAAATTGATTTACTCATAATACTAATACTTCTAAAAAGCAAAAAGTAAACAACTATAAGTTGTGTTAAATTATGTACAAAAGCTCCTGCTATACAAATAGCAATCAGCGATAGATTTTCTCTATATCTAAATAATAAAATGGTCAAGAGGGTACTAGCCCCTCCTGAAATTAAACTTATTATAAAGCTTGGTGAAAAAAGTGTTCCTAACATCATTCCTTGAATAAAAATTCGAAGTAACAATATCTCTATTGCCATCTTCTCATCAAATTTTTCTAAAGCTATTATCGTTGCAATATTAGCTAATCCAAGCTTCATCCAAGGAAATGGTTTTGGAATTAAAGTTTCTATCAGTGATAAATAAAGAGCTAATAGCACAAATGCTGTTAGATATCTCCTTCTTTTATCTGTCATACTACACCTTTAAGTCAGTATTCATTCCTAATAATTCTTTATTCTTTTCAAGAATAGGATTTACTTCTGTTTCTAAGAAATCTACTACTTGTGCTGGAGCAAATCCAATAAAGTTTTTAGGGTCTAAAATTTCCATTAATTTTTCTCTATCTATATCAAAAGATAAATCATTAATAATTCTTTCAATTAAATCATTTTCTAATCCTTCAACTTTAACTTGTTTTCCTGCTTCCATCGAATGAACTCTTATTAATTCATGAAGCTCTTGTCTATCTCCACCTTTTTTTACACCTTCCATTATTATATACTCTGTTGCCATAAATGGAAGTTCTGCCATTATATGCTTTTCTATCATCTTAGGATAAACTACTAATCCTTCTAATATATTTTTCCAAATGATTAATATTGCATCTACAGCTAAAAATCCTTGTGGTAATGCTAATCTTTTATTTGCTGAATCATCAAGAGTTCTTTCAAACCACTGAGTTGATGCTGTCATAGCAGTACTTTGTTGTAACGCTATTACAAACTTTGCTAAAGAAGATATTCTTTCACTTCTCATTGGGTTTCTTTTATAAGCCATTGCAGATGATCCAATTTGGCTTTTTTCAAATGGCTCTTCTATTTCTTTTAAATGCTGTAACAATCTTAAATCATTTGTAAACTTATGAGCAGACTGAGCTATGTTACTTAATAGATTTGATATTTCAGAATCGATTTTTCTATCATATGTTTGTCCTGTAACTAAAAATCTTTTATTAAAGCCCATTTTTTCTGCAACTCTTTCATCTAACTCTTTTACTTTTTTATAATCTCCGTTAAATAACTCTTGGAATGATGCTTGTGTTCCAGTAGTTCCCTTTACACCTCTAAATCTTAAAGTATCTTGTCTAAATTCTAGCTCTTCTAAATCTAAAATTAAACTTTGTAACCAAAGTGTTGCTCTTTTACCAACTGTTGTTAATTGTGCAGCTTGGAAATGTGTAAAGCCTAATGTTGGCAAATCTTTATATTCATTAGAAAACTTTGCTAATCCATCCATAACATTAATTAATTTTTTCTTTAAAATACTTAATCCTTCTTTTATTTGAATTAAGTCTGTGTTATCTCCAACATAAGCACTTGTTGCACCTAAGTGAATTATTGGCATAGCTTTAGGTGCGGCTGTTCCAAATGTATGTACATGGGCCATTACGTCATGTCTAAATTTTTTCTCCATTTCATCTGCTAGTTCATAATCAATATTATCTATATTAGCTTTCATTTGTGCTAGTTGCTCATCTGTAATATCAAGCCCTAGCTCCTTTTCAGTTTCAGCTAAAACATACCATAATTTTCTCCAAGTTGAAAATTTAAATTTTGGTGAAAATATTTCTAGCATCTCCTTTGAGCTATATCTTTCGGCTAAAGGATTCGAATAAATTTCTTTGTTCATTATAAGTTTTCCTCCTAAATATATATTAATTTCTTTCTAACGACATCAAAATTGCGGTTTCTCCATTAGGATAATAATTTTTTCTTTTTCCTACACTTACAAATCCTATTTTTTCATAAAAATTTCTTGCTATTTTATTACTTTCTCTAACTTCTAAAAATAAATTTTGCTCACAATTATTTAAATAAAAATTTATTAACTGTTCACCTATTTTCTTATTTCTAAACTCTTTTTCTACAGCTATCTTCATTACTTCATAAAGATCGTATGAATCATGTAAAATTAAATATCCTTTTACATCTTCATCAAAAACTAAAATCTTATATTCTTTTTTATTTACCATATCTTTTAAAGTTTCAAAAGTATAGTAACTTTCTATAAATATTTCTTGTTCTAATAAATTAATTTTTTTTAATATCTCTTCATCATGCTTATTAATTTCTATAATCATTTATTTTAATAATCCTATTCTATTTAATGGCCAAAATCTTACAAGAGCTTTTCCTTTAATTCTGCTATCTTTTACAAACCCCCACATTCTCGAATCATAACTACCATTTGTATTATCACCTAAAGCTAAATAATAATCTTCATCTAAGGTTTTTGTCACTGTTTCACCTTTTAATAATTTATTTAAAACCTCTTGATCATGTATAAAATCAAGTATCATTCCTGTTGGTACTCCATTTACTAAAAATTTTACATCTGGTAATAGTTGAGACACATACGCTCCATTTTCTTTTAAAAGACTCTGAACTTTCGCTACATCAATATTTTCTTTTTCAAATGTATCATTATAATTTTGTCCAGGTTCAATTGTTATTATATCTCCCTTTTTAGGAACTATCCATTCATTGTAACTTAGCTCTCCTAAAGGAGTATACTCTCTATCTGATATCTTCTTTCCATCTATAAATAATCTATCATATTTTATTTGTACTTTTTCTCCAGGTAATCCCATTAATCTTTTAGTATATAAAACTTTATCCTCAATAGGTTCTTTAAAAACAATTATATCTTCTCTTTCTGGAGCTTTAAAATTATATACTACCATATTTCCAAAAAGTCTATCTTTGGGAACAATAGTTGGTATCATTGATCCAGTTGGTACTAAAAAATTTCCTATGTAGAATTTTTGAATAATTAAAACTAGAATTAATGCACTTCCTAAACTTTCAACTAATTTAATAATTTTTCTTAAAATCTTTTCAGATGTTTTCCCATTTAAATTAAATTTATTAACAAGGTAATCTTCAAATATGGTTCTTTTTTTGTCTATTTTAGCAACAATCTTTTTTTCTTTTACAAATATGTATATAAAAAATGCTGTTAAAATTACATAAAATATTGTATTTAAAATTATATTCTCTCTGCTCATAAATCCACTCCTCTAGTCAATTTGTTTATATTTTAACACAAAAAAAAGAAAAAAGCTAAGGAATTGTTCTTCCTTAGCTTTAGAAATCTTACTTTCTGATCTCTTTGATTCTTGCTTTCTTTCCAGAAAGTCCTCTTAAGTAGTAAAGTTTTGATCTTCTTACTTTTCCGATCTTTAAAACTTCGATCTTATCGATCATTGGTGAGTTCATAGGGATAATTCTCTCTACTCCAATTCCACCAGTTACTTTTCTTATTGTGAAAGTCTTAGCGATTCCTCCACCATTTACTCTAATTACAACACCTTCGAATAACTGTATTCTCTCTTTGTTACCCTCTACAACTTTGTAGTAAACTCCGATAGTATCTCCAGCTTTGAATTCTGGAATGTCGTTTCTTAAGTAGTTTTGCTCTACTAATTGAATTAATTTTTCTTTCATTTTAGCCTCCCTGAATATTCATTTAATATTCCATTAAAGCGGAATATTCGTTTTAATAACTATATAAGTGTATCATAAAATATTAACTTTGTCAATTTAGAAGATTAAAATTTGAAATTAAAGTTTAATATTGGTAATACTTCAAAAACTTCACTATTATCTGCCATGTTTACTAATCCTATTTGTAAACCTTGTAAGTTTTCTGCCATATTTACAAATCCTAATTGTAAACCTTTTATTTGATTAGCTTTATTAAAGAAACCAAACTGCACTCCTGTTCCAGTTCTTGTAAAGTTAGCTCCTCCTACTTGAACACCTTTTGTGTTATGCTCAACCATGTTAATTAATCCAAATTGAACTCCAGTCATATTTCCACCAACACTATTAAATGTTAACGGTAAAAAGAACCAACCTAATTTTGCTCCTTCGAAATTCCCCTCAGTTCTATCATAAAAAGATCCTATTGATAACCCTTTAAAATTTTGTTTTTTATTAGCTATTATATTTACATCTAATCCCTCTACATTTTGATTTTCAGTATATATAAGACCTAATCTTACACCTTTTACACTTGTTGATGGTCCATTTAGTTGTGTTGGTGATAATAACCCTAATTCTAAACTCTCTGCTCCAAAAGAAGCTAATGATAATCCTAATAATCCTGTTACTAATTTCTTCTTCATTAAAATCCCCTTTAAAATTTTTAATTCTTTTTTTACAAAAAATAAAAAAATGGCGCTTCTTGCTGGGCTCGAACCAGCGACAACACGATTAACAGTCGTGCGCTCTACCAACTGAGCTAAAGAAGCACTTTTTTAAGATTGGCAACTTCCTATCCTCCCAGGGGGCTGCCCCCCAAGTACTTTCAGCGTTTATGGGCTTAACTTCCAGGTTCGAAATGTTACTGGGTGTACCTCCATAGCTATCGTTGCCAATCAATATTTATTTGTGTTCTTGAACACTTGAAACTATATAGTAGTATATTAAGGTTAAAACTTCGATATATTAGTATTGGTCAGCTAAAAGTCTCACAACTCTTACACCCCCAACCTATCAACCTCCTAGTCTCGAAGGTATCTTAAAGAGTACTTATCTTGAAGTCAGTTTCCCGCTTAGATGCTTTCAGCGGTTATCTGTTCCAAACGTGACTACCCAGCTGTGCCACTGGCGTGACAACTGGTACATCAGAGGTTTGTCCATCCCGGTCCTCTCGTACTAAGGACAGATCTTCTCAATACTCTAACGCCTACAGTGGATAGGGACCGAACTGTCTCACGACGTTCTGAACCCAGCTCACGTACCGCTTTAATGGGCGAACAGCCCAACCCTTGGGACCTTCTCCAGCCCCAGGATGCGATGAGCCGACATCGAGGTGCCAAACTCTACCGTCGATATGGACTCTCGGGTAGAATCAGCCTGTTATCCCCAGGGTAGCTTTTATCCGTTGAGCGACGACCCTTCCATTCGGAATCGCCGGATCACTATGTCCTGCTTTCGCACCTGCTCGACCCGTCAGTCTCGCAGTTAAGCTCTCTTATGCCATTGCACTCTGCGGTTGATTTCCATCCAACCTGAGAGAACCTTTGAACGCCTCCGTTACTCTTTCGGAGGCGACCGCCCCAGTCAAACTGCCCACCTAGCACTGTCTTCGAGGGTACAAACCTCAAATTAGAATTCCGACATAGTATGGTTGGTATTCCACCAGTGACTCCGCGTAATCTAGCGACCACGCATCATAGTCTCCCAACTATCCTATACATACGATGCCAAAACCCAATACCAAGCTACAGTAAAGCTCCATGGGGTCTTTCCGTCCTACTGCAGGTAACCGGTATCTTCACCGGTAATACAATTTCACCAGGCCTCCCGTCAAGACAGCTCTCAGATCGTTACACCATTCGTGCAGGTCGGAACTTACCCGACAAGGAATTTCGCTACCTTAGGACCGTTATAGTTACGGCCGCCGTTCACCGGGGCTTCAATTCGGAGCTCTCACTCCTCCTCTTAACCTTCCGGCACTGGGCAGGTGTCAGCCCATATACGTCGCCTTACAGCTTAGCATAGACCTGTGTTTTTGTTAAACAGTCGCCTGAGACTCTTCACTGCGGCCTCTCATAGCTTTGCGTCGCGTGTACGCTCACCATAAAAGGCACCCCTTCTCCCGAAGTTACGGGGCTATTTTGCAGAGTTCCTTAACGAGAGTTAGCCTGTCCGCCTTAGATTTCTCATCCTGACCACCTGTGTCGGTTTGGGGTACGGGCACTAATATCTTTAAAACGCTTAGAAGCTTTTCTCGGCAGTGTGGTATTTGCACCTTCCATCTTACGACTCCTCATCACACCTCACGTTTAGTCTAGCGGATTTTCCTACTAGACCACGCTACATGCTTGAACTGGCACTTCCGTTCGCCAGCGTGCATAACCTCCTGCGTCCCTCCATCACTTGATATCAGTGGCACAGAAATATTAATCTGTTTTCCATTCGCCTACGCAATCTAGCCTCGGCTTAGGACCCGGCTTACCCAGGGGAGACAAACTTTACCCTGGAACCCTTGGTCTTCCGGCGTGGGGGATTCTCGCCCCCATTCTCGCTACTTATTCCTGCATTCTCACTTCTGATACCTCCAGAGTTTCTTGTCGATTCTCCTTCAACGGCCTACAGAACGCTCTCCTACCAGTCGCTTACGCAACTCCACAGCTTCGGTTTATAACTTAGCCCCGTTACATTGTCGGCGCAGAGACTCTCGACCAGTGAGCTATTACGCACTCTTTAAAGGTATGGCTGCTTCTAAGCCAACCTCCTGGTTGTTTGTGAATCTCCACCTCCTTTCCCACTTAGTTATAATTAGGGACCTTAGCTGGTGGTCTGGGTTGTTTCCCTTTTGACCATGGAAGTTAATTCCCATAGTCTCACTCCTGAGCTCTAGAATTATGGTATTCGGAGTTTGATTGACTTCGGTAAGCAGTATGCCCCCTAGGTCATTCAGTGCTCTACCCCCATAATTGAACACTCAAGGCTGCACCTAAATGCATTTCGGAGAGAACGAGCTATCTCCTGGTTCGATTGGCTTTTCACCCCTAAACCTACCTCATCTCCCAACTTTTCAACGGCGGTGAGTTCGGGCCTCCACTGTGTCTTACCACAGCTTCACCCTGGACAGGCTTAGATCACCAGGTTTCGCGTCTACGCCCAGCGACTATGTCGCCCTATTCAGACTCGGTTTCCCTTCGGCTCCGTTAAACTTAACCTTGCCACTGAACGTAACTCGCAGGATCATTCTCCAAAAGGCACGCCATCACCCCAAAGGGCTCTGACCGCTTGTAAGCACACGATTTCAGGTTCTATTTCACTCCCCTCCCGGGGTTCTTTTCACCTTTCCCTCACGGTACTATGCGCTATCGGTAAGTAAGAGTATTTAGCCTTACGAGATATGGTCCTCGCAGATTCACACAGAATTCCTCGTGTTCCGTGCTACTTGGGAGAGATCATACATTTGATACGGTTTACCTGTACGAGGCTTTCACTCTCTACGGCAGGCCTTTCCAGACCTTTCCAGTTCGGCGTATCATAATGTCGAATACCTTGCAGTTCTTCAGACGATCTTCCCGCTACCCCGTAGATGCAACGGCTGCATCCTTGGCACATCTACGGTTTGGGCTCACCCCCGTTCGCTCGCCGCTACTTAGGGGATCGTTTTTACTTTCTTTTCCTCGCGTTACTTAGATGTTTCAGTTCACGCGGTTCCCTCTTTCGTGCTAAGACTCCATCTTAGCAGATTTCTCCATTCGGAAATCTTGGCATCACAGTTCGATTGCAACTCCACCAAGCTTATCGCAGCTTACCACGTCCTTCATCGGCTCTTACTTCCTAGGCATCCTTCGTGTGCCCTTAATATTTTAACCTTGTAATATAATTCATATTATTTAGACAGACTAACTACTCAATTTAAGATTGACTTAAAAATGAATTGTTAGTTAATTTAGAATATTTTCTCAATATCTACTATATAGTTTCCAATGTCCAAGTTTGATAGTAAAGAACACTATCAATCGAATAGAGAAAAAGTTAGTCTCCTTAGAAAGGAGGTGATCCATCCGCACGTTCCCGTACGGATACCTTGTTACGACTTCACCCCAATCGCTAATCACACCTTAGGAACATCCCTCCTTACGGTTAGGCCTGCTACTTCAGGTGCAACCAACTCTCGTGGTGTGACGGGCGGTGTGTACAAGACCCGAGAACGTATTCACCGCAACATGCTGATTTGCGATTACTAGCGATTCCAACTTCATGTACTCGAGTTGCAGAGTACAATCCGAACTAAGAACAGCTTTAAGAGATTAGCTCACCCTCGCGGGTTGGCAACTCTCTGTACTGCCCATTGTAGCACGTGTGTAGCCCAGCGTATAAGGGGCATGATGACTTGACGTCATCCCCACCTTCCTCCTGCTCATCGCAGGCAGTATCGCATGAGTGCTCAACTTAATGGTAGCAACATACAATAGGGGTTGCGCTCGTTGCGGGACTTAACCCAACATCTCACGACACGAGCTGACGACAGCCATGCACCACCTGTCACTAAGTTCCGGCAAGCCGGCACGAATCCATCTCTGGAAACTTCTTAGGATGTCAAACGCTGGTAAGGTTTCTCGCGTTGCGTCGAATTAAACCACATGCTCCACCGCTTGTGCGGGTCCCCGTCAATTCCTTTGAGTTTCACACTTGCGTGCGTACTCCCCAGGCGGATCACTTATCGCGTTAGCTTGGGCGCTGAGGTTCGACCCCCAACACCTAGTGATCATCGTTTACGGCGTGGACTACCAGGGTATCTAATCCTGTTTGCTCCCCACGCTTTCGCGCTTTAGCGTCAGTATCTGTCCAGTGAGCTGACTTCTCCATCGGCATTCCTACAAATATCTACGAATTTCACCTCTACACTTGTAGTTCCGCCCACCTCTCCAGTACTCTAGAAAAACAGTTTCCAACGCAATACGGAGTTGAGCCCCGCATTTTAACATCAGACTTATTTTTCCGCCTAGACGCGCTTTACGCCCAATAAATCCGGATAACGCTTGCGACATACGTATTACCGCGGCTGCTGGCACGTATTTAGCCGTCGCTTCTTCTGTTGGTACCGTCACTTTCTTCTTCCCAACTGAAAGCACTTTACAATCCGAAGACCTTCATCGTGCACACAGAATTGCTGGATCAGGCTTGTGGCCCATTGTCCAATATTCCCCACTGCTGCCTCCCGTAGGAGTAAGGGCCGTGTCTCAGTCCCCTTGTGGCCGTTCACCCTCTCAGGCCGGCTATCCATCGTCGCCTTGGTGGGCCGTTACCCCACCAACTAGCTAATGGAACGCAAGGCTCTCTCTTGGCGCATATAGCTTTCATAAGTTTCCCATGCGAGAATCTCATAATATCCGGTATTAGCTGTCGTTTCCAACAGTTGTCCCAGACCAAGAGGCAAGTTCCTTACGCGTTACTCACCCGTCCGCCATCCTCATTACCCGAAGGTAAATTGAATCGACTTGCATGTGTTAAGCATTCTGTCAGCGTTCATCCTGAGCCAGGATCAAACTCTTCATTCAAATATATTTAAAGTCCTAAGACTTACGTTTACACCATTTATTGGTTTGCCATTTCTGGCATTTTGTTATTTTCATAACTTCTGACTATTTTCTCTATTCGGTTGTTAATGTCCTTTAGTTTTCCTTCGTCTGCGGTGTTTCCCGCTGACAAAAAATATAGTATCATAAAATAAAAAGTTCGTCAATAACTTTTTTAAAAAAAAATACACATTTTTTTCAAATGTGTATTTTTTTATTTAATTATAAAGTATCTGTTACTTTTTTATCAATAATTTTATCTTGTGAATCATATATAGTTACTCTAACTTTTTTCCCTTTCAATTTTTCAATTTTCATTGAGCTTTCTATTTTTGATTTTCCAGTTCTTTCTGTTCTTCCAAATTGTGAATCAATAGTGTCACTCACAATTCCTCCTGCTCCAAGAATTTCTATTTTTTGTTTTAATAATTCCGAACTATTTCCCTTAGAGTTTGAATCTGCTGTTATTTTTAAATTTGAATTTTTTGAATTATAAGAAATTTGTAAATTAGAAATATTTGTCTCTCTTTTTATCTCCCCGTAATATCCATATATACTAATTCCAACTTCTGTTATCATTTTTATTTGAGCGTCTACTTTACCTTCATTTTTATTCAACGACTCTTTCAAAGGAATTTCTTTAAATACAACATAACTTTTATATTCTCCAGCTTCCATTCCTGCTTCAGGTTTTACTCTAAATCTTACCACTTGTTTGCTACCTGGTTTGATAGCAATCATTTTAGGATATAACTTTATATGATTATTTAAACTATATTTTTCATATCCAGGAGCACTTTCTAAAAAACTTTCTAATCTCATTGGACTTGTTGTGTTATTTATTAAAGTTATTTCATTAGTATTTATCTTATCTAATCCTATTTCAAACCTTGTTGGAGCTACACTAAAATTAAAAGAATAGCTTGTCAACATTACTAAAAAAAACATAATTCCTAATATAATTTTTTTCATTTTTTACTCACTCCATTTCACTTAATATTTTATCATATTTTTCATATTTTAAATTTCTATTAAATTTCTTAAATCTATCTACAATAGAATCTTTTAACTCTTTCTTTTTTTTCAATACGTTTCCATTACTATCAACTTCATCTCCTTGTATAAATCTAGTCTTTTGAGCTACTAACCCTGCTTTATCATAAATTATAATTTCACCATCTTTTAAACCATTTTTATAATTTACAACAGTTTTTATATCTCCTGTTTTATAAAAAAACTTCCAAAGCCCCTCTCTCTTATTATTTTTATAAGCGCCCTCTAACATCTGTGCACCATCTGCTCCAAATATTTTTATTCCACCATCTATTTTTCCATAGTTAAAATTTGTTAATGTTTCTAATATTTCACCTTTATAGAAAAATACAGCTTCACCTTCTAAAAGTCCATTATAGTATTCTACTTTTGTCATTAATTCACCAATTGGTGAATATTTTACAACTTTACCATGTAAAATCCCATCCTCTAAATTTTCATAACCTTCCATATTTTTATTTTCATAAAAATATGTCCATTGACCGTTCGGTTTATCATAATTATATTTCAGAATTCCCTTAGTATCTCCATTCAAGTACTTTAATGTCCAAACTCCATGTTTAATACCATTTATATATTTTCCTTCATATATAAATCTTTCATTTTTATCTTGAACAAATCCTTGAAAAAATCCATTTTTTATTCCATTTTCATATTGTTCTTTTATCCCTTCACCAATTAACTCTCCTGTAAAAGGAGAGGTTTCATTTACCAAATAAACTATCTGGTTTCTTAATGACTTTTTATTTATATTCTCTTTCCTTAAATTGGAAAAGGTCAGATTATACAGTACAATATAAGTGATTAAAAAATTTATAACCCATCTTTTCTTCAACCTCTCTCTCTCCTTTTAAAAATTATTTAAAATATCATCTAAATCATATTCAGTATCACTTTCATCATTTTGATCTTCATTAGATACAGCTTCATTTTCTTCACTAACAGTTTTATTTACAATAACATCATAACCTTCGAAATATTCCCCTTCATCTTCATGAATAAGTTTAATATCTACATCTAGGTAATCTTTTACAAATTTTATATCATCACTACCTAAATAATTAAACTTCATTTTATATTTTCCAGGTAGTACATTTTCAAAGAAAAACATTCCATCAAACTCTGGATCTATCTCTTTATACAGTTCACCATTTTTTTCTAAGGCTATATTAGTCATACTTAGTATTCTTATTAATTCTTGTGATGAAATGCCTTCTCCTGGAATGATATTTCCTGTTACCATTGATACTGCTTGAACCCCTATATTATATCTTGTTCCTATCGATGCTCTTGTTTGAACTTTTTTCTTATCTATAACTTGAGTTAACATTGGATCAATACTTTTTCTATCTACCTCTACTTTATAATTCTCAAGAGGAAGTAATCCAGGTACAATATACTCTCCATTCAAATCAGAAACTACTTTTTTACCATCAACAACTACTGTTACATCTGACAATACAGTTTCTTCAACATCATACTTCCCATTATCATTAGAATCTATATAAACTTTCCCATAAATCCATGAGTTATCAACTTGTCTATCTCCTACGTCTCTTTTTAAATTAGATATATCAAATGTTTTTTCTATGGTTACCCCTGTATTTAATTCTCCATTTTCTTTTCTAGATACAGGAAGTTCCACATAAATATTTTTATCTAAATACATAGTAAAATCTATTGAAAACCTGCTTTTTTCTTCTTCATTATACAAAAGTTCTGTTCCTAAAACATATTCCATTCCTGTAGAAAAAAACTCTCTTCTTCTTCCTAATATCTTTAAAGAATAGTCTGTTTTCAAATCTTCATTTTTTTCTATATTAGCCTGTAAAATCATTGTGAATCCAGACACTCCACCATAGCTCACTCCAGGATTTATAGAATAACTTTTTTTGCTCATTTCTTTTTGGGTCATTTCAGCATCTAAAAATAATGAAAAGTTTCTAATACTTCTGTTTTCTAAACTTATATAATATCCTTTTTCTCTAGTTTTTTCATTAGTTTTTAGTTCTTCTTGATATCCTAATCCTATTCTTGTTGTAATAAAGTCTCTAGAAATTCCAAAAGAGTTATATTCTATTGTATTGTTCTCTTCACTTACATAAGGAGAATATTTAAAATGCTTTATGTTTAAACTATAGTCTTTTATTTTTTGATTTATTCTAATTTCGTAACTATTTTCTTGATTTTCTGTTTCATAAAAATTTTGAAGATTAATTACCATTGGATAACTATTGGATAACCCAATTTTATATATAACCTCATTTTTTAATATACTGTATTTTCTATTTTTTTCAGATTCTAACTCTAGTACTCCTATACCTAAAGTCAAATTCTTAGTAACTCCATAATTTATTTCATTTACACTTTGACTTCTTCCATTATTTTTTTCTTGTCCTAATTGTATATTATAATCCCACTCATTTTCACCAAGTAAATTTGAATCTCCAACTGTGTATACTTTTCTCGTTTCTATTTGGCCATTTTTATAATAAATTTTTAATGAATAGTCTCCCCCATAATTTCGATCTCTCACTTCAAATATAAAGTTCTTTTCTATAGGTCTTTGATAATCTAACAATACTCCACTTTGATATAATTCAATTACATCTGCTCCTTGAGCTTCACCTTTTATCGTTGTTATATTTCCAATAGTAGAGCTGTAAGTATTTTTCTCACCAAAACTAAATCCTTCAACCATTCCATTTATATTTAAAAAATCTGGTGTTTTTATATAAAAATCTCCTAAAATCACATCATTTTTTTTATAAACATCATTATAAGTTAAATTATAATTTTTCATAGAACTTTCTGGCTCTAAATTATAGTTCAAGTATAAATCTCCATATAAAAATTGAGTTCCATACTCTAAGTTAAGTTGATTTTCTTTACTTTCCAAATCTAATTTTGAATAATTTACTTTTATCAACCCTGGAGCTAATATCCTTTTCTCTGGTCTTATTATATTAAACTCTTCGTCCTCTTTTTTTTCATTTAGCCTAAGTCTCTCAACCTTACCTTTCTCTCTTATTTCAAAAGGCAATATAAACTCTGGATTTAAAGTTAACTTCAAGTCCTGACTTGACCAATTAGATTCTTTAAATTTAAAATCATTTTCTAATACTTTTAACTCTACATAAATATCATCATCAATTACAAAGTTTTTTCCTGATTTTATCTCAACTTTATATTTTTCATTATCTACTTGGAACTGTACAGTTTTTCTTTTTAAATTAACATCAACTGAGTAAATCTCTAAAAAATAAAATAGTCCTTTTATAGGTATATATATTTGATCATTTTCAAAGTCATATCTAGCCATAAAAAAATCATCTTTTAATGACTTACTTTTTATTTCAATGTATGCTTCATCTAGACCTACATCTTCTTGTGCAAATAAATTAGCTGAAGAAAACTGAAAAAAAATAGCTACTAATACTACATAAGCTATTTTTATTATTTTCATTAGTTATACCTTACCTTTATTTTTAAATCTCCGCTATACTTACCTGGTACTGCTTTTTTAGTATCTCTAACCTGCCCAAAGAAAGTTACTTTTTTTTCACCTCTTTCAGATAACCTTGTAGAATACTCTTCATTTCCTGTAAAATATAAGTCCGGACTTGATATCTCAACCTTTATACTACCTTTTCCCATTTTATTAAACATTTCAACTTCTCTTGGGTAGTTAATTACTACATTCCTATTCGGCTCTCCCTCTATGTTTAAATATCCATGATTTCCATGTGATGAAGATAGCATCTGCCCTTGTACTCCTACTCCTAAGTCCATTGGAGTTGTTGAAATTTTTAACGTCTTTACTATATCTAACTCCATTCTTACCTCTATCATAATTCTATCATAGCTAGAGCTATTTTTCCTTTTTCCTTTTAAGATTAATATAATCGGGTACGATGTATATTTTCCACTTAATCTCGAGCTATTTCTCACTCCTACAACAGTTCTTATTCTTAAATTACAATTACCATTAAACCCTAAAATAACTTTATTATTCGTATCTATAGTTGCATCCAATGGCTCTATCCACATTTGCTTTATCTTTATTCGCGGTTCTAACATATGATTTTTCTTGAAAAAATCATTTCCAAAACTTTCAAATTCATAAATTAATTTGTCATAACCACCTAATCCTGTTATCTTAAAATTATTCGTTAAATAATCTACATTTTGATATCCCTCTCCTACAACTTCTCTTTTTTCAATTAATCGTGATGTATCTGATTTTATATCTCCAAAAGTTACTAAACGAAAGAATAATAAAAAAAACAACAAAACTTTTTTCAAAATATATCATCTCCCATTATTTCAGCAATATATTTGATTTCCCATTTTCTACAGCAATTTTTTCTCTATGTATCAATGGAATATACGGTATATTTTTAGATATCAAAAAAACAATTTTATCATATATTTTATCTCTATTTCCCTTTTCTTCTTCATCTTTTAAAATCTCTAAAAATGGTAAAGATGCATTATACATATCTTGATCACCTATATCATGCACCATTACTTTTCCTAAATTATAAACCAAATGCTTTTCATCAAAAAGAACACTATATATAGCTATTTCATAATCTTGATTTTCTAACTTCATTAAGTAAGCCTCTTGTTGGTACGGCACTACTTCTACTAAAATCCCTTTTAATTCTAACTGTTTTTTTAAACTATTAGCAATTCTTATAGAAATATCGTCATTTAAAACAGTTATCTCTATTTTTTTGTTTTTTATACTACTTTTATTTAAATCATCAATTGAAAAACTACTTTTTCTTACAACAGATAACTTTGACTCAAACAAACTTTCTGGAAAGAATGTACTTACAGATTTTTCTTTAAAAATATTTTTCAAAATCTCATCCTTATCTATAGCACTTTCTATAATCCCTCTATTTTTTTTATCTGTAAAAATTTTATTTTTATTTCCAAATATTATTGCAACTGTATCCAACTCTTTTGTCTTTTTTAATATTGCACTCTTATCAATAAGTCCTTCTTTTTGAAGTTCTTCTATTTGTTTTGGACTCAAATCTAAAACAACATCAACATCTTCATTAAAATATAAAAGTGCTCTTTTTCTATCACTAATCTCTGCTAAAATCTCTATTTTAAAAGGACCTAGATTTTTCTTAAAATATTTATCATTCTTAGATAAAATAACCTCTTTACTTGTTATTTTATCTAATTTATATGGCCCAGTTCCATAAATAATTCCATCTTTATACTTAGTTATCGAACACATGTAATAAGTCAACATTGATAAAAAAAGATTATTTTTTCCTTTTAACTTTATCTCTATTGTATTTACATCTATAATTTTTATGTTTTGAATATCATTAAAAAAGTCTTTAAAAACACCACTTTTTAACATCCTCTCAAAAGATTCTTTTACATCTTTTGCTGACATTTTATCCCCATTTTGAAAATAAACATCTTCTCTTAACTTAAGTTCTAAAACTCTGTCATCTTTCCATTCCCATTTTTCAACTAAATTTGGAACAACTTCACCTTTTTCATTATAATTAAATAATGTATCATAAAGATAATTTACAACTCTCATCGAATACTGATCCTTCATTAAAATAGGATCTACAGTTGCTATTTTAACTGCTTGCACTATTTTTATTTCATCATTATTACTATTAACTGTATTATCTTTATTTAAATCACTATACTCATTAAATGGTATCTCTTCTAAATAAGTTTCTACTTCTCCAAAAGTTAAGGTTATTGTCAGAGTAAATAAAATTAAGCATAAATATCTTTTCAAATTTTCACCTCTTAATATTATTTATTATTTTTTATTGCAGAATAGAATTCTGTTGCTAAATCTAATGCCTCTTTATTCTCTTCATAAATTTTTTCAAATTCTTTATTATTTGCTACAAAAATATCAACTAGTTCTGGGTCAAAACTCTTTCCTTTCTCATTTTCAATCATTGTTAAGGCTTCTAAATGAGACAGTGCACCTCTATGGAATTTCTTTTGTCTCAATGCATCATACACATCAACAACAGCTACAATTCTTGCTTCTAGCGGAATATTCTCTCCTTTTAATCCTAAAGGATAACCACTTCCATCCCACTTTTCATGGTGATATCTAACTATATTTTCAGCTACTTTTCCTAGTTTTAATTTTTTTACTAAATCATAGCCTATATTTACATGTTCTTTCACTTTATTAAATTCATCTTCAGTTAATTTAGATGGTTTTTTCAAAATTTCTGATGGAATTGCAACTTTTCCTATATCGTGCAAAGAAGAAAATCTTTTAATATTCTCTCTTGATTCTGTAGGAACATTTGCCTTTTCAGATAAAAGGGTTGAATACATTCCTAGTCTTTTCACATGATCTCCTGTATCTTCATCATTTAGTTGATTTGCCATCTCTAAAACTTCAATTAATGAAAAACTTAATTCTTCCGCTTTTTTTCTATTTTTTTCAGATTTAACTATTAATATTATTAAAATAAATATAAATATTACTACTGGTATTGATATTTTTAAAATCAATTTATAATTTTGAGCAACTATAGAATTTTTTAACAAATTATTATCTATAACTGTTTTATCAACAGTAAAACTTTCTAATATTGTTTCTATTAAATTTGATAACTCTTTTTGTTCTTTCGAAATTCCAAAACCTACTCCAAAAGAATCATTTAATATTCCAGCTACTTTAATTTTATCATCTAAAAAATTATTACTTATTACTCCTGTCAATATATTAAAATAACCTACCAAATATTCACCATCTTGATTTAATAACTTTTCTAATCCCTCTTCATAACTTTCAACTTCTATTATCTGACTATTTTTTAGTATATTTTTTAAATAAGTATAGCTATAATCTCCTTTTAATACTAATATTTTAGCTTTATCTAAATCTGAAATATTTTGTATAAACCCATCAGCTTTTCTATTTGCCACTGATAATTTCATTTCATAGTATGGCTTTGTATAATTAATTTTACTTTTACCTTCACTATTTTCAATGGCTATTCCTTCCATATCATATTCTCCATTTTTTATAAAAACAAATGGCACCCCTATTATTTGCTCTAACTCTTTAGTTATATTAACTGTTAATCCTTGATAAATACCCTTTTGCTCATAGTAAAAAGGTAACATAAATTTATCTTTTCCTAATTTTACTTTTATAGTTTTATAGCTTTCCTTTACTTTTTCGTAACTTGGTGTATCTTTTAGTAAATACTTATAAAATTCTATTCTGTTTTTTGATAATAATTTTTGAAAACTATCTCCTTCTACATTGTCCATAGTTTCCTCTATCTCTTTATGAAGATTTTTCAAATTTTTCCTAATTGCTATTTGTTCATTGTACCTAATATTCTCTAACAGTTTATAATTTGTTTCTCCTGAATTTTTATCATACCAATCTTGTGCTATAAAAGCATCAACTTCTCCCTCTGAGAGTTTTTCTAATCCTTCATCTAAGTTTTTCACTTCGATTTTTTCTAACTTTAAGTTATTATATCTTTCTTTAAACTCTTTTAATCCATGTTGATTTGGAATATATGCTACTTTTAAATTTTTTATATTTCCTAAGTTAGAAAGTGTAGAGTTTTTATTAACAACAACTCCTACTCTATATATCATTGGAGTATCAAAGTAATCATATACTCTTTTTCCATCAAGAGTTTCAATCGTTCTTAGTACAACATCACTATCTTCACCATCTAAATTTATACTTATATTTTTATTTTTTAATACATCTGCAAAAATATCTATATAAACTCCTTGATATTCCCCTTTCTCTAAATCTTTATACAAATACATATCTGTTGTATTCGATGGTATTGTTATATTAATGTTATCTTTTGAAAAAATATTACAACTTACTAACATCAAATATAATAATATTATTTTTTTCATTTTTTCCTCCATAAATATTTTTTTGCAAAAAAAAACTGCAATAATCACAAAGACTATTGCAGCTGGCTGCCATTTTAAAGACCCTATAGCTTTGCGTCATAGGGTTTCCCCTACTTTGCCTTATAAATAAAGATTTCTCTTTAATTATAATCAATCAAAACATTAAAGTCAACTTTTTATATCTATTTAGAATAGTTTGGAGCCTCTTTAGTTATAATAATATCGTGTGGATGACTCTCTTTTAATCCTGCTCCTGTAATTTTTACAAATTTTCCATGAACTTTTAAATCTTCAATTGTTGATGTTCCACAATATCCCATTCCAGCTCTCACTCCTCCACAAAGTTGGAAAACAACATCTTTCAAGCTTCCCTTATACGAAACTCTTCCCTCTATTCCTTCAGGAACTAATTTTTTAGCATCATTTTGGAAATATCTATCTTTCGATCCTCTTTTCATTGCTGCCATTGAACCCATTCCTACATACACTTTATACCTTCTTCCCTCATATATCATCTCTTCTCCAGGGGCTTCAGTTGTTCCTGCTAATAATCCTCCTAACATTACACAATCTGCTCCTGCAGCTAAAGCTTTTACCATGTCTCCAGATAATTTTATTCCACCATCTGCTATAACACCAATTCCTCTTGTTTTACAAACTTCATATACATCATTAACTGCTGATAATTGAGGAACACCTACTCCAGCTACAACTCTCGTTGTACAGATAGATCCTGGTCCTACTCCTACTTTAACAGCATTTACTCCAGCTTCTATTAAATCTAAAGCAGCTTCTGCAGTAACTATATTTCCACCAATTATATTTAACTTAGGAAAGTTTTCTCTAATCTCTTTTATTTTTTCCATAACACCTTTTGAATGTCCATGTGCTGAATCTACAGTTATTATATCTACACCAGCTTCTACTAAAGCTTTTACTCTTTCTAAAGTATCTGCTCCAACACCAACTGCTCCACCAACTCTTAATCTTCCTTGAGAATCTTTACAAGCAAATGGGTACTCTACTAAATTATCAATATCTTTTATTGTTATTAGCCCTTTTAATTTTCCATTTTCATCAACTATTGGCAACTTCTCTATTCTATTTTCTAATAAAATATCTTTTGCTTCTTCCAATGTTGTTCCAACAGGTGCTGTTACTAAATTTTCTTTTGTCATTATATCACTTACTAATTGATCCATGTCTTTTCTATACTTCAAATCTCTATTTGTTATAATACCAATCAATGATCCATCTTCTTCAATTACTGGTAATCCTGATATTTTATATCTTCTCATTATTTCTTCAGCATGCCATACTGTAGAATCTTTAGTTAATGTTACTGGATTTTTTATCATTCCACTTTCATTTCTTTTTACTCTGTCTACTTCAGCAGCCTGATCTTCTATACTCATATTTTTATGTATAAATCCAATTCCACCTTGTCTTGCTAAAGCTATTGCTAAATCCCCTTCTGTTACTGTATCCATCGCTGCACTTAAAACTGGAATATTCAATTCGATATCCTTTGTAAGTCTTGTTTTTAAACTCACTTCATGCGGTAATACCTCTGATCTCGCTGGAACTAATAGCACGTCATCAAAAGTTATTGCTTCTTTTATTATTTTTCCATTCATCATTTTCCTACTGCCTCCAATTATAATTTTCCAATTTTTAAATAAAGACCTGCACTTTTTTTTAGTACTGTGCAGGTCTTTTTTTATTTATTTTCGTTATTATAGCACATTTTTGAGCCTATGTCATTTCTAAAAAATAATTTTTTACAATTTATTTTTTTTACATCTAAGTAAGCATTCTTTTTTGCTTCTTCCAAAGTATTTCCATAAGCTACCACAGATAATACTCTTCCACCATTTGTTTCAATTTTGCCATGAACTTTTCTAGTTCCCATATGAAATACTACAGATTCTAAATCCTTTGGTATTTCTATTTCACTTCCTATTGTTGATGATTTCGGATAATTTTCTGAAGCCATCACCACTGCCACCGTATATCTATTATCCCACTCTAAGTTCACATCTTTATTTTCCATTAAATCCAATATTGCTTTAACAAAATCCGACTTTAATCTTGGAAGAATCCCCTCAGCTTCGGGATCTCCAAATCTAGCGTTAAACTCTATCGTCTTTACACCATCTTTTGTTAACATTATTCCACCAAAAAGAAATCCTTTAAATGAAATTCCATCTTTTGCCATTCCTCTAGCCATTGGTTTTAATATTTTTTCTAAAGTTTGATCTATTATATTCGAATCAATCTTATCTACTGGTGAGTAAACTCCCATTCCACCAGTATTTGGCCCTTCATCATTGTCATAAGCTCTTTTATGATCTTGAGCTATTTCTAATGGAATTACTGTCTCGCCATTTGTTAAAGCAATTATAGAAAATTCAAATCCATCTAAATACTCTTCTATTACAACCTTATTATCAGGGATACTAAAAGCTATTTCTAAAGCTTCAATTGCTTCTGGTATTGAAAACGCAACAGTTACACCTTTTCCTGCTTTTAATCCATCCTCTTTTATAACTATTGGAGCACCTTTTTTTTCTACATACTTTACTGCTAATTCTAAGTCAGCAAATGTTTCATACTCTCCTGTAGGCACACCATATTTTTTCATAAGTTTTTTAGCAAACTCTTTGCTTGATTCAATTTTTGCAGCTTCTTTTGTCGGACCAAAAATTTTCATTCCTCTTCTTTCAAATTCATTTACAATTCCTAAAGCAAGAACATTTTCCGGTCCCACAATTGTCAAATCTACTCTATTTTTTTGAGCAAAATCTGCTAACTCTTCTATTTTTTCTTCTGGGATATTAATCAATGTACCTAAGTTTTCCATACCAATATTCCCAGGAGCTATAAATATTTCTTTAACTAAATCACTTTCTTTTACTTTCCATGCAATTGCATGTTCTCTTCCACCTTTTCCAACTATAAGAACTTTCATAAACTCCTCCAAAATTAATGTTTAAAGTGCCTAACTCCTGTAAATACCATAGCTATTCCATGTTTATTACACGCCTCTATTGAAAGTGTATCTTTTATTGATCCTCCTGGTTGAATTATAGCTGTAATTCCAAATTTAGCAGCTAACTCTACTGTATCTTCCATTGGGAAAAACGCATCAGAAGCTAAAACCGCTCCTTCACACTTTTTTTGTCCCTGCTCTAAAGCTATTTTAGCAGCACCCACTCTATTCATTTGTCCTGCTCCTATTCCTATAGTTTGGTTATCTTTTCCCACAACAATCGCATTAGACTTTACATGTTTTACAACATTCCAAGTAAATATCAATGCTTCTATCTCTTCATCTGTTGGTTTTTTTTCGGTTACACATATAAGTTCATCTTTAGATACTTTCATCTCATCAAACTCTTGAATTAGTGCTCCATCCATAACAGATGTTACTTTCATTTTATTTAAAATTTCACTTTCCATATCAATTTGTAGTACTCTTATATTTTTCTTTTGAGTAATAATATCTAAAGCTTCTTTTTCAAAACTTGGAGCTATTATAATTTCTAAAAATAATTTCGATAAATCTTCTGCAACCATTTTTGTTATACATGAATTGCTTACAACAATTCCTCCGAAAATCGATGTTTTATCAGCTTCATAAGCTTTTTTCCAAGCTTCATTTATATTTTTCCCACTTCCTACACCACATGGATTCATATGCTTAACTGCAACTACAGTTGGTTCTTTAAACTCTTTCAATATTTCTAATGCTGCGTTCGCATCTTGGATATTATTATATGACAACTCTTTCCCGTGTAATTGTTTGGCATTTCCCATAGAGTATCCTGCAAAGCTTTTCTTGTAAAACCCAGCTTTTTGATGTGGATTCTCTCCATATCTTAAATCTTGTACTTTTTCATAAGTTACAGTTATTGTTTCTGGGAATTTTTCTTCCACTTTATTTGTTAAATACTCTGCAATTAAAGTGTCATATGATGACGTATGTCTAAATACTTTCGCTGCTAATCTCTCTCTCGTTTCTAATAAAGTATCTCCAGCCTCTTTTAATTCACAAACCACTGCTTCATAATCCTTTGGATCAACTATTACTGTAACTGATTTGTAGTTTTTAGCTGCTGATCTTAACATACTTGGCCCACCTATATCTATATTTTCAATTAACTCTTCATGAGTCACATTTTTTTTAGCTAATGTTTCTTTAAATGGATATAAATTTACAACTACCATATCTATTAAATCTATTTTATTATCTTCTAGAGCTTTTAGATGATTTTTATTATCTCTAACACACAATAATGCTCCATGAACATTTGGATGTAATGTTTTTACTCTTCCATCCATAATTTCTGGAAAACTTGTAATATCCGATATACTTAATGTCTTTATCCCCGCTTCATCTAATGTTTTCTTTGTCCCACCTGTAGAAATTATTTCATATCCTAACCCTACTAACTCTTTAGTTAATTCTACTATTCCTGTTTTATCAGATACACTTATTAACGCACGTTTCATCTATATTATTCTCCCTTTTTAAATAACTTTGTTAAAATCATTGGATAAATTCTATGTTCTATTTCATGTATTTTATTTTTAAGATCCTCTAATCCCCATTGAGAGTCTATTTTTAATCTTTCTTGATATATTATCTCCCCTGTATCAACTCCACTATCCACATAATGAATAGTCACTCCTGTTTTACTTGCTCTAGCTTTGTACGCATCCCCAATGCCATCTTTTCCTGGAAATTCAGGTAAATAAGCTGGATGGATATTTATTATTTTATTAAAATATTCCTCCAATAATATTGGTGATATTATCCTCATATATCCTGCCAAAACTATGTATTCTATCTCATATTTTTTTAATATGTCTATAATCTTCTCTTCAAATTCCATTTTTGTGTTATACTCTTTTGGATTAATAAAATAATATGGTATCTCTAACAACTTTGCTCTTTCTATAGCGTATGCACTTTCTTTATCAACAATTAGAACTTTAACTTCATACCCTTTTCCTTCTCCTGACTTTTGAGCTTCAACTATCCTCTGAAAATTCCCACCATTTCCAGAAGCAAAAACAGCAATTTTTACCATTTTATTTCTACTCCTACTTTTCTATTAACTTCCCCTAATATCATTGGCTTTTCTTGTAACTCTTCTAATTTTTCAACTAATTTATCTAAATTTTCTTTAGATACAACAAATATAAATCCAACTCCCATATTAAATACATTAAACATCTCTTCTTTAGGAATATTTCCTTTTTCTTCTAAAAATTTAAATACTTGAAGTTCATTTATATTTTTAGAATCGATTTCTACTCCCATCTCTTCAGGTATAATTCTAGGTATATTTTCATAGAAACCACCACCTGTAACATGGCACATTCCTTTTACATCTATATTTTTTAAAACTTCTTTTACTGTTTTTACATATATCTTTGTTGGTGTTAGTAGCTCTTCCCCCAAAGAGTTTTCAAATCCCTCATACATTTTTTTCAAATCTAAATTTGCATCTTTTATTATTTTTCTAACTAAAGAAAAGCCATTTGAATGAACTCCACTAGATGATATTCCTACAAGAATATCCCCTTCTTTTATGTCCTTTCCAGTTATTAAATCTTTTTTCTCTACAGCTCCAACTGTAAATCCAGCTATATCATAATGCCCTTCACTATACATTCCAGGCATCTCTGCTGTCTCTCCCCCTATTAATGCACATTCTGCCTTAACACATCCATCAGCTACACCTTTTACTATAGCTTCAATTTGTTCTGGATAGTTTTTTCCAACAGCTATATAATCTAAAAAATATAACGGCATTGCACCTTGAACTAAAACATCATTTACACACATAGCCACAACATCTTGACCTATTGTATCGTGTTTATCCATTTCAAATGCTAGCATTAATTTTGTTCCGACACCATCTGTTCCGCTAACTAAAACTGGTTCTTTCATTCCAAGTTCTGATAAATCAAACATTCCACCAAATGCTCCTAAACTATTCATTGCCCCTTTTACTTTAGTTCTTTCAACATGACTTTTAATTCTTCTAACTGATTCATATCCAGCTTCTAAGCTAACTCCAGCTTCCATATATTTATTACTCACTTTTATCGACCCCTATTTCTTTAAATTTTCTAATAAACTAAACATACTAGTTGGATATTTTCCAGTAAAACATGCTAAACATATATTTTTTCCTAATCCTTCTATCATTCCATCATTTGATAAAAATGATAGAGAATCTGCTCCAATATATTCTCCTAATTCTTTTGGTGATAATCTTGTACTTATCAATTCGTTATATGTAGAGGTATCCACTCCATAAAAACATGGACTTATTATCGGAGATGATGCTATTCTCATATGAACCTCTTTTGCTCCTGCATCCTTTAATAATTTTATTATATGTTTAGATGTTGTTCCCCTCACTATCGAATCGTCTACAAGTACAACTCTCTTATCTTTAACAACAGCTTCCATAGCTGAAAGTTTCATCTTTACTCCACGTTCTCTTTGGTGCTGATTTGGCTTTATAAATGTTCTACCTACATATCTATTCTTTACAAGTCCCATTTCATAAGGAATTCCCGAGAAATCTGAGTATCCCATTGCTGAAGACAAAGATGAGTCTGGTACTCCTATAACTATATCTGCTTCAATCGGACTTTCTTTCGCAAGTATTGCTCCACAGTTTCTTCTGCTTGTATGAACATTTAAACCATTTATACTACTATCTGGTCTTGAAAAATATATGTATTCCATAGAACACATTTTATCTTGAGTACAGTCTGTATATTGAAACGACTCTATTTCATCTTTAGAAACTTTTAAAACTTCTCCTGGTTTTAACCCTCTTATATAATCAGCTCCTACTATTTCAAAAGCTGAACTTTCAGAACTAAACACATATCCATCCTCTAATTTCCCCATTGATAAAGGTCTAAATCCATTTTTATCTCTAATCACAAAAAGATTTTCGTTATTCATTATTAAAAATGAAAAAGCACCTTCTAATTTAGGTAATGCTTTAAGTATTTTTTCATGAAAATCCCCAACTTCTCTCTGAATTAAGTGTCCTATTATTTCGCTATCTGATGTTGTGTGAAAAATACTTCCCATTGCTTCTAATTGCATTTTTAATTCTTTTGCATTTACTATATTCCCATTATGAGCAATTACAAAGTCTCCAGTGTGAGAACGAACTAATATAGGTTGAACATTTTCAATTCCTCCTCCACCTGTTGTTGAGTATCTAACATGACCAATAGACATATTTCCAGGAAGTTTAGCTATTCTTTCTGTATTAAAAACTTCAGTTACCAACCCTTCTCCTTTTTCTCTAATGATACTTTCTCCATCAGAAGAAGCTATTCCAGCTCCCTCTTGACCCCTATGTTGTAATGAATGCAGTCCATAATACGTTAGTTGCGCTGCATCCTCTACATTAAATACTCCAAATACTCCACACTCTTCATTTATTTTTCCACTTAAAAAATACTCTATCTCTTTTATCATTTTTACCCCACTATTTTATTTAGTCTTGCTAAAACTTCTTGATAAGCTTCTTCGATATCTCCTAAATCTCTTCTAAATCTATCTTTATCCAATTTTTTTCTAGTTTCTTTATCCCATAATCTACAACAATCTGGTGATATCTCATCTGCTAAGATAATATTCCCTTCGTTATCTTTTCCAAACTCTATTTTAAAATCCACTAACTCAATCCCTACTTTATCAAATAAATCTTTCAATAATTCATTAATCTTTTTAGTTTGAGAATAAATATTTTCTAACTCATCTTTTGTAGCAAGCCCTAACGCAATTGCATGATAATCATTTATCATAGGATCGCCTAGCTCATCTTTTTTGTAACATATTTCAAATATTGGATTTTCTAAAATTTGCCCTTCTTCCATCTTAAAAAGTTTTGCAGTAGACCCTGCTAGAGTATTTCTAACAATTACTTCTAGTGGAATAATCTCTACTTTTTTACAAAGTTGAGCTCTTTCTGATAAATTTTCTACCAAATGAGTTTCTACACCATTTTTCTTTAAATAATCATATATTAATGTTGTAATTTGACTATTTAATATTCCTTTATTGTGTATTTGACCTTTTTTTAAATTATTAAAAGCTGTTGCATCATCTTTATAATAAATAATAACTTCGTTAGGATTCTCTGTTTTATAAACTTTCTTTGCTTTTCCCTCATATAATTTATTTGCTTCTACTAATAACATTTGGTCACTCTCCCATTTTAATATTTATTTTTTAAAATAATTAACTCCATTAGTAAAAATATCTTGCATCTTATTTCCATCTATATTTTTTAATAGTCCATCCTCATATCTTTCTGAATGTCCCATCTTCCCTAGTATTTTTCCACATTTAGAAACAATCCCTTCTATTGCGTATGTTGACCCATTTAAATTATGATTTTTATCCATTGTCACTTGATTATTTTCATCGCAATATTGTGTTATTACCTGTCCATTTTCAAATAACTCTTTTGCAAAATCTTCACTTACTACAAATTTTCCCTCTCCATGAGACATTGGTATACTATGAGTTTCTCCTACAGTAAATGAACTCATCCATGGAGAATTATTTGAAACAATTTTTGTGCTAACTACTCTTGATACATGTCTGTTTATATCATTTCTAAATAATGTTGGTGAGTCTTTAGTTACACTATCTACATTTCCATAAGGTAATAACCCAGATTTTATAAGAGCTTGGAATCCATTACATATTCCTAATACCAATCCATCATTTTCTAAGAATTTTTCCATACTCTCTTTTATCTTTTTATTTTGTAAAATATTTGCTATAAACTTTCCAGAACCATCTGGCTCATCCCCTGCACTAAAACCTCCAGGAATCATAAATATTTGAGCTGATTTTATTTTTTCAGATAAGGTATCTATACTTTCTTTTATCTCTTCAACACCTAAGTTATTGAATACATATATTTCAACCTCTGCTCCAGCTCTTTCAAAAGCCTTTTTAGTATCATATTCACAATTAGTACCTGGAAATACTGTTATTAAAACTTTTGGTTTATCATAAAGCTTTTTAGCTTTAAACTCTTTTTTAGTAATATATTCTTTTTCGATTACTTCTCCAACTGTTTCTGCTGTATACGGATATATTTTACTGTATCTCTTTTCCCATATATTTATTAAAGAGTCTATTTCAAACTTTTCCTTATTTAATTCAATAACTTTCTCATCAATTGTTGTTCCTAAAAGAATTCCATAATCTAATTCTTTTGCTGATTCTACTACTATATCCCCTGGCATTAAATTAAATAGATTTTCTTTTGTTTCAATTTTAGCTCCAATTTTATTTCCAAAAGACATCTTTATAACAGCTTCTGCTATTCCACCAAATTTTATTGTTGATGCTGATATTACTTCTTTTGATTTTATTGAATTTTCTAATAGTTCAAAATTTTCTTTTAATCTTTTATAATTTGGTAAATCACCAAAAAGTCTTTCACTTTTTACTAGATATATATTATTTCCTGCTTCTTTAAATTCAGATGATATTATATTTTTTACACTCTCTGTTGTTACTGCAAAAGATATCAAAGTTGGAGGTACATCTAAGTCTTTAAAAGTTCCACTCATACTATCTTTTCCACCTATCGCCGGAGCTTCAAATTCAAGTTGTGCTTCAATTCCTCCTAATAATGCAGCAAAAGGTTTCCCCCATCTTGTTGAATCTTTTCCTAATTTTTCAAAATATTCTTGAAAAGATAATCTTACTTTTTTATAACTTCCACCTAATGCAACAATTTTTGCTAAAGATTCTATCACTGCATATTGAGCTCCCAAATATGGAGAATACTCCGATATTAGTGGGTTATAACCATAAGTCATTATTGAACAAGTATTTGTAAATTTATCTGTTGGAAGCTTTTGAACACTTCCCTCTGATTCAGTTAATTGATACTTCCCTCCATATGGCATAAGTACTGTGCTTCTTCCTATTGAAGCATCAAACATCTCTACCATTCCTCTTTGAGAAGCTATATTCATATCCTGTAAAATTTTTTCTACTTTTTCTTTTATATCCATTACTTGATTTTCTAAAAATGGATTTTCTATTTCTGAAGATACAACTTTTACATCTTGAATTTGTCTAACACCATTTGTATCTAAAAAATCTCTTGAAATATCTACAAGTGTTTCATTTTTATATTTTATTACTAATCTTTCTTCCTCTGTTACTACAGCAACTAATGCTGATTCTAAGTTTTCTTCTTTAACTAATCTTTGAAACTTTTCCACATCTTTTGCCTCTACTACTACAGCCATTCTTTCTTGAGATTCTGATATAGCTAATTCAGTTCCATTAAGTCCTAAATATTTCACTGGTACTGTATCTAAATTTATCTCTACTCCCCTTGCAATCTCTCCAATAGCAACACTAACTCCACCTGCTCCAAAATCATTTGATTTTTTTATAAGTTTTGTCACTTCTGGATTTCTAAATAACCTTTGGATTCTTCTCTCTACAGGTGCATTACCCTTTTGAACCTCTGATGAACATTTAGTTAATGATGTTTCATTATGCTCCTTAGATGATCCAGTGGCTCCTCCTATACCATCTCTACCAGTTTTTCCCCCAAGTAAAATTACCACATCACCTGGAACAGGGCTTTCTCTTCTTACATACTCTTTTTTTACTGCTCCAACAACAGCTCCAACTTCCATTCTTTTAGCTTTATACCCATTATGATAAATCTCTTTTACAAAAGTAGTTGTTAATCCTATCTGATTTCCATATGAAGAATATCCATGTGCTGCTCCTTTTGATATTTTCTCTTGTGGTAACTTATTTGCTAACGTTTCTTCTATACTTTCAGTTATATCTCCTGCTCCTGTAACTCTCATAGCTTGATAAACATATGCTCTTCCTGATAATGGATCTCTTATAGCTCCACCTACACAAGTACTTGCTCCTCCAAATGGTTCAATTTCTGTTGGATGATTGTGAGTTTCATTTTTAAACATCAGTAACCATTTCTCTAATTTGCCATCAACATCTACCTCTATCTCGATGCTACATGCATTTATCTCTTCTGATTCCTCTAAATCATCTAATTTACCTATCGATTTTATATATCTTCCACCAATTGTTGCCATATCCATTAAAGTTAAAGGTTTTTCTTCTCTACCTAATTTCGCTCTCATATCTATATATTTTTCAAAAGCATCCTGAATATTTTTTGTTAAATCTCCACATTCAATTTTTATATTTTTTAAATATGTTTCAAAAGTTGTATGTCTACAATGATCTGACCAATAAGTATCTAAAACTTTTATCTCTGTCTCTTTTGGATCTCTTTTCTCTTCATCTCTAAAATAATTTTGAATATGTTTTAGGTCTTCAAGAGTCATAGCTAGTCCATGCTCTAATAAAAAACTTTCTAGTTCTTCTGAATTTTTATTTATAAATCCTACATAAGTTGGTACTGGTTCTATATCAATATTTTCCTCTAGTGTCAAAACATTTAATTTTTTTTCTCTAGTTTCAATAGGATTTATTAAGTAATCTTTTATTTTATCAAAACTTTTTATCTCTCCATGAAAAATTAAAAGTTTACCACTTTTTATTTGAACACCGTCTTTATTATTTAATAACATTAAGCACTGCTCTGCAGAATCAGCTCTTTGATCGTATTGTCCTGGTAAAAATTCCATTGCTAAATATTTTTTTCCAACCAATTCAACTTCTTCATAAACGTCATCTGTTACTGGTTCAGATAAAACTTTATTTTTTAAAAGATTTAAATCCTCTTCTGTGCAGTTAAAAATATCATATACGTTATATAAATCTATTTTATTTATCTTATCCTCTTTTAAATTTTCTAAAAGCTCACTCTTTAGTCCTAAACTCTCTACTTGAAATCCATCCTTTTTCTTAACAAATACTCTTTTATTCATTATTCCTCCCTAAAATGAATCAGCTTTTAAAATTAGCTCTTCTAGATTTTCACCACAATAGTTTATATGTCCCATTTTTCTATCTTTTTTCCACTCTGATTTTCCATATATGTGAACATTTGTATTGTATTCTTTTTTAATTTTTTTTACTTTCTCCTGATCTTCACCCATTATATTTAGCATCACTACTTTTGTTAAAAGTTTTATTTCAGGTAGTTTTTCTCCTAAAATCCCCATTAAATGAATATCAAATTGAGAATAATTACATGCATCCATCGTATAATGTGCACTATTATGAGGTCTTGGTGCCATCTCATTAAAATAAATTTCATTTTCTTTAATAAAAAATTCTATTCCTAATGGACCGTATATATTTAATCTCTTTATAATCTCATGAGATATCTTCTCCACTTCTTTTAAAATCTCTTTTGTTACTCTTGCTGGAACTATAGTTTTATTTAAAATTCCATTTTTATGGATATTTTCTCCAATTGGAAAATTTACTACATCTCCGTTTATTCCCCTAACAACTAAACATGAAACTTCTTTATCAAATTTAATCATCTCTTCTAAAATATATTCTATATTTTCATTCCAATTAATACTTTTTAAGTCTTTCTCTTCTAATAACTTCCATTGTCCTTTTCCATCATATCCTCCTGAACAAGTTTTTAAAATAGATGGATATCCAATTTCATTAATAGCATTCTTTAATTCTTCTGAATTTTTAACACCTTTAAATTTTGCAGTTTTAACTCCAATTTGTTTTACTGCCTCTTTCTCTCTAACTCTATGTTGACTTAAATACAGTGGTCTCTTTCCTTGAGGAATATTTCCATTATTTTCTTTTAAATAATCTATTATTTCACTTGGTACATTTTCAAACTCGTATGTTATCACATCAGTAATTTCACACAGTTTTTTTAAACTCACTTTATTATTATATTCAGCTTCAATGTGGTCATCAGCACTAAATTTTCCACACGAATCTGGATTAGGATCTAAAATTATTGTTTCACAATTCAACTTTTTTCCTGAATCACACAGCATTTTAGCTAGTTGTCCTCCACCTAAAATTCCGATTCTTCTAGATTTTTTCATCTAAAATCATCCTTTCCATATTTTTTCTGTACTCAACAATTTTTTCTGCTAATCTTTCATCCTTTAAAGCTAATATCTTTATAGCTAATAATGCCGCATTTTTAGCTCCCCCTATTGCTACCGTTGCTACAGGAACTCCTCCTGGCATCTGAACAATTGATAAAAGTGAATCTATTCCTTTTAAAGTTTTGCTTTCAATAGGTACTCCAATAACTGGCAAGTCAGTTAAACTAGCAACCATACCAGGTAAATGTGCTGCTCCTCCCGCTCCTGCTACTATAACTTCTAGCCCTCTTTTTTTAGCTTCTTTCGCATAGTCAAACATTAAATTAGGAGTCCTATGTGCTGAAACTATTTTTATCTCATGCTCAACTCCAAAATCTTTTAAAACATTTACACATTCATTCATAGTTGGTAAATCAGATTTACTTCCCATTATTACACCTATTTTCACTCTTTATCCTCCCTAAAGTTAAAAATAAAAAACGCACATTACTAAAAAGGTTACAACTATCCCTTTTTAATAATCTGCGTTTTTACACACTTATTCCATTTATCAGTATTTTTATTTTTTATCTTTTCTTTTTTCTGTTTTTTCGTTATTATTAACACTTGATTGACTCCCTTTTATTTTTTGGGTCAACAAAAAAAGTCTATAAAAAAAGGAAATTACTACTGTAATTTCCTACAAGATCAAATTTAAAATATATCAAAAAAACATACATTTAAAATCTATCCTTGTAGTCTGCCAATTTACGGTGGCAGGTAGAGACTCGTTGACCTTATTTCAACTATTATACAAGTTTTATTTATTTTGTTTTTTAATACTTTTCCTATTTCAATACTAACACACTGTTCTATTTTTTTCAACTATTATTTTTTTATAAAAAAAAATTCTCCGAGCTTTAACTCAGAGAATCCTTATTTTTCTTATACTTTTTGCTTCTTTAACTTTTTCTTCATTCTATCAATAAAGTCTTCAACCATAATGTATAGAACTGGAATTACTACTAGTGTTAGCAGTGTCGAGAACGATAATCCAAATATAACAGCTATAGACATTCCCGAATATAACTCTGCTCCCTCTCCAAATCCTAAAGCAAGAGGTATCATTCCACATACTGTTGTCATTGTAGTCATTAGAATTGGTCTTAATCTTGTTTTACATGACTCTCTTACAGCATCATTAAGTTCATATCCTCTTTCTCTTAAAATTTTAATAAAGTCAATAAGAACTATGGCATTATTAACAACGGTTCCTGCTAGCATTATTATTCCAATCATTACCATCATATCAAATGGAGAGTTTGTAATTAATAATCCTCCATAAACACCAATCATTGCTAACGGTACTGATGCTAATATAATTCCTGGAAGTAAGAAGTTCTCAAATTGTGATGCTAGAATAGCATATATTAAGAATATTGAAATTCCAAGTGCCATTCCCATTTGAACAATTGCTTCGTTAAATAACTGTGACATTCCACCCCACGAATAAGATACACCTTTTGGCGGGTTAGTTGCTTCAAATGCATTTACAATTTCATTTTGAACTTTACTTAATCCAATTCCACCATCATTTGCAGAAACTGATGCATAGAATATTTTATCTGTTTTTGTTACTTCTGATGCTCCCTCTGCCATAACAACGTCTGCCACATCCGAAACTTTTACAAATTTACCATCTGCTCCTCTAACATTTAATTCTTCTAAAGTTGAAACCTTAGTTCTTGAATCTTTTGGTAATCTTATTAAAACATCAATCTCTTCTGTTCCTGTTTTTACAGATAGTGTTTGTCCAGTTGCTCTATTTCCTCCAAGGAAAGAGTAACTTATTGTTCTACCTATATCAAATGGACTAATTCCATGTGCTCTTAATTTATCTCTGTTTAAGACAACTCTAGCTTCTACATTTCCTGGTTCTATACTTGATGTAATATCTATAATACCAGGATTTTGACTAATTTTATCTTGCACTTGTTTTGCTATATTTTCAGCAACATCTAATGAATCAGAAGATATTCTAAATTCAACGTCTCTGTTTCCACCTGCTGATTGATAGTCATCTTTTAAGTTAAACTTAATTCCTGGTATCTTTTCTAATTCAGGTCTTAAATTATCCATTACTTGGAATATTGATACATCTCTATCAGTCTTTGGTCCTATGTCAACGTTTACAATACCTACTCCTGTTTTTACAAGAGAGATATATGTTTTCGTTAAAGGATTATTTTTTACTACTTCAACTGCTTGCTCTGTAATCTCTTCTGCTCTTTCAACAGAAAGCCCTTTTTCTAGTTCTAAAACAACAGAATATCTACCATAATCTTGTTTCGGTATAAACTCTGTTCTTGTTAACATTGGCCCTATTACCATCATAACCATAAATGTTAAAAATGCTAATGCAACTGTTTTCTTTCTATTTGTAATTGCCCACTCTATTATTTTTTCATATCCACTTTTTACTTTTCCAAATATCTTACCCTCTTTAGTAATATCAGCATTAGCTTTTAAAAATCTACTTGCTACCATTGGCATTAGAGTCAATGATACTATTAAAGCGGCAACGTTAGAGAATATTATTGATAATGACATATCTCTAAATATCTCTCTTGCAATACCAGGAATAAATAGTACTGGAATAAATACAACCATTGTTGTTAATGCTGATGCTAATATTGCTACAGCAACTTCCGATGCTCCATCTTCTGACGCTTCCATTACTGGTTTTTTTAATTCCGTTATGTGTCTATAAATATTATCTATAACAACAACTGAGTTGTCCGTTAGCATTCCTACTCCGATAGATAATCCCATTAAAGAGATAACGTTTATTGTTACTCCTAAAAGAGATAAGAAAGCAAATGTAAATATAATAGCTATTGGTAATGCTAATGATATAAGCATTGTAGCTCTAATATTTTTTAAGAATACTAAAAGTACTATTGTCGCTAGAACAAGTCCTGTAACAGCATTTCCTTTTACTCCTGAAATTGATGAATTAATATTTTCAGAGTAATCCATTACAGTTGTTACTTCTACACCTTTAGGAAAATATGGTTTCATCTCTTCTAAAGCTATTTTTGCATTATCTGTAATTGATAAGATATTTCCATCCGTAGATTTTTCAATAACTAACATTACTGATGGTTTTCCATTAAGTTTAGTTATCTCACTTTGATCTTCAGTAGTTAATACTACATTAGCAATATCTTTTAATCTAAGTGTTTTACCGTTACTTCTTAAAATCATATTTTCAAATTCATCTAAGTAGTTAAATTCTCCCATAAATCTTGCAACAACATCTTTTCCTCCAGTTTTAATAACTCCTAAAGGAACATTTATTGATGATGTTTTTATTAAGTCATACAATTCATTCGGTGTTAAATTATATGATGCCAATTTATCTGTATCAAATTGAATTTGAATCTGCTTATCTGGAGATCCTAATGTATCAACACTTCCAACCCCTCCAATTCTTTCAAATCTTGGAGTCATGAACTCATTTACAAATGTTGTTAATTCTAAGAAATTTGGACCTGATACGTTTAGCATCATTGCAGTATTTCCTGAACCTGCTAACTTTTTCTGTGTCGTAGGTTTTGATGCATCATCTGGTAACTCTCCTGATATAGCATCAATCTCCCTTTGAACATCTCCTCTTTTTAAATCTATGTTTACACCATAATCAAACTCTATACTTACAACTGATCTTTCAAATGATGATGTAGACGTTATCTTTTTAATTCCATCAACACCTGATAGTGAATCTTCTATTTTTTTAGTAATCTGACTGTTTACATCTTCTGGAACAGCTCCATTCCAAGTTGTAGTAATTACAACCATTGGAATATTCATATTAGGAAGCAGTTCAGACTTCATTGATAGCATCGAAACAATTCCTAAGAATACCATCGAGACCATTACCATTACTGTTGCAACGGGTCTACGTATAGCAATACCTGCTAATGACATATATCTTTCACCTCTTTAATTTCTATTTTGTTTCGTTATTTATTGTAATTTCATCTCCATCAGCTAATCCGAATATACCATCAGATACTACTAAATCTCCTGGTTTTAATTCTTCCGATATAACCTCAATATTTGGTTTTATTGTAGCTCCTGTTACAACCTCTATTCTTTTTGCTTTTCCATCTTCTATTTTATAAACATAACTTAATAAATCTCTTATGAAAACTGCTTGTTGAGGTACAATAAGTCCTTCTCTTTTCTCAGTTGGAATTACAACCTTTGTATACATTCCATCTTTCAACTCTTTTGTCTTATTCTCAATAGATATCTTTACTGGAAACTTTTTAGTTTCAGGATCTGCTATTGGATTTATAGATTTAATTTTTCCATCAAACTCTTTTCCACCTAAATCAGAAACCATTAAAGTCACTGGTGATCCCTCGTTTAATGTACTTAACCAATAACCTGGGAAATCAACAGTTATTTCCATTACATTCTCATCTACTACTGTGAATACAGTTGAATTAGCTTCTACTATATTTCCAGATTTTAAATTTAAGTTTCCTACTAATCCTGTTAACTCAGATTTTCTAGTTAATTTATCGTAGTTTGATTTTTTAGCTGTATAATCTGCTAATGCATTTGTATATGCATCTCTATAATTTAAAAACTCCAATTGAGATATCATTTGCTTTTCATAAAGTTTATTAAATTTTTCAAAATTGTTTTTTGTTGACTGTAAATTAGCTTTTGCTGCATCATAATTTGACTCGGCTTTTGCATCTGTAAATTTTACTATAACTTCACCTTTTTTTACAAAATCTCCATTTTTCTTTAACACTGTTGATACAGTTCCTTGTGTATCTAATGTATGATTTACCTTTTCTTGAGGCACAATTGTTCCATCAGTTGTATATATATCTGAAACTTGTTCCTTTTTAACTTGTGATGCTACTACTGGCTTTTTTGGTTTTTCTACTACTGCTTCTTCTTTTTTCCCACAAGCAGTCATCAAGATAGCTGCCGCTGTTAATATGAATAATCCCTTTTTCATCTTTCCTCCTAAATATTAAATAAGTGATGATCTATATTTTTCAAATGCTACATAATAATTTAATACTGCTGAGTTATAATCTACAGCTGCCTGTCTATATTGACTTTCAGATAATAAATAATCTACAGTTGAAATTAATCCTGCATTATATCTTTCTGTATCTATATTGAAATTCTCCGTTGCTGCTTCTAAAGCCTTATTTCTAGAGTCTCTTAGTTGTTGTAAACGTATTAACTCTCTATAATTTTTTGTAACAGATAGTTTTATATTATCTGATGTTAGTTCTTGATTAATAGATTCTATATTCTCATTGTTTTTTGCCACATTATATTCATCAATTCCGCTTCCGAATGAAAATACATCCCATTTCACGGAAACCCCACCTCTCCATTCAGCGTTGTCAAAGCTATTGTCAAAGTGATGACTCTCTTTTGCTGTTCCATATGTTGCAAAAGCATCAACTTGTGGTAATAAACTTGATCTTGCTACAACTTTTTCAGCTTGAGCATAGTTAACTTTATTTACTGCTAATTTAGCAGACAAACTATTTGTTAGTGCTTGATCTAAATCTTTTCCAAAATCAATTCCTGATGTTAAGTTTTCTGGTACTTGGAAATCTTTTAAAGTAATCTCTTCATTATTTGGAATCATTAACTTTAATTTTAAATCTTTTTTAGCTATCTCTAAATTTGTTTTAGTCCCTGTTATTTGTGCCTCTAAATCTAAAATAGAATATTCAGTTTTTAAAAGATCAGCTTTTGTAACTAATCTTAAATTTAACTGTTCACTTTGCTTATCATATCTAGCTTGTAACTCTTTCCTAGATGCCTCTAAAACTGTTAAATCTTTTTCAAAATTTATTATACTTGAGTATAAAGATATAATATCTAACCTAACATCTCTTTTTTCAGATAAAAGATAAATATCTGCCATATTTTTTGAAGCTTCAGCTCCTAAAATTCCACCTGTTATAGCTCCTCCTCTAAATAAAGGTTGATAAAGACCTATTGTTTGTGAATATCCACTTTTAGCTCCTATTCCTGTTGTTCCATCCGACTCAACTATATCTAGCATATTTCTATTTGTATGCTCTGCTTTTTGATATTGTCCATTATATGTTACTGTTGGTAAAGCTGTTTTAAATGCTCTTCTAACATTTAACTTTGCATTTTCTTTTGATAGTTCTGATGTTTTTATCGTTTTTCCATTTTCTAAAGCTAGATCAATTGCACTTTCTAATGTCAGTTCTCTTGAAAAGGCTGCTGTTGAAAGCAATACCAGTAATCCTAATAACTTTTTCATTAATTTCCTCCTGTTAGTAATTTTAAAATTCCATTTACCACTAATTCGACTTCTTTTTCTAAGTTTATATTTCTTAATCGTTCTCTAAACTCTTCTATATCACTTATAAAATAGTCATCTGTATTTTTATAGAATAATCTTTCTAATCTATATGATTTTATTCCACCCATAATAAAAATTATAATGGTATTCATTTCGTCTTCTGTATAGTTTATACATGGAATATTTTTTATTATAGCTTTTAGAAACTTTCTGTTTAAAATTTCTATTTTTAGAAGTTTTTCTCTAAGAACAGGTGTTAAATGCTCTAAATTTCTTGTTAAATTTATTAATATTAAATGAGAGTTTAAATTATCTGACGATATAACAAATCTTTTTATTATAAATATTTTTATTTGTTCTCTGTAATTATAGTTACTTTCTAAAAGCTCCTCTAATTCATTTTCTCTGATTTCATACACTCGATCAATAATTTCCTCTAAAAGTTGATCTTTTGATTTAAAATATGTATAAAAACTTCCTTTTGCAATTCCTAAATAATTAGTTATATCTTCAACTCTAGTTTTAAATATTCCTTTTTTTAACAAAACATCTTTTCCTGCTTCTAATATCTGTTCCTTCTTTCCCTCCTTTAGCATAAAGCCCCCTTATTTCATTTTAAATTTAAAATGACTAAATAGTCACAGACCATTTTAATCTATAATGACTATTTAGTCAATGCTTTTTTTATATTTTACCATACATTATGAGCATTTGAATTAAATCCGGACGAAGTAGAGTAGTATTTCGCATCAATCGGTTTATCTTCGTGTATTAATATTAATCCTTTCGTTGATTTCACTGCTTGTGCTGACAATTCGTTCTCATCCAAATTATTATAAACTTGACTCTGAGTACTATCAACTATATGGAATCCTTGCTTTATATATCTATTTCTTAAAATATCTTTAGCTGCATAAGTTCTTGCAGCAATTGCTTGAACTTTAAGAGCTTCTAGCCCAAAACTTTGTGGCATTTCACTTGGTACAACTTGTAATAAGTAATCTTCTATATTTATTTCATTAATTAAATTTAAATTTTTTCCACCTTGAGCTAATCTTATTTCAAATTCACCTCTATATGTTGGATATTTATAATTTCTCACATTTCTCCTTATGTTTGTTACAGAAATCATTTTATTAGATGTGATATTTATAAAATTTCTTGTCTTCAATCTTAATTTATTTTGAACAATTACTTGTGTATATCCATCTTTTACTACAAAATCAACCGAAGTTCTTGGATTTATATTTACATTTCCATCTTTACTTTTTATCTTTATGTTTCCTAAAGAAAACATTGAAATTTTTGAATGATTAAGAGTTGAAAATCCACTGTTCATTATACCAACTCTTATTTTATCTCCTATCCCATCTACTGATCTCATATTTTTTAACTTTGTATCTGTATAATATCTTTGTAAAACTTGCTTGTATGAATATCCCTTATTTTTAGTTAAATCCATGGCAGACCATTGAGGTATACCAGAACCATGTCCAAATCCTCCACCATAAATATTAAAACCACCATTTCCTAGCTTTTCTATTGCTATAAATGCTGATGGTAACATACTTGGATTTTTTGATATTGGCTTATCATTATAGCTAGCACTTCCTCCTTTGGCACCATAAATATTTACTACACTGTCTACATTATTTTTACTTAAACTTAGTAAATTTCTAATATTCCCCTCTTTTGCAACAATGTATTCTCCTCTAGTTCCTTTTATTAATAATTTTGTTACTAACCCTGATTTCCCTCTTTCAAGAACTCTTAAAGTTATAACTTCACCAACTGGATTTAATGGAATTTTTTTAGCTATCCATTCTCCTTTTTCATAAGTTAATACCTCTTTTGGTCTTCTTGAACTTAAAGTTACTAAATTTTTATTTAATACATTGCTTATCTCTTTTTTAGTTAAAGTAACTTTCCATCTCCAATAGTTTGAATTATCTCCATGTCCCTTAACTTTAGTATTTTTATAAAAATCTAAAAATTCTTTTTCTTTATAAGACTTAATTGGAACTTTTGGGAACTCCATATCATTTACATATTTTAAATATGGTATCGGTCTTGCCACTGGTATTTTATCTTTAGAATAGCTCCCATATAAATCAACTCTATCTCCTTTTAAATTAGATGAAGAACTCCCTGGTCTTTTATAATAATCTTTTTTTGAACTACTACTACATCCTGCAAAACTTAATAAACAAATACCAATAACTATCATATTTTTTATATTTTGCTTTTTCATTATAACTCTATTCCTTTTTCACTTATATATTTTCTTACTTTTTCGAGCTCATCTTGAGTATCTACCCCTATTATTTCAAATGGTGTTTCTAAAACTTTTATTTTATATCCATTTTCTAAAACTCTAAGCTGCTCCAATGATTCTGAATTTTCTAAAGGAGTACTTTTTAACTTTGCATATTCTAAAACAAATTCTCTTTTGTATCCATAGATACCCACATGTTTAAAATATATATCTAAATTCTCATTTCTTGGATATGGTATTACACTTCTTGAAAAATATATTGCATAATCTTTTTTATCAGTTACAACTTTTACATAATTAGGATTTTCAATATCCTCTTTTTTTAAGAGTTTATGTTTTAATGTTGCCATTTTTAAATCCTCTTCATCTTTAAATACATTAATCAATGAGTTTATCATATCTGGCTCTATCAAAGGTTCATCTCCTTGAATATTTATAATTACATCATAATCAGTTATTTTTTCACAAACTTCAGCTATTCTACTAGTTCCATTTAAATGATTTACATCTGTTAATATAACTTCTCCTCCAAATGATTTAACTGCATCAAAAACTTCTTGAGAATCTGTAGCTACAATTACTTCATCTAAATTAGATTTCATAGCTCTTTTATAAACCCATTCAATCATTGAATGCCCACAAATATCTTTTAATGGCTTTCTCGGTAATCTTGTTGATTCATATCTTGCTGGAATTACTCCTAAAAACTTCATTTTACAACCTCCAAAATTCAATGTATAATAAGATTATACAAGAATATCATATTAAAAAAAAGAGTTTTTATACTTAAAAAGGAGAAAATTATGCTACGTATTTATTTTGTAAGACATGGTGAAACTGTTTGGAATACACTAAAAATTTTTCAAGGAAGATCTAACTCTCCATTAACAGAACTAGGAGTTGAACAAGCTAAAAAACTTTCTCACCACTTAAAAGATATTGATTTTAAAAAAGTTTACTCATCACCACAAGATAGAGCTTTACAAACAACCAAACTTTTACTTGGGGATAAAAATATGGAAATAACTACCATTGATGAATTCCAAGAAATAAATATGGGAAAAGTTGAAGGAATTCCAAGAGAAGAGTTTGAAAAAAATTATCCTATTGAATACCATAATTTCTGGAATAACGCTATGGATTATAATCCGAGTGCTTATAATGGTGAAAGTTATGAAGAGATATTACATAGAGTTAAACTTGGATTAGAAAAACTTATTAAAGAAAATAATGATGGAAATATCTTAGTTATTAGTCACGGTGTTACGCTAAAAGCTATTTTTAATATTATTAATGAAAAAGGTATTGACGAGTTCTCTAAGCAACCTGTTCCTGAAAATACAAGTACAACTATTGTTGAATATGATTCAAATGGCTTTAAAATTATTAAATTTTCTGACACTGAACATTTAAAATAATTTTTTTGCTGTTGACACAAAGGAAATCGTATAGTATTAAAGTACTAATGTTATATATTGCTATCTATTTTATTTAGGGGGTGAGTTTTTTTGGGAGATAAGTTTAATGTTAATATAAAAGTTATGGGTATTGGTGGCGGTGGTATAAACGCCCTTGATGAAATCGTTTCTTCTCATATCGAAGACGTTACTTTCTTTGCACTTAATACTGATTTACAAGATTTAAACAACTCTAAAACTCCTCATAAAATTCAATTAGGACCATCAACTACAAAAGGACTTGGATGTGGTGGTAATATTGAACTAGGAGAAAAAGCTACAAAAGAAAGTTTAACTTTTATAAAAAATATCTTAAGAGGTACTGATTTTTTATTTTTGACTTCTACTATGGGAGGTGGAACAGGTAGTGCTGCCACAGCTTTGATTGCAAAATTGGCTAAAGATATGAATATTTTAACTGTTGCAATTGTTACTAAACCATTCTCTTTTGAAGGCAAAAGAAGAATGAAAATTGCTGAAACAGGTATTAAAAATCTTAAACCTTTTGTTGATTCTCTTATTGTTATTCCTAATGATAAACTTTTAGATAACTCAACTCCTAATATAACAGTACAGGAAGCATTTAAAAAAAGTAATTTTGTTTTATTTACTGCTGTCAAAGGTATGACAGATCTTATGTTAGCTAAAGGTCTAATTAATTTAGATTTTGCTGATATAAAATCACTTTTATTAGACTCAGGAGAAGCTATTTTAGGATTCGGTGAAGGCGAAGGTGAAAAGAGAGCTGAAAAAGCTGCTCTTGCTGCTGTTGACTCATCTCTTTTTGAAAGAACTATTTTAGGTGCAACTAAATTCTTAGTAAATATTATTGGACCGAAAGATTTAAATTTGATGGAATCTAGTATTATTGTTGAAACAATAAAAAAAGAGTGTCGTGCTGAAATTGATGATGTTTTATTTGGAGTTTCTATAGATGAAAACTCTGATGATACAATTAAAGTTATTTTAATTGCAAACTCTTTTTTAAATAAATAATAGTAATAAAAAAAACGGTTTAAAATAAAAACCGTTTTTTTAATCTAAATTTTTTAAGAATTCTTCTGGCAAAGGTAATTCTATTTTTATTTTATATTTTGGTATTTCACAATAGTATGAAAATAAAAACATATTTTTTCCACCTTTTCCATATTTCCCATCTCCAACGATAGGATGTCCTAAATTTGATAATTGCACTCTTAATTGATGTGTTCTTCCTGTTTCAAGTTTTCCCTCTAAAATAGTTTTTCTCTTACCAATTTTTAAAACTTTAAAATAAGATATACTTTCTTTTGCTCCATCTTCATAAGAATCTAACTCTATTACTTTTGTTTCTTCTTTTTTTAGATAAGTTTTTAAAGTAAACTCTTTTTTAGTAATAATACCATCAACTAATATATAATATTTTTTATCTGTTTTTCCCTCTCTAACCTCTTCTGCTAATTCTCTTGTTACTGCTAAACTTTTAGCTCCTATAACTAAACCAGATGTAGATTTATCTATTCTATTTACAAAATTAAATTCATCTGTTTTATAGTAACTTTTAAAAAGTTCAGAAAGGCCGTACTCATGACCACTTCCTTTATGCATAACTAGATTAGCTTCTTTATTGAAAATAACAACTTTCTCATCTTCATAAACAATTCCACTTTTTATAGTGTTCATATCTTGAGGTAATATTTTTATAAAATCTTTTGCAACTGTTTCTCCACCAGCTATTAAAACTTTTACAATATCGCCTTCTTTTAATCTATAGTTTTCTTTAGATTTTTTCCCATTAACTTTTATTTTTCCAGTTCTTATTCCTTTAAAAATTTCTGTTAATGGAGTATTTTCATATTTTTTTCTTAAAAATCTATCTAATCTAACTTCATGAAAACTAGAATCTATAATATATTCCATTTCTTACTCCCTATATATATTTATGCTTTGAACTATTCCTAGCATTGCAAATGCAAACAAAAATGACGTTCCACCATAACTCATAAGAAGAAGAGGTAAACCTGTAACTGGCATTATCCCTGTTACCATTCCAATATTTATAACTATATGGAAAAAGAAGATAGCTGATATACCATAACAAATCAGTTTTCCATAACCTTCAGATTTATCACCAATTCTCATTATTCCCCATAAAAGTAAAATATAAAGGATTAATAACACACATCCACCTATTAAACCTCTCTCCTCTAAAAATACGGCTGCTATGAAATCTGTATGCGATTCAGGTAAAAATCTCAATTTACTTTGAGTTCCTTGCAAAAATCCTTTTCCAAATATGCCACCAGATCCTACAGCTATCATTGATTGCGTTACATTCCAACCACTACCTAACAAATCAGCTTCTGGATTTAAAAATGTTAATACTCTCTCTCTTTGATAATCTTTTAATAAGAAAAAATACCCAATTGGAGCCATTGAAATTCCTATAAATGCTAAGATTATTATAGTTTTCCAATCTATACCATTTATAAAAATTAAGATTAAGTATAAAAATATTATAACTAATGATGTTCCTAAATCTGGTTGAGCTGCTATCAATAAAAATATAGGTAAAACATGGATACTAGTTGCTATAATACTTTTAAATCCAGAAAATTTGTTATTATATTTTGTAGCTAAAACTTCTGAAAAAGTTAAAACAATAAATAATTTTGAAAATTCAGAAGGTTGTATAGTTATAAATCCTAAATCAATCCATCTCTGAGCTCCTAATCTTTTATCACCTACAATAAATACTAGCAGCAATAAAATAACGTTCACAAGATATATAATTTTGTAATATTTTCCGTATACTTTATAATCTATAAAAGAAAAAATAAAATATGTCAATACTCCTAATCCTATCCAAACAATTTCTTTATAAAAAAATGATGTTCCTTTATGGATAGTTGCACTATATACAGTTAATAAACTTATTAAAACTATACATAGAGCAATATATAAAATCATATTTTTCATTTTTTTTATTCTTTTTATAGTAACTACTAAATCATGATTTTTTCCCATTAATTTCTCCTATTTTCCTGTATGACCAAATCCACCTTCAGCTCTTACAGTTGTTGATAACTCATCCACTTTTTCAAACTCCATCTTATAAACTTTTTGTAAAACTAATTGTCCAATTCTTTCTCCTGGATTTACTATAAATTCTTCATTACTTAAATTTATCAATATAACTCCAACTTCTCCTCTGTAGTCTGAATCAATCGTCCCAGGAGTATTAACTAAAGTTATACCATGCTTTAAAGCAAGTCCACTTCTTGGTCTCACTTGCACTTCATATCCATAAGGTATTTCCATCTTAATTCCAGTTGGAATTAATTTTCTTTCTAAAGTTTTTAATGTAACTGATTCTGTTATGTTTGCTTTTACATCCATTCCAGCTGCACCTTCTGTCATATACTTCGGTAATTCTACTCCATTTTCTAGCACTAATTTAACAATAACGTTTTCCATTTTTTCCCCTTTATATATTTCCTAAAATTGTTTTAGATATATACTTTTCATCAAATATCTTTTTAGCAACTCTTTTAATATCATTTAAATTTACATCTTCGATTTCTTTTATCACTGTTTCAATATCTCTTACATAACCATAAACTAAATACGATCCTGCCATTCTTGTCATTTTACCTTTACTACTCTCTAAGCCAAAAGTTACCATACTTAAAAATTGATTTTTTGCTCTTTGAAGCTCCTTCTCAGTAATTCCATTTTCTTTTAACTCTTTTAATTCTTCCTCTATTAAAGATATTACTTCTTTATAATCTTCATGCGTAGTTCCTGCGTATACAGTAAATAATCCTCCTTCATCAAAATTAGATGTATAAGAATAAACTGAATAAGCTAATCCTCTTTCTTCCCTAATCTTTTGAAAAAGTCTAGAACTCATATTTCCACCTAAAACATTTGATATTACAGATGCTTCAACTCTATCTTTATCGGTACTTGATGTACCTAAAGTATTGATACATAAATGAACTTGAGTTGTTTCTTGAACTATTATTTTTTCTCCTGAATTTATAACCATTTCTCCATTATAAACTCTTTTTGTACTTTTATCTTTTAGCTGTCCAATACCTTCATTTAATTGTTTAAATATTTTATCTTGTTCAATATTTCCAGCTACTGCAATAACTATATTTTCAGGTTTATACATATCATAGAAATATCTTAATATTTTTTCTCTATCTATCCCTTTTAAACTTTCTATTGTTCCAGCTACTTTTTGACTTTGTGCACCAGTTATAGCAAATCCAAGATTCTCCTCATGTACAACCTCTTCTGGGATATCTTCATACATTCTTATCTCTTCTATTATTACATTTCTTTCTTTTTCAATATTTTCATCTGTAAATGTAGAATTTAAAAACATATCATTTAAAATATCGATTCCAATTTCTAATGTATTTGAAGTCATTTGAATATAGTATGCTGTTTTTTCAACACTTGTATACGCATTTATCATTCCACCTTGATCATCAATCTCTTCTGATATCTCTTTTGCAGAACGATTAGTTGTTCCTTTAAATAATAAATGCTCTATGAAATGAGAGATTCCCTCTTCGCCAGGCAACTCATTTTTTACACCAGCTCTAACAAAAAAACCTAAGCTTGCTGTATTTATACTTTTTATATCTTCCATTAATAATGTTATACCATTATCTAACCTCTTAGTAGTTATGCTCATTTTCCTCCTTAATATTCTGCTTCCTTCATAAAGTAAATTCCTAAACATAAAAATATCACATTCGGGATCCAACCGCTTATAAATGGATTTAATAATCCATTAACACTTAAAGCTTCAAACGACGCTTGTACTATATAGTATGAATATCCTAATCCCACACTTAAAGCAATACTTATAGCTGAAGCTCCTCTTACATATCTACTTCCTAAAGCCAATCCTAAAAATGATACTATAAAGCTCGCAAAAGGAAAAGAATATCTTTTTCCTAAAATAGATAGTGGTTCTTTTATATCTCCACCAGTTATTCTAATATCTCTAATTGATTTTGTTATCTCAGCATTTGTTAATTCATCCGGATCTCCTTGAATTGTTATAAAATCTGATGGTCCCTTATCCAAAGTTTCATTAGAGTATACCTTATAACTTTTTTGAGTCTTATTAATAAAGTTATTTATAACAGCATCTTTCAGCACCCATTGATTTTTATTTAAATCAAATTCACCACTTTTAGCTGTTATTATTTCATCTATTTTGTCAAACTCTTTATTCAATTTTATTATCTCTAAAAGATTTCCTGTATTTCCAATTCTATCCACTTGCTTTATATAATAAACAAGATTATCTTCTGTTCTTAAAAATGCATTATTTTTAGTTGTTGGTAATACTCTTTCTGATATTTTTCTTCCAGCTCTTAAGGCTCTACTTTTTGCTAAAGCTATTGGATGAATACGATTCATCACTTGAAAAACTATTAAAGATATCAAAAATGATATTATTATAGGATATCTTACTATTCTTCTAAAACTTATTCCTGAAGTTTTTAAAGATATAATTTCCAAATTTGAAGCCATTCTATTGATACACATTAACGAACCTAAAAGTACAGCAAGAGGAGTGACCTCTATAAATATTTTAGGTAATAAATATAGTATATACGTTGCTGATTCTGAAACACTCATTCTACCAGCTGTTATATATCTTATTATTTTGAATAGCTGACTTAATATAAAAATATTTATAAATGCTATTAAGCTCAATAAAAATGATTTTATAAAATTTTTACTTATATAAATATCTAATTTTTTCATTTAGCACCACCTGCTTTCCTTTTATATAGTAAAGCTGTTCCGCCAACTAATAATAAATTAGGTAGCCAGACTCCCATATATGGTGATACCACACCTTTATTTGCCATTACCATTCCTACATTCAAAAATACAATATAGGTAAATATAACTGCTAAACTTACTCCAAAGCTAGCTCCTTTTCCACTTCTATGATGTCCTATTGATAATAACACTCCCAGAATAGCTAATACAATTGTTGATAATGGAATTGCTATTTTTCTATTTATCTCCACTAAATATGGAATTTTTTCTTGATATGTTTTATCTTTTAAATTTTTAAAAAGAGTACTTATTCCCATAGCTTCAATATCTTTAACCTCTATACTAACTTCTTGAAAATAAGAACTTAATGGAATTTTTTTCTGTTTAAACTCACCCTCTAATTTTATTGTTCCATCTGGATTAAAAGTATAAAATTTAGAGTCTTCTAATACCATATTTACATTTTTCCAATAAGCTTTATCACCTAACAAAATAGTAGGAAATGTATTTTTATCTTCCTTTTGAAAAATCAAAACATTTTCAGCCTCATTAGTTTTTCTATCAATTTTTTCAATATATAAACTATACTCATCAACTTCATCAATCAATATTCTCTCTTTTAACTGAAATACTGGATTTTCATATGCTATCTTCATAGTTATCTCTTCTAGCTTACTAAAAGATCTAGGAATAATACTTTCTTGTAAAAAAAATATAAATACAGTGATTATTGAAGCCAATATCACTATTGGCTTCAATATATCTTTTAAAGACATTCCTATAGAACTCATTGCTGTAGCTTCACTTGTTCTTGTAAATTTAGAAAAAGTAATCATAACTCCTAAAAATACTCCCATTGGTATTGTTTGCGATAAAATTGGAGGTAGATAAAATGACAATATTCTTAATACATCAATTAATGAGATTCCTTTTACAATTATGTTCTCCATAAGAGATACAATAATCTCTATCAGAAAAATAAATGTAAATAGTGACACTCCAAATATTATTGGCATCTTTACATCTTCCAATATATATTTCTCAATTATTTTCATTTCTCTCTCCTAAAACATTTTATTAAAGTATTTTTCAACTAGTTCTTTTCCTTTTATGTAATTTAACTCTGATTTTAGTTCTTTTGGTAAATATTCTTCAATATAATGAGATTTTTCTAAAAATACCTCATTAGTTTTGCTATCAATTCCATATTTTTTTAAAACTGTATATTTTTGAGCTGCATAATTAAAAATAAATAAAATTATTAATGAAATTATAAGCCCTTTTACCAAACCAAAAGCTCCACCTAATCCTCTAGATAAGAATCCTTTGTTTTGATTTTTCAAAATAATTCCTATAAAAAACATTAAAATAGCAATAGCAAAATATGAAGCTATAAATACACCTATATATGTTAATAAATAGTTACTTTCATTGTTACTCATAGCTAATTTTTCTATTACAATTGGAGTAAATTTTTGAGCTATAATAAAGTCAATAAAAATTCCAAAGATTGAGAAGAATTGTAGTAAAAATCCATCTTTTAATCCTTCAATTACTGCAAATATAAGTATTACTGCTATTAAAATATCTAAGTACATAATTATTCCCCCTTAAATTAATTATTTACTACTCTAACCCATAAAGCTTTTAAATATAATGTTTCTGGAACATGTAAAATCCATGGATGATCTTCTGGCTGATAGTTTACTCCTATAACTTGTAATAATTTACCATTTTTTGAAGCTGCCATTCTTGTTACTTCTATTAAATCTTGAAGACTCATATGATAAGCACAAGTTATTACTCCTACTATTCCACCATCTTCAATTAATTTAAAACTTTCATCACATAAGCTAAAAAACATATCTCTTCCTCTGTGAATATCTATTTTCTTCTTTATTAATGATGGAGGATCTAGTGTTATTACATCAAATTTCTCTCCTCTATTAGCTAAGATTTTTAACATTAAAAATGCATCTCCCTCAGCTGTTTCAAAATCATTTGTAAACTCATTTAATTCGTAGTTTTCTTTACATAGCTCTAATGCGTGAGGTTCTTTATCAATTGCTATAACTTTTTTACATCCCTCTTTTAATGCTGCAACTGAAAAACCACCACTACTAGAGAATACATCTAAAAATCTTGTGTTTTCATTTAAAAATGGTCTTATAAACTTTCTAGAGTCTCTTTGATCTAGGAAAAATCCTGTTTTTTGACCATCTACGATATCTACATAATATTTTAATCCATTATCTTCCATCACAATTCTTTCTGGAATCTCCCCATATATTATTCCAGTTTGTTGTTCTACTCCCTCGTGAGTTCTATTTTCAACATCACTTCTTTCATATATTCCTTTTGGTTTCATAACTTTTTTTATAGCATTTATTATCTCTTGTCTAAAAGCTATTTCTAATCCTGAATTTCTAAATTGTACAGATACATATTTATCAAATTTATCAATTATTAATCCTGGTATTCCATCTGCTTCAGAATAAAAAGCTCTAACACAATTAGTTTCTGCTAAAAGAGGTTTTCTTTTTTCATAAGCTCTTTTAATTTTTTCTAAAATTAATGTTTTATCAACTGGTATATCCTTTGTTGTTAAGACTCTAACAAACGCATTTGTTGCTTCTGCTACATATCCTTTTGCTACAAGTTCTCCGTCTGTTGTACAAACTTCAACTATATCTCCGTTAGAAACATTTCCTAAAATATCCTGTATCTCATCTTTAAATACATTAGGATAAAAATTCCTAATTTTCTTCTCTTTTCCTGATTCTAATATTACTTTTGCCATTAAACTCTCCTTTATAATTTTCCTATTAAGCTATTCACTAAGTAAGGCTTTCCATGTTTTAAATAAACTCTACTAACCCTTCTACTTAGTCCAGTAAACAATTCGTAAATAGAAGATCCAACCATTATTGATTTATCAAAAATATCCTCTCCCATTACTGTTACTTCATCTCCTGCTTTTACTTTACCTTTTAGTTCTTCTGGTATTCTTACCATAAGCATATCCATGCAAACTTTACCTACTATTTTACATGGAACACCATGAATTTCAATTGTTCCTTTATTTGAAAGTTCTCTTCTAAAACCATCTGCATATCCAACCGTTATCGTTGCAATTAAATCATTTTTATATCCTTTACCTACTCTTCCATAAGATATATCTATATCCTCTTTTAGTTCTTTTAAAAAAAGTATTCTACTTTTTAAAGTAAAAACTCTTTTTAAATCTTCTACAACTCCCTCTCCATAAACACCATACATAATTATTCCAGCTCTAACTAAATTACTTTGAGGAATTTCAGAAAACTTTAATATCCCTCCACTATTAAGAATATGGATATATTTTATCTCTTCTAACTTTTCAAAATCTCTAAATTTTTCTAACTGCTTTTTTGTATAGCTTATTGATTCTTCATCTGATTCATCTGATACTGATAAGTGTGAATAAACTCCAACTACTTCTATATTTTTTTCTTTACATATATTTATAGCTGCTTTTCCTTCCTCTACTGTAAACCCAACTCTACCCATTCCTGTATCTACTTTTATATGCACTTTTAACGAAAGTCCTTTTTCATTAATATATTTTATTTGAGAAAGATCAGTCAAAGTAACTTGTAGATTTTTTTTCTCTGCTTCTTCTAACTCTTCGTTAAAAATTCCTGCTAAGATTAAAATCTCATCATCAATGTCATTATTCCTTAGTTCTATCCCCTCTTCTAGAGATGAAACTCCAAATATATTTACCCCCATTTTTGAAAGTTCTTTTGCTATTGTGACTGCTCCCATTCCATAGGCATCTGCTTTTATAATGGCCATTATGTCTCTGTCATGAGATAGTTCTTTTATTTTTTTTATATTATATTCTAAGTTATCTAGATCTATCTCTGCCCACGTTCTCATTTTTTCCTCCAACTCTTATTAAGTAGATTAAGCCACCTTTTTAAGGTGGCTTTTTTGTTATACTACAATTTTTTCTTCAGGATGTGAATTATCATCATCGTCATCTTTTTTAGGTTCATACTTATCGTCTCTTTTCTTTTCAAAAAGATATACTAACGGTGTTGAAATATATATTGATGAATATGTTCCTACTCCAATTCCCACTAAAAGCGTTGTTGTAAACGTTCTTAAACTATCTCCACCAAAAACTAATATTGCAACTAATGCTAATAATGTCGTAACTGAAGTATTAATTGATCTTACTAAAACTTGATTTAAACTTTTATTTAATACTTCTCCAAAAGTTAAATCTGATTTTTTTCTTAAACTCTCTCTAATTCTATCATATATTATGATTGTATCGTTAATAGAGTATCCTAATATTGTTAATATTGCTGCTATGAACGGTGTATCAACCTCATATCCTAACAATGCTATAACTCCTAAAGCTGCAGTAACGTCATGTAATAGTGTTAAAATTCCAGCTATTGCAAATTTAAATTCATATCTCATTGTTATGTATAAAACTATTAATAATCCACCTATTGTAAGAGCATAAATTGCCGATGTTTTTAGTTCTTCACCTATTGTTGCTCCTACTTTTTCAGCTCTTTCTAATTTATAATCTCCTAATGTTTGAAGATTTGTTAATAATCTTTCTGTTTCTTTATCGCTCATTTCAGCAGTTCTAATAATAACATTATTATCAGCTTGAGAAACTTGTACTTTTCTTGCTGTTGATGACAATTGTGGAATCTCAACCGCTAACTCATCTAACTCTTTATTTATATCTGTTAATGTTATATTATTAGCATAATTTAGTTGAATTAAACTTCCACCTGTAAAATCTATTCCATAGTTCAATCCCTTTACTAAAAACATTCCTAGGAATATTATAAAAGATATTGTTGATAATGTTATCCATTTTTTACTGTGCTTTATTACCTCAATATACATTTACTTACCCCCTTTTCACACCGAAGAACTCTGTTCTTTTTATTTTAAATAAATCCACTGTTGTTGTTAACAGAACCTTTGTTATGAAAATTGCTGTAAGCATTGACGCCACAGTTCCAATTGTTAAAGTTACTGCAAATCCTTTTACAGTTCCTGTTCCAAACATAAATAACACTAAAGCTGTTAATAATGTCGTAACGTTAGAATCTATAATCGACGCTATTCCTTTACTAAATCCTAGCTTTATTGCACCATTAATTGTGCTTCCTAATTTCAATTCATCTTTTATTCTTTCAAAGATGATTACATTGGCATCAACTGCCATACCTGCAGATAATATCATACCCGCTATTCCTGGCAATGTTAATGTTGCATCAATAAAGTTCAGCATTGCAAACATTACAAGTCCAAAACTTAATAATGCTAAATCTGCTACAAATCCAGGTAGTCTATACATAATTAACATAAATGTTGCAATTAATCCAACTGCTACCATAGCTGCAGTTTTACTCTGAGCTATTGATTCATCTCCTAAAGATGCTCCAACAATTCTCGTTTCAATTATTTCAGCTTTAACTGGTAATGCTCCCGCATTTAATAATGTTGCTGTTTTTTTAGCTTCATCTGGAGTGTAACTTCCTGTTATAACTCCATTTCCACTTGGAATTTCACTGTTAATCGATGGTGCTGTTTGAACTTCTCCATCAAGTGTTATAGCTAATCTTTTTCCAATATTTTCTCTAGTTATTCTAGCAAACTCTTTTGCTCCCTCTATATTCATTTCAAATTGAATTTGAGGTCTTCCTAGATTATCGTATGAAACTTCTGCTTTTTTTAGTGCTCCACCTGTTAATAGTGTCTCACCTAAAGAACCATCATCATTCATTATTTTAAACTCTAACAATGCTGTTTTTCCAATCATCTTTACTGCATCATCTGAGTTTGTAATTCCTGGTAATTCTATAATAACTCTATCCATTCCTGCTCTTTGTACAACTGATTCCGCTACTCCAAGACCATTTATTCTTCTGTCTAAAACTTCTATCAGCCTGTTCATAGCATCATCATCTAGCTCTGTACCATTTTCTGGTTGAGCTTGTAAAACTACATAAACCCCACCTTTTAAGTCTAGTCCTAGTTTTGTTGGCTTCATAACTGCTAACCACCAAGAACACACTAGTATAACTAATACAAAAAATAATTTTGTCATCCCCTTAAAATTCATGCTAGCCTCCACTTAGTTATTTTTTCATGTCTAAGAAAGTTTGTAGTATAATAGCTGCTGCTACCTTATCAACTACTTTTCTTTTTTCTTTGGCTCCCCTTAGATTTGTTTCGTTTAACATTCTATCTGCTGAAACAGTGGAAAGTCTTTCGTCTATCTCAAAAAACTCTAATCCTTCAATAGACTTATTTAGTTTCTCCATAAATTCTCTTACTTTTTCTGCTTGACGTTTTTCTGTTCCATCTAAACTTTTAGGTATTCCTATAACTATCGATTTAGTATTTTCTTGTCTACACAGCTCAGCAATTCTTTTTACAGCCTTAGTCTTTCTTCTATCAATTACCTCTAAGGGAGTGGCAACCATTCCCATTAAATCCGATTTTGCCACTCCTATTCTTACATCTCCTACATCTAAAGAAAGATATCTTTTATACATAATTATCTTCCTCCAATTATAATGATTTTGCTAAAATCTCCTTTACAGCTGAAAGTGCTTCCTTAACTTTTGCTCCATTCTTTCCTCCAGCTTGTGCAAAGTCAGGTCTTCCTCCACCATTTCCTTCAGCTATCTTAGCAGCCTCTCTTACTAAGTCTCCAGCTTTAACTTTTCCAATTAAATCTTTTGTAACTCCAATAGCAAATATGGCTTTCTCGTTATCTGATCCTAATGCAATAACACAACTTCCTAATTTATCTTTTGCTTTATCTACAATCTCTCTTAACGAATCTGCCTCTTTATCTTTAAAGTCTTTTACTAAAACTTTAACTCCATTTATTTCTTCAATCTCATCAAATAATGAGTTTGCTTCAAATGATGCTACTTTAGCTTTTAAAGTTTCAACTTCTTTTGATAACTCTCTTGTTTCTTCAACTACTTTTTCTGATCTTTCTTCAATTTTATGTAAATCAGTTTTTAAGTTTTTAGCAACTCTTTTCATAGTTTTTTCCATCTCTAAAACTGCTAAGTATGCTTTATAACTAGTTTGTGCTTCTATTCTTCTAACTCCAGCTGCAACTCCAGCTTCTGAAACAATTTTAAAGATTCCTATTTTTCCAATATTACTTATATGAGTTCCTCCACAAAGCTCCATTGAGTAATCTCCTATTGAAACAACTCTTACTTCGTCTCCATATTTGTCTCCAAATAAAGCTGTTGCTCCTTTTGCTTTTGCATCATCCATAGACATTACTTCAGCATTTACAGAAGTAGCCATAAATATTCTTTCGTTTACTGCTTTTTCTACTTTTTCAATTTCTTCTGCTGTTAAAGCTTCATAGTGATTAAAATCAAATCTTAATCTTTCTGCTCCACATGATGATCCTGCTTGTTGTACATGTGTTCCTAATACATCTTTTAAAGCTTGATGTAATAAGTGAGTTGCTGTATGATTCTTTGCAATTTCTTCTCTTCTAACTGGATCTACAGTTAAATTTAATAATGTACCTTCTACTAATTCCTCTAGCCCACTTTCAATTTCAACTATATGAGTGTAAATTTCTTTTTGTTTTTGAACATCTAGTACTTTTGCTACTAAATTTTCTCCCTCTATAATACCTTGATCAGCCTCTTGTCCTCCAGATTCTGCATAGAATGGTGTCTGATCAAAAATAAGAGCATACTTTCCATTTTCTAATTCTCTCGCACTTAAAAGAGTCGCAGGAGTCATTAAATCACAATATCCTGTAAACTCTGTTTTTCCATGTTTATCATAGAACTCCTCTATAAAGCTATCTTGTCCTTTTTCCATAACGACTGCTCTTGCTGCTCTAGCTTTCTCTCTTTGCTCTTCCATTTTCTCTAAGAACTCATCTTTTGAAACTTCAATTCCATTTTCTTCACAAATCTCTTCTGTTAATTCATAAGGGAATCCGTATGTATCATAAAGTTTAAATGTTACATCTCCTGATAATTTTGTTTCACCTTTTGATTTTGCTATCTCTATTTCGTTCATAACTAATTGCATACCTTGGTCTAAAGTATTTGAGAATTTTTCCTCTTCAATTTTTACAACCTTCTTAATATGCTCTATATTTTTTCTTAATTCAGGATATGCTTCTTCCATGATTTCTACAACTTTATCTACCATCTCATACATAAATAACTCTTTTCTTCCAAGAAGTCTTCCATGTCTTACTGCTCTTCTTAAAATTCTTCTTAGAATATATCCTCTTCCTTCATTAGATGGTATAACTCCATCATTAACTAAGAAAGTAACTGCTCTTGCATGATCTGTTATTACTTTTAATGAGAAATCTTTTTCAGGTTCTGTTCCATATTTTGTATTTGTAAGTCTTCCAGCTTCTTCAACAATTGGAAATAATAAGTCTGTTTCAAAGTTATTCGATTTTCCTTGTACCATTGCTGCTACTCTTTCAAGTCCAGCTCCTGTATCAATATTTTTCTTTGGAAGTGGTTGTAATGATCCATCTTCCATTCTATTCCACTCAGTGAAAACTAGATTCCAAATTTCAATAAATCTATTATCTGTTCCTTCATCTCCTAATTTAGAATTTTCATCTCCTCCATAAGCTGGTCCTAAATCCACGTGTATTTCTGAACATGGTCCACAAGAACCTGTTGGTCCTGCTGCCCACCAGTTTTCAGACTCTCCCATTCTTACGATTCTTTCTTTTGGGAAATTACATTTTTCAACCCAAATTTTTTCTGCTTCATCATCTGTAGTAAATACTGAAACCCATAATTTATCTTTATCTAATTTTAAAACTTCTGTTATAAATTCCCATGACCAAATTATTGCTTCTTCTCTAAAATAATCTCCAAAAGAGAAGTTTCCTAACATTTCAAAAAAAGTGTGGTGTCTAGCTGTTCTTCCAACATTTTCTAAGTCATTAGTTCTGATACATTTTTGGTAAGTTGTTACTCTTGGTGTTGGAGCCTCTTTTTGTCCTAAAAAGTATGGCTTAAACGGAACCATTCCAGCAACTGTTAATAAAAGAGTTGGATCATCTGGAATAAGTGATGCACTTTCAAAGTGCTTATGATTTTTCTTTTCGAAAAATTCTATAAATTTGCTTCTAATTTCGTTACCTGTTAACATCTTCTTGTTTCCTCCACTATATTTTTAAAATTTATTTAATCTAATTTAAAGTTTTCTCCTAAATAGACTTTCTTCGCCATTGGGTTAGAAGCTATTTCTTCAGGAGTTCCACTTATCAATACTTTTCCGTTAGCCATTATATATGCTTTCTCAGTTATGGATAATGTTTCTCTTACTGAATGGTCTGTTATTAGTATTCCTAATCCTCTTTGTTTTAAGTATTTTATAATTTGTTGTATATCCTCTACAGCAATTGGATCAACACCAGCAAATGGTTCATCTAACAATATAAAATCCGGATCATTAGCTATTGTTCTTGCTATTTCAACTCTTCTTCTCTCTCCACCAGAAAGAGAGTATCCCATTGATTTCGCAACATGTGTTAACTTAAATTCTTCTAATAATTCTTCCATTTTTTTTATTTGTTCATTTTTAGGTAATCCTTTCATCTCTAATATAGCTAATATATTGTCTTCAACGGAAAGATTTCTAAAAATTGATGGTTCTTGTGCAAGATATCCAATACCCATATCTGCTCTTTTATACATTGGATAATCTGTTATATCTACTTCATTAATAAAAACTTGACCCTTTTCAGGCTTAACTATTCCAGTTATCATGTAAAATGTTGTAGTTTTTCCTGCTCCGTTAGGTCCTAAAAGACCAACAATTTCACCTTTTTTTACTTCTAAACTCACATCTTTAACTACTTGTCTTTTTTTATAACTTTTACATAATCCTTGAGCAACTATACTTCTCATAGATTCTCCTTATTTTTTTAAGATTTTATTATATCCTGAATTTATTTGATTTGCATTTGTTACACTTTTCTTCTCATTTACTTTATAATCTACAAATACATTTCCTCTAGCTTTTACTTTATTAGTTTTTGTATTATAATCTGCTTCATCAGATGTTATTATAGATTCACCATCATCAACAACAACATTTCCTCTTAACTCAATTATATTATCTTTATTTTTTATTTTAGCTTTTGTTGATGTTGCATTTAAAGTTTTATCTTTATCTTTTCTAATAATAACTACTTTTCCCACTAAATCAACAATCTCTGTATTTAGATCTCCTGTCATCATATTTGATGTAACTGTTGTTATTGTCCCATCTTTATCTTTTAATACTGCTTTGGTATTATCTTTTCCAAAAACTAATTTCTTTTCTGGTTGTATCTCTAAATAATCTGAATAAAGCGTTGTTCCCTCTTTTTCAATCACTGCATTTTTTCTAATCTCAACCCTCTGAATTTGATTTTTACCTTGAGCATCTTTTTTAAAGTATGCTCTTACAAAATCTCCTTTAAAGTTTACAGGCACCCCATCTTGATAAATTCTTCCAGAAACATTTCCTATAAAATCTAAATTCATATTATCTAAAGTTCCATCTACACGATCTCCTTTAAACTCTTCATTTAATTTTGATTTTATTAATACATTATTACCTGTTAAGTGGCTTGTTTTTTTATCTAAAGTTCCACTACTACCAAATATATCATAAGCATCATATTTTATTTCAAAAGCTTTTGGAGATTTTGCTATTTCTGTATTTTTATTGTACTCTAATTGATCTCCTTTTAAAGTCGTTTTTTCGTCTTTAATTTCTGCATTCTTTTCTAAAACAAAATTCCCTTGAGAAGTAAAGTACTTTATTATATCACTTTTTAATGTATTCTTCACATCTTTTCCATTAAATTTTTCACCAGTGAATACTTTTTTATCAGTTTCGTACACTCCGTTATACATTTTTCCAGAACTTTTTTTAACAGTGTCTTCAAATATAATTTCACCTGGAATGTATATTTTTTGATCTTTTATCTGATAATCTGCTGAATTAGCATTAGCTATTATATCTCCACTTTTTAAAACTAGCTTATCTTTTATTTTTACAAACTCATTTTCTTTAAATTCACCACTTGTTGATATTACTTTAGTTTCACCTTTTTTATCAAAAGCCACTAAATCTTTTTCAACTAAACCTACTCCTGTTTTCTGATTAAAATCTAAATTTACTCCTTCAACAACATTGTCTGTACTTATATACTTAAATTGGCCAAAAGATTTAAATACTTCTGCTGTCAGATTATATTCTCCTTTTAATCCTTCAAAAGTATCTTTTTCTTTTTTTCTTTTTAAAACATACTTATCTGGTAAATATACAAATCCTTTTTTTCCTAAATAATCTATCTTTTGGCTTTCAAATATATAGTTGTTATCTTCAAAATAAGCATCTCCATCGACTAAATAGCTATCTTCTTGTCTATCAAAGTCAACTCTATTTCCTGAAGCATACTGATTATCTATATTATTTTTTATATTTCCTTTTATAACATAACCTTTACCTGTAATTTTATTGTAAAAGAAACTTTCTCCTTTACTATTATACTTATCACTAAAGTATGAATATCCATCTTTTAAATATAATTCACCTGTTTCTGTCAAGTAGATTAAATTTTTTGTTAAAATCTTATTTTCTGGGCTTGTATATTCCACATTTTTATCACTAATTAATTCTAGCTCTTTTGTATCTGTTCCATAGATAGCCATATCTGTTAAAAGCTTACCACCATTTTTATCACTGCCTTGGACATTCCCTTTTAAAACAAACTTTCTAGTTACTTTATTATAAACTCCATCATCACCTTTAAAAGAATATATCCCATTAGTTCCTGATATTTTTCCATTAAAATTAATATTATCTCCACCATCTGAAGTAATACTTTCCATATCTATTTTATACCCATCAGCTAAAACGTAAACATTTTTACTTATTTTAAAAGATTCTGTTTTGTCATTTAATACTAAATCATCACCATATAATTTTATACCATTATAATCTAGCATAAATGAATTTGAAGTAGTCAAAATATTTGTTTCAGTATCATATTTCAATCCTTTAAAATTTCCACTAAGTATTCCTGATCCACTTCCGAAATTTGACCCTGATAAAAATGAATTTCCTTCTATATTTACTATTTTATTTTTGTCATTATAGTTTGCTTTTTCAGCTGATAAAGTCATATTTTTAGTTTTAAATTTTACATCTCCTGATAGAACTACATTTTCCATTTTTGTATCACTTTTAAAGTTTTTTCCAGATACTTCAATTCCCTCTGCTTTATTAATTGCAGTAACACCTATTGTAGACTCCACTTCCCCATTTTCTTTATTATATTTAGCCTCTTGAGTTTCAAATTCCCATCCATTTAAACTTTTTCCTAAAATATTAGATTTTAATAATAAATTTTTTCCAGCATCTAAAAAGGCATTATCTCCTGTCAAAATCATTCCATCAATTACTGCTTTTGCTTTTTCAAAAGTTGTTTCATTTGTTTTTAAAAAATCTTTCTGCTTATCAGCCTCAATATGATATCCCTCTGTATCATATATAGCTCCAGTAGTTTCCACTACTTCTTCTTTTTTTTCTATTTTCTTCTCATTACCGAAATAATTGAAATATCCTAAAACCAATACTGCTACTATAATAACTCTATAGGCTATCTTCTTTTTGTTCATACCGCCCTCCTAGTTTAAAATACGTTTCAATTCATTTAACTTTAAAAAGGCATCAAGTGGTGTCATTTTGTCCAGTTCAGCCTCTCTTAAAAGACGTAATACTATTTTTTCTTCATTTTCTAACTGTATAATATTTTCTTCTTCTTTTTTTATAGGTTCCTCTTTTGTTTCAGGCTCAAATTCTCCAAACAATATTAATTGTTCTTTTTTTACTTTTCTTTCTATTATCATTTTTCTATTTTCTAAAACTCTTAGCATCTCTTTTGCTCTATCCAGAATTTCTCTTGGTAATCCCGCTAATCTTGCAACTTCTATTCCATAAGATTTATCAGCCCCACCTTTTACAATTTCTCTTAAAAATAGAATCTCCTTTTCATCCTCTTTAACTTCAATTCTGAAATTTGTAGATTTATTTAGTTTTGATTCTAGTTGAGTTAATTCGTGGTAATGTGTTGCAAAAATTGTTTTAGCTTGAATATTATCATGAATATATTCTGTTATTGCTGTTGCAATTGAGATTCCGTCAAATGTTGATGTTCCTCTTCCTATCTCATCTAATATAATAAATGAATTTTTAGTAGAGCTATTAACTATATTCGCAACCTCACTCATCTCTAGCATAAATGTTGATTGTCCAGTAACTAAATCATCACTAGCTCCAATTCTTGTAAAAATTTTATCTACAATTCCTATTTTAGCATATTCTGCGGGAACATAACAACCCATATGTGCCATAATTAAAATTAATGCCACTTGCTTCATATATGTAGATTTTCCTGACATATTTGGCCCTGTTAAAATTATTAAGTTTTTATCATTATTTAAAACGATACTATTTTTAACAAAATTTTCTCTTCCTACTAATTGTTCTACAATAGGATGTCTTCCACCGATTATTTCTATATCTCCCTCTGTTGTTATCTCAGGTTTTATATAACTATTTTTTGTAGCTATATGTGCAAAATTTGTTACAACATCCAAATACGACAATTTATATGCTAATTCATGAAGTATACTTCTAAAGTTTTTTATTTTCTCAGAAATCTCTTTAAAAAGATGATATTCTAAATTCTCTATTTTATCTTTAGCATTTAGAACTTTTTCTTCATAAATTTTTAAATCTTCAACAATATATCTTTCTGCATTAGCTAAAGTTTGTTTTCTTATATAATCACTAGGAACTAGATGGATATTAGCTTTAGTTACTTCTATAAAATATCCAAATACTTTATTATATTTTATTTTTAAACCTTTTATTCCTGTTCTTTCTCTTTCTCTATTCTCAATCTCTAAAATTGTATCTTTTCCATTATTTGATATATTATGTAGTTCATCTAACTCAGCGTTATACCCATCTTTTATCATTCCACCTTCTCTAATAGAAAATGGAACCTCATCTTTTATACTGCTTTCTATTAAATTATAAATTTCGACTAATTCATCTAAAGCTATCTCAAAAATAGGATTACCCTTTAAAATCTTATATATCTCTAAGCTATTTAATATTGATTTTTTTAAAGCTACTAAATCTCTAGCGTTTTCATTTCCTAAAACTAGTTTTCCAATTATTCTTTCTATATCATATATATCTTTTAGCTTTTCTCTTACTTCTTCTCTTAAAAGAACTCCTTTATAAAAAAACTCAATGTCTTTCTGTCTTTCAAGAATTATCTCTTTTGAAGTTGAAGGATTTTTTAAAAAATGCTTTAATAATCTACTACCCATAGAACTTCTACAGCTGTCTAAAATCCATTGTAAAGTCCCTAGAACACCATTTTCTCTATTTGATGCTACAACATCTAAATTTCTTTGTGTAGTAAGATTCAATTCCATTATATTTTCGCTTCCTGTATAAATTATCTTATCTACAGGAATTTCATTTCCTTTTTGCAGCTCTAATACATATTCTAAAACCATTGCAGCAGCCTCAACAGCTCCATCCTTATTATTCAAACCAAAACTATCTAAAGAGATAACTTTAAAATATTTTTTTAAAAACTCTTCACTTTTTTTTACTTTTAAATATGAACTAATATTTATTTTATTTAATTGAGCAAATTGTTTTAATTCCTTTTCTAAATCTGTATATGAATTTTCATCTATTAAAACTTCTCTAGGAGATATTTTATTTATCTCTCCTAGTATTTTATACACATAATCTTCTGTTTTCTTTTTCTCACTAGCTACAAATTCTCCAGTTGTTATATCTATATATGTTAGTCCTATCGTTTCTTTTTTTACAACAATTCCCATCAAATAATTGTTACTTTTTTCATCTAAATATTCAGTATCTATTATTGTTCCAGGAGTTATTACTCTTACAACCTCTCTTTTTACAATTCCTTTAGTTGCTTTTGGATCCTCTACTTGTTCACATATTGCTACTTTGTATCCTTTAGCTACAAGCTTACCTATATATCCAGCCGAAGAGTGATAGGGTATTCCCGCCAATGGAACTTCTATTCCCTTTTCTTTATTTCTACTTGTTAATGTTAATCCAAGTTCTCTAGAAGCTATAACTGCATCTTCAAAAAACATCTCATAAAAATCCCCTAACCTAAAAAATAGGATATTATCTTGATTTTCTTTTTTTATCTCTTTATATTGACTCATTAATGGTGTATCTACTGACAAAAAATCACGTCCCTTTATTTTAAATTTTCCTTAGCTTTTTCTAATAGTGCTATTAATTCGTCATAGCTTTCTATCTGATTTATCGCTCCCTTTAATGCCGCTCCATTTCTTATTCCTTTTAAATACCAACAAAGGTGTTTTCTAAGCTCAAATAAAAACTTTTTATTTGGATTATCTAATTTCCCTTGAAGCGCATGTCTGATTGCCATATCTAATCTCATCTCTGGAGTAACTTCTGTTATAACTTCTCCTGTTTCAAACTTTTCTCTAATCTGCTGTATTAACCATGGATTTCCACATATTCCTCTAGCTAACATTATTCCATCAACCCCAGAATGCTTAACTCTTTCATAAGCATCTTCAGCTGTAAATATATCTCCATTTCCAATTACCTCTATGTTAACACTTTCTTTCACTTCTTTTATAAGGTCCCAGTTTGCAGTTCCACTGTACATCTGCTCTCTTGTTCTCCCATGAATTGTAATATGTTTACATCCAGCTTCTTCAGCTATTTTACCTACTAATTTATGTTGCTTTAACCCTTTATAACCTACTCTAGTTTTTAAAGACAAATCTACATCTTCAGGTATAGCTTCTCTTATTTCACATAAAATTCTTTTTATTTGATCAGGATCCTCTAATAAGGCTGCTCCATATCCATTTTTTATAATCTTATTCACTGGACATCCTGCATTTACATCTATATGCTTTACACCTAATTTTTCTGTTATATACTTTGCACTATAAACCATCTTCTCTACATCTTTACCAAAGATTTGAACAGCTTCACCATCTCTTATTCTTAAAATCTGATTTAAAGTTTTTTCATTTTCCATCTCTAACGCATTTATACTAACCATCTCTGTAAACATCAAATCTGGTTTATAATCGTCTAAAATTCCTCTAAATGTATAGTCTGTAACTCCTGCTAAAGGAGCAATATATATCTTCATTTTACCTCCAAAATTACACTTTGCTATCTAAAAATTTTACCATATTTTCAAGAGTTTTTCAATGTCAAATGCCTTATCAAATAACTCATTATTCCATAATTTTACTGTATTAAAATTATACCATAAAATTTAAAATACCCCAAAAATTGGGGTATTTTTAATCTTTCATTATATCTAATGTTGCTTTTCCATTTAATGTTAAATCTGCAAAAATTGGTTCTTTTCCATATTTTAATTTATAATATGCTGCTTCAGCTATCATTGCTGCATTATCAGTACAATAAGTCATAGATGGATAATTAACTTTTATTCCTATTTTATTTGCTCTTTGAACTAACTCACTTCTTAATAACGAATTAGCTGCAACTCCACCCGCTATTACAATTTGTTTAACCCCTTTATCTTGAGCAGCTTTTAAGGTTTTCTTACAAAGTATATCTACCACTTTCTCTTGAAATGAAGCTGATAAATCTTCAGGTTTAAATTCTTCTCCCTTCATTTTAGCTTTATTCACAGCATTTATAACTGATGTTTTAATTCCTGAAAAACTAAAATTATATCCATCAACTTTAGGTTCTGGTATTTTTAAAGCATCCTTGTTTCCTTTATAATAAAGCTTATCTACTATAGGCCCTCCCGGATATCCTATTCCCATAACTCTTGCTACTTTATCATAACTTTCACCAACTGCATCATCTAAAGTTGCTCCTAAATTGATAAAATTATGTTTTTCATCTATATATACTATATTTGTATGTCCACCAGAAACCACTAAAGCTATACACGGTAGTTCAATATCATGTTCAATAAAATTTCCATAAATATGTGCCTTTATATGATGAACAGGAATTAAAGGTATATCATGTCCATAGGCTAATCCTTTAGCAAATGAAATTCCTACTAACAATGCACCTATTAATCCAGGAGCATATGTTACAGCTATATAATCTATATCATCCATAGTTATTTTAGCTTCTTCTAAACTTTCTTCTAAAATTGTAGCTATATTTTTAATATGATGTCTTGAAGCTATTTCAGGAACAACTCCTCCATATTCTTTATGTATATCTATTTGAGAAGAAATATTATTAGATAAAACTTCTTTCCCATCTTTTAAAACAGCTATCGATGTTTCATCGCAAGATGTTTCTATTCCTAATATAATCATTGATTTCTCCTTTTATACTTTTCTTTAATTATATCATATTTTTTATTAAAATATATAAAAAACTACCTTAGAACTTTTGTGTTCTAAGGTAGCCAAAACTTTACTATTTAACTGATAAACCTCTACTTTTAAATATATTTTTTGCATTTTCGAATCTCTCAGCTGAAAGCTGTTCAACTCCTTTTAAAGGATAATCAATTCCAATCTTTTGCCATTTATATTCACCCAAAGAGTGATATGGTAAAACTTCTACTTTTTCAAGATTATCAAAACCTTTTAAGTAGTCAGCTAATTTTTCTAACAATTCATCATTATCAGTGATTCCAGGTACTACAACATGTCTTACCCACATTGGTTTCCCAATTTCCTTTAAATAATTTGCAAACTGAAGCGTTGGTTCTAATTCAACACCAGTTAACTCTTTATATTGTACTGGATCAATTGACTTTATGTCTAGTAAAACAAGATCTGCGTACTCCAAAGCTTCTTTAACTTTATCATTAAATAAATATCCTGAAGTATCAATTGCTGTATGTATTCCTTCTTGTTTACAAAGTCTCAATAGCTCCTTTACATATTCAGGTTGAGTTAACGGATCACCACCTGTCACCGTTACTCCTCCTGTTTTAATAAAGTTTTTATATCTACAGATCTCTAAGAAAGTTTGTTCAGGAGTCTCCAAGAATTTTGCATCCTCTCTTTTCCAAGTATCACAATTATGACAGTATTTACATCTTAAAGGACAACCTTGAGTAAACACTACGTATCTAATACCTGGTCCATCTACAGTTCCAAAACTCTCGTGTGAGTGAATAAATCCCTTTTTCATTTTCTTAGCACATCCTTTTTTAATTATTACATATTTCCGTTAATTGTTCTTGAAATAACGTCTAATTGTTGCTCTTTTGTTAATCTTACAAAGTTAACTGCATATCCAGATACTCTGATTGTTAATTGAGGGTACTTCTCAGGGTTTGCCATTGCATCCTCTAATAACGCTCTATCAAATACGTTAACATTTAAGTGTTGTCCTCCATCAGCTGTGAAGTATCCATCCATTAATCCTACTAAGTTTTCTACTCTTTCTTCTCTAGATTTTCCTAAAGCTCCTGGAGTTATAGCGAATGTATAAGAAATTCCATCTTCTGCATGGTGGAATGGTAACTTAGCTACTGAAGCAAGCGCTGCTACTGCTCCTCTTGTATCTCTTCCGTTCATTGGGTTAGCTCCTGGAGAGAATGGAGTTCCTGCTGCTCTTCCACAAGGAGTAGTTCCTGTTTTCTTTCCATAAACTACGTTTGAAGTTATAGTTAAGATTGATTGTGTAGCTTTTGAATTTCTGTAAGTCTCATGAGTTCTGATGTAGTTCATGAATTTCTCCATTATTTCAACTGCTAATTTATCTGTATTATCATCGTTGTTTCCGAATGCTACATATTCTCCTTCTCTTACGAAGTCAACAGCGATTCCTCTCTCGTCTCTGATTACTCTTACTTTTGCATCTCTAATAGCTGCTAATGAGTCAGCAACGATTGATAATCCAGCAATTCCTGATGCTTGAGTTCTTAAAACTTCTACATCATGAAGAGCCATTTCAAATGCTTCATAAGAATATTTATCGTGCATGTAGTGGATAACTTTTAGAGCGTTGATATATACTCCTGCTAACCATTTTAACACTAAGTCATATTTTTCCATTACTTCATCAAAATCTAAGTACTCAGAAGTGATTCCTTCGAATTTAGGTGCTACTTGTGCTCCTGACTTCTCATCTCTTCCACCGTTAATAGCATATAATAAAGCTTTTGGTAAGTTTACTCTAGCTCCGAAGAATTGCATTTGCTTTCCTATTTTCATTGGAGAAACACAACATGCGATTCCATAGTCGTCTCCTAATTCAGGTCTCATTAAATCATCATTTTCATATTGGATTGCTGATGTATCTATTGAAACTTTAGCACAGAAACTCTTCCAGTTTGCTGGAGATTTTTGTGACCATAATACTGTTAAGTTTGGCTCTGGAGCTGGTCCTAAGTTGTAAAGAGTATTTAAATATCTGAACGCTGTTTTAGAAACTAATGTTCTTCCATCTACTCCTTCTCCTCCTAAAGCTTCAGTTACCCAAGTTGGATCTCCTGAGAATAAATCATTGTACTCTGGAGTTCTTAAGAATCTGATAATTCTTAATTTTATGATAAATTGGTCGATTAAATCTTGAGCTTCACTCTCAGTAATTAATCCTTTTGCTAAATCTTTTTCAATAAAGATATCTAAGAATGTTGCAGTTCTTCCAACTGACATTGCTGCTCCATCTTGATCTTTTGTAGCTGCTAAGTATGCAAAGTATACCCACTGTACAGCTTCTTTTGCATTTGAAGCTGGCTTAGTAACGTCAAATCCGTAAGATGCACACATTTTAACAAATGCTTTTAATGCGTTAATTTGCTCTGTTATTTCTTCTCTTTTTCTGATAATTTCTTCAGTTAATTCTGGAGCTTCAGCTTTCTTTAATTCAAATTTTCTCTCTTCGATTAATCTGTCTACTCCGTATAAAGCTACTCTTCTGTAGTCTCCAATTATTCTTCCTCTTCCATAAGCATCTGGTAATCCAGTTACGATTCCTGATTTTCTTACAGCTTTCATATCATCTGTATATGCTGAGAAAACTCCTTCGTTGTGAGTTTTTCTATATTTTGTAAAAATCTCTTTTGTTATTGGATCAATTTCATATCCATATGCATTTAAAGAGTTTTCAACCATTCTTAATCCACCTTTTGGATAGATTCCTCTCTTTAATGGTGCATCTGTTTGTAGTCCTACGATTGACTCGTTTTCTTTTGAAATGTATCCAGGTCCATAAGTAGTTATTGATTGAGGAGTTCTAGTTTCTGCATCATAAACACCTCTTGCAATCTCTTCTTTGAACATTTCTGTTAACTTTGACCAAACAGCTTTTGTATTTTCAGTAGCTCCTACTAAGAATGATTCATCCCCAGTGTATGGTGTGTAGTTGTTCTGAATGAAATCTCTAACATTGATTTCCTTCTTCCATAAGTTTCCTTTGAAATCTGACCAGTAAGATTGTAAGTTTTCCATCTTTTTCCTCCTGAGTGGATTATAAATAATATATATTCCAATTATATTTTTTGTTCAAGCCCTGTTAAGCTCAACTTAATTTTCAAGGAGATTATAGCACAAATAATAATTAGTGTCAAACTTTTCCAAAGTTTTTAACGATTAATTTTATACTTATTTAGTGGTTATTTTTTAATTATTTTTGTATTTCATCTCTTTAACTACCATTTCTCGAACAATCTCACTAATGTTTTTGCTATTTTCCTGGTTCATTTTTCTCAAATCTATCGGTTTTCCTACAGTTAATCTAACTTTTTTATTTGGCTTCATTAAAATACTTTTTCTATTTTGAACAAAAAAAGTTCCATCTATTGTTAACGGTAAAATAATTCCATTAGTTTCTGTAGCTAATTTAAAACTTCCTTTTTTAAAGTTTCCAATTTCTCCTGTTAAAGTTCTTTCACCTTCTGGAAAAATTACAGTTGGATACCCTTGTTTAACTATATCAACTGCTTTTCTTATACTTTTTATACCTTCTCTCGGATTAGATCTATCCAAAAATATACATTTACTCATTTTCATCCACATAGAATAAAATGGCCAATTCTCCATCTCTTTTTTTGCTACAAATCCTACAGGTATACTTAAAGCTGTAACTATTACTGGTATATCTAAATTACTTGAATGATTTGCTACTACTACAATTCCATCTTCTAACTTCATTTTTTTATAAGCTATTTCATCTAAATAAACAACCTCTAAATCTATTTTAGCTGCCTTTACTATTCTTTCCGAAAGTTTTTTTAGTTCTTTCCTTGCTTCAAACGGAGCTTTATCACTAGACATTTTTTTTATTTTATTAGCTTTAAATAGTGTTAAATATATAAAATTAAGTAGCGCTACTAATGTAACTTTAAATAATGTTAACATTCTTCCTCCCTTTTTTTAGTTATAACTCTTTTTATGTCACTGTATGAAAACCCTTTTCGCATAAGAGAGGCTATTTTTTTATGTTCCTCTTTCATTCCTAGTTTATCCCATGCCTTAGATAATTCCTCTAACTCATCATCCTCTTCATAAAAACTTAACGCCTCCTGTATAACTTCAGAAGTTATTCCTTTTAATTTTAAATCATATGCTATTTTTTTCTTACCATATTTTTTGCTTTTTGCATACGTTATTGCAAACTCTTTATCATTAATATAACCAGCTTCTTCTAATCTTTTTACCACTTTTACTATTGGAGGTTTTTCCCAATACTTTTGCAATAATTTGTTATATATCTCTTTTTTTGTATAGTCCCTTTTAGCTAAATAGTAATATGAAGTAGAGAGAGCAGCCAACTCTAACACTTGTAAGTATTCCTCGCGAGATAGCTCCTCTCTCCTTTTCAAATCATATTTATTTACTATTTCATTATTTAGACCTATGCTCAATCCATTTTCGAAGATAAACTTATTCTTCTGTAATCTCTTCAGCTTCAACTTCTTCTCCTTCTGATGCATGAAGTACTATTGTATTTTTTTCTAGAAGTTGGTTTATTTTTTCTTCAATTGCTGCTAATAACTCTGGCTCAGTTTCTAATCTAGCTTTTACATTTTCTTTACCTTGACCTAATCTAATATCACCAAAGCTGAACCATGCTCCTGATTTTGCAACTATATCATTATCTAAAGCCATATCTAAAATCTCTCCTACTCTAGATATTCCTTTTCCATACATAATTTGGAACTTAGCTTCTTTAAACGGAGGAGCTACTTTATTTTTTGTAACTTTCACTACTGTTTCGTTACCTATAGCTTCTTCACCTTGTTTTACACTACCTACCCTTTTAACTTCCATTCTTACCGAAGAATAGAATTTAAGAGCTTTTCCACCTGTTGTAGTTGTTTGAGGTCCAAAACTAAATCCACCAATTTTATCTCTAACTTGGTTTATAAAAATCATTGTTGTTTTTGATTTATTTATAGAACCAGTTAATTTTCTTAAAGCTTTCGACATTAATCTAGCTTGAAGTCCCATTTGCTGATCTGACATTTCTCCATCAATCTCTGCCTTTGGAACTAATGCTGCCACAGAGTCAACAACTATAACATCAATTGCTCCTGATCTAACTAGCATATCAGCAATTTCTAATGCTTGCTCTCCAAAGTCTGGTTGTGAAATTAATAATTCTTCTACATCTACACCTAAAGCTTTTGCATATACTGGATCTAAAGCATGTTCAGCATCTATAAATGCAGCTACTCCTCCCATTTTTTGTGCTTGAGCTACTATATGTAATGCTATTGTAGTTTTACCTGAACTCTCTGCACCATACACTTCTATAATTCTTCCTCTAGGAACTCCTCCTAAACCAAGAGCTAAATCTAAATTTATACTTCCTGTTGGAATAACTTCAATATTCATACCTTGGTTTTCTCCAAGTTTCATTATTGATCCTTCTCCAAAATCTTTTCTTATCTGTTTTAACGCTGTTTCTAAAGCCTTTGACTTATCTGTTGTTGTATCTACTGATTTTTTTGCCATTTCTATTACCTCCCATTTTTTTCTATTACTTCCATTACCATTCCTGCATTTAATTTTTTCATACAATTAAAATGTTTCTGTGGGCATACTTTATCTCCATGTAAACTACAAGGCGAACAAGGTTCATTTAAATAAATTAATACATTTTTTTCATCATATTCAAACATACCTGGGCTAGTTGGACCAAATATAACAAAAGTTGGGCATTTTACCCCTCTTGCTATATGAAATGGTCCAGAATCATTTGTAACTAAAAACCTAGCTTTAGAAAGTAGTGCTCCACTCTCTTTTAAAGTTAATTTTCCAGCTAAATTTATAGCAAACCCATCTGCAAGATTTTTAATCTCCTCACACATTTCATATTCATTACTTGACCCTATTATAATTGGTTTCTTCCCATATTTATTATAAAGTAGTTTTGACAATTGTGCAAATCCTTCTTTAGTCCATTTTTTAGTTTCCTTTGAAGCTCCTGGGGCTATCATCGGAACATTGTCATATTCTATACAAAGTGTTTCTAATTTTTCTAAATCTTTTTTTTCAAAACTAAAAGTTAAATCTTCACCATTATACTCTAATCCCAAAACTTTAAAAGCACCAAAATAATTTTTAATAATTGTATCATCCACTTTATATTTTATTGCCTTAGTTTTAACTAAAATACTTTTTAATAAACTTCTTTTTTTATATGTATATGTTTTACTTCCAATTGTATTACTTATAACTTTTGATCTCACTTTAGCATGCAAATCAAATACATAATCATAATTATTTAATTTTAATTTTTTTCCAAATGTTATCATATTTTTTAAACCATCGTGCTTTTTTTTGTTAAATAAAATTAAATTATCTATATAAGGACATCCTGATATTGCATCTCTAAAATTTTCCATAACTAAAAAATCTATAATTATATCTGGATACTTTTTTTTCAATTCTTTTAAAACAGGAGTAGTCAATATTACATCTCCTATAGAACTAAGTCTTATTATTAAAACTCTCAATTTATCTTTCCTTTCCTCGAATTGCTTTTTTCACTCTTCCAATCCAATGCAGGTAACTATTTAAACTTTTTGCGAATTTATAACTTAGAGTATTTTTATCATAAATATCAATCTCTTTATGACAACTTTCTTCTAAATATATAAATTCATATGCCTCCCCTGCTTTTCCATATTTATTTTTCATTAATTTTGCATCTATTAAATAAATTTCATTATTTTCCACTATAAAATTACTCAATTGGGAATCCCCATGTAAATAACCTCTAGCATGTATTTTTCTCAATTCTTTTTCCACTAATTTTAAATTTTTTTGAGTTGCTGGTTTTCCAGATAAATACGAACTCACTAAAAATGAATCAACACATATTCCAAAATTTTTTCTCTCCCAATACATTATAGGAACAGGTCCTTTAAAACCATTCTCTTTTATTCTTAAATAATTTTCATATTCTCGTTTACTTTCACTTCCCCTGATTAGGGAAGTTATTCTTTGCCATATACGATTATTCTTTTCTTTAGGAATTTTATAAACATATTTATTTCCATCAATATCAATTAATGTCACCTTACTTCTGTCATCACTTTTTAAATCTTTAATAACTTTAAATTCTTCTCTTTTAATTTTATTAACTAAATTAAAATCTGCTTCGCTATTACATAATATTTTTTCCATTACACCCTCTTCAAAATTTGTAGAATTTTTTCATAGACTTGTTTTGGCTTTATATCTAACATGCATTTAAAATGACCCTTTGGGCACTTATCTCCTCCATGTATTGCGCATGGTCTACAAGAAAGATTTTCAATTTCTAAAACTTCACTATTTTCACTCCATGGAAAAAATCCAAACTCTTTCACAGTCGGACCAAAAATTGCAAGAATTGAGGTTTTCTTAAAAGCAGACGCTATATGTATTGGTGATGAATCATTTGTTAAAACTACTTTAACTCTTTTTAAAACCTCTGCTAATTCTAACAATGTTGTTTTTCCTCTTAAATCTAAAACATCTTGTTGAATATTTACATTTAAATACAACTCATCTTTACCACCAATAACAATAACTTTCTTACCATTTTCTACTAGTAAATCAATTACTTCGTTAAAATATTCTAAAGGCCACTTTTTTGTAAACCACTTACTTCCGGGAGCTACTGCTATAATCTCTTGATCATTAAAATTATTTTCATTCCAAATCTTATCAACTACATCAATATCTTTTTTATTTGGATACAACTCTATTGGATATTTTTCTCTTGAATTTTCCGGAACCTTTCCCATAAATGATAATAATTTATCTACTTCATGTTTGCTTTTATCATAGTTTATTCTATCAGTGAATAAACAAGATCCACTTGCTATATCATAACCGACTCTCTTTGGAGATCTTGTTAACCAAGCTAAAATAGAACTTCTTAAATATCTATGAGGTGTTAATACCATATTGAAATTTTCATATCTCAATCTTCTACCCAATGCTAATAATCCCTTAATTCCTGAATGATTACCTCTTTTATCATATTCTATTATCTCAGTTACATTTGGATTATTTCTCAAAATAGTTGCCCCAATAGGAGTAGTTACATAAGTAATTTTTGCTTCTGGATATACCTCTTTTATTCTTTTTAATAACGGTGTTGATAAAACAATATCTCCTATAAAAGCTGTATGTATTACTAATATTTTCACGCTTATCTCTCCAATCTATCTATTATTGCCTGAACTATTTTTTCTTTAATTTTTTCATTATACGAATCAAAATCTTTGTGTTTATAATTTTCTTTCGTATTTTCATCTGGTATTATATATGTAACATCTTCATTACCAAAAACGCCCCATCTTATAGAACTTTGTGTTGCTTTTTTAGGATATAACGCTACAATGCTCTTTTGTAATGAACCTGCTATATGAGTTGGTCCTGTTGAACCTCCAAAATAAACTTTAGCTCTATTTATAACTGCTCCTATATTTAAAAGTTCTCCTCCATTTGCAAAAAGGTACACTCTATCTCTTCCTATTTTTTCTAAGAGATCTAACCCTCTATCTTCATCAGAGATATGTGCTGTTACAATTACATCAATATCTTTTTCTCTGTCTATAATTTCTCTTAAAATATCTGCATACTGGTCATCAGTTATATTTTTTGCAGACCCACCCATAAACGGATTTACAACTAACACTTTATCTCCAATACTATTATCTTTGAAAAATTTTTCAGCAGCCTCTAAATTACTTTTATCTAGAAAAATCTGAGTATTTATTTCAAATCTATCTTCAAAAAGTTTCTTATCAAGTTTTTTTATTAAATCTAAATTATATTCTGCTTCATGTTTTATTGATTTAGATCTTTTTTGTAAAACTCCTTTATTAAATATAAAAAAAGATTTTATTTTTGACAATGGTCCTATTTTTATTTTAGCCTTACTTGCTTTTGCTAATTCCATTACAAAATTATCAACATATAATGCTATGAAAACATCTGCATTAAAATATTTTATTTTTTCTAAAAGCTCTTTTTGTCTATATCTATCTATTTGAACAACCCTATTTATATAGGGTAGATTTTTTACTATATTATAGTTATAATTTCTTACTAATAAAGTTATTTCAGCTTCAGGATACATTTTTCTAATCATAAAAAAACTAGGAATTGATAGAATTAAGTCACCTATTTTATCCGTTCTTGCTATTATTATTCTTTTGTAAGTATGAGCCATTCTTATACATCTCCCTTAGTTTAAAATATTTTATCATAGAATACATCGAACTTGTTGATGCTATGACAAATCCTTCAATGCCATCTAAAAAACCTAATCTAAAGATATACATTTTCAAAAATTTGTATATTGGATTTACTACTATATCTAATATACTTACTTTTTTATTTTTTTTATAATAATCCTTTGCACCTTCTGTTGTATATCTATTAAATCTATTGAAATAATCTTCCATAGTTAAATATGAATGATGATATATATTTTCTTTTATTTTAAAAATCTCTTTATTTGCTTTAAACTCTTCATGAACTATATTATCATTAAATTTACCAGAACCTTTTTTAAATAATCTTATTGCATAAGATGTTCCCCATCCTCCATGCTTTATTTCTTTTCCAAAACAAACTGATAATCTATTTATCTTAAAAATCTCTTTTTTATTATTAATATCTGATGTTATTTCTATTATCTTTTTTTTCAACTCTTCTGATATCTCTTCATCGGCATCTATATTTAAAATCCATTCATTTTCACATTTCTCTATAGCTAAATTTCTTTGGGGTCCATAACCTTTCCAAGATTCTATATAAAATTTTGCATCAAATTCTTCGGCTATGTCTTTTGTAGTATCTGTTGATCCACTATCTACAATAACTATTTCATCCGCCAATCCTTTAACTGACTCTAAAGTTTTTCTCAATATTTTTTCTTCATTAAAGGTTATCATTGCAACAGATATCTTCATTTTTTCACCCTTTCTTTTTTTCTACTTACTCTTAATTATACCAAATAATATGCTAATTTACAAAAAAGTTTTGTAATAAAAAAAGAGATAAGGTACTTCTACCTTATCTCTAAATTTCAAAGAATTACTTAGCTTCAGCTGTGAAGTCTAATGATGCAAGTCTTTGATATTGTCTCCATCTTCTTTGAGACTCTGATTTATTTTTAGCAAATAAATCTTTTGCATGCTCTGGTTTAGATTTTGCTAATGTAGCATATCTAACTTCTCCCATTAGATAATCATTGTAATTATCCCAGTTAGGTTCTTTACAATCGATTTGAAGAGGGTTCTTTCCTTCTTTTTCTAATAATGGATTATATCTGAATATTGGCCAGTATCCACACTCTGTAGCTTTTTTCATCTCAAGTTGACTGTTACCCATTCCATTCTTTAATCCATGACTTATACAAGGAGCATAAGCTATGATTAATGATGGTCCTGGATATGCCTCAGCTTCAGCAATTGCTTTTAAGTATTGAGCTTGGTTAGCTCCCATAGATACTTGTGCAACATAGATATGTCCATAAGACATTGCAATAGCAGCTAAATCTTTCTTTTTATTAGGTTTTCCTGCAGCTGCGAATTTTGCTACTGCTCCTGTTTGAGTTGATTTAGATGCTTGTCCTCCTGTATTAGAGTAAATCTCAGTATCCATTACTAAAACATTAACGTCATCTGAAGAAGCTAAAACGTGGTCTAATCCTCCGTAACCGATGTCATAAGCCCATCCATCTCCTCCAAATATCCATTGTGATTTCTTAACAAGATATTGCTTTAACTCTAAAATTTCTGTTGATACTCCACAGTTACATGCTTCTAAAGCTGGAACTAATCTATTTCTGATTTCTTTAGTTTTATTTCCATCTGCTCTATTTTCAATCCATTCAGCAAACATTGCTGCAACTTCTGGAGAAACATTTGCCATGTTTTCTTCCATTATTGTTTGAATTCTATCTCTCATTGTTTCAACAGCTGTTGCCATTCCGTATCCAAACTCTGCGTTATCCTCAAATAATGAGTTACCCCATGATGGTCCTTCTCCACAGCTATTTGTTGTATATGGAGTTGATGGTGCTGATCCTCCATAAATTGAAGAACATCCTGTAGCGTTAGCTATCATCATTCTGTCTCCAAATAATTGAGTTATTGCTTTAATATAAGGAGTTTCTCCACATCCTCCACAAGCTCCGTGGAACTCGAATAATGGTTGTGCAAATTGTGATCCTTTTACTGATGTTTTTGGCATAAACTCATCTTTATATGTTACTTCATTGAATAAGTAATCAGCATTTTCTTGCTCACCTTTTTCAACTTCTTGCCCGATAGGTACCATAACTAAAGCTTTCTCTTTAGCTGGACATACGTTAGCACATAGTCCACATCCTGTACAATCTAATGGAGATACTTGAATCTTATACTCTAATCCTTCTAAACCTTTTCCAATTGGAGTTTTTGTTTTTAACTCATTTGGTGCTCCTGCTTTTTCCTCTGCTGTCATTAAGAATGGTCTTATAACTGCATGTGGACAAACATATGAACATTGGTTACATTGGATACAATTTTCAGATTTCCACTCAGGAACGTTTACTGCAACTCCTCTTTTTTCGAAAGCTGTTGTTCCGTTCTCAAATGTTCCATCTTCATATCCTAAGAATGTAGAAACTGGTAACTCTTCTCCTTTTAAAGCATTTATAGGTTTTGCAATTTTCTCTACAAATGACTCTAATTTAGATGTTGATCCACATCCACATCCTGTACAAGAGCAAACTCCTTTTTCTTCAACAACTTCAGTTGTTAAGTTAGCCCATGAAGGATCAACTGTAATTTGAACTAATTCTCCTGCTCCTTTATCAATAGCTTCATAGTTCATTTTAACAATTGCGTCACCTTTTTTAGCATATGACTTTTCAGCATATTGCTTCATATAAGTTTGTGCATCTTCGAATGGAATAACATCTGCTAATTTAAAGAATGCTGATTGCATTATTGTATTAGTTCTTCCTGCTAATCCAATTTCTGCTGCTAATTTATTAGCATTTATAATGTAGAACTTAGCGTTTTTCTCTGCTAATTGTTTCTTAACTGAGTTTGGTAAATGAGCTACAACTTCATCTTTATCCCATACACAGTTTAATAAGAATGTTCCACCTTGCTTTAATCCACCTATCATATCGTATTGTGTTAAGTAAGCTGGTACTGAACAAGCAACGAAGTTTGGTGAAGATACTAAGTAAGTTGATTTAATTGGATGTTTACCAAATCTTAAGTGAGATCTTGTTGATCCTCCAGATTTCTTTGAGTCATATGCAAAATATCCTTGTGCATATAAGTCTGTTTTATCTCCAATAATTTTAATTGAGTTTTTGTTTGCTCCAACTGTACCATCTGATCCAAGTCCGAAGAATAAGCATTCTCTTACTCCTTCTGCTCCTGTTTCAATGCTTGGTCCAACTTCAAGAGATTTGTAAGTTACGTCATCGTTGATTCCAACTACAAATCCATCTTTCGGCTCAGCTTGCTTTAAGTTATCAAATACAGCTTTCATTTGAGCTGGTGTTGTGTCTTTTGAAGATAATCCATATCTTCCACCTACGATTACTGGAGCGTTTTCCATTCCATAGAATAATCCTCTAACATCCATGTATAAAGGCTCTCCTAATGCTCCAGGCTCTTTTGTTCTGTCTAGTACAGCAATTTTCTTAACTGTCTTAGGGAATACATTGAAGAAGTATTCAGCAGAGAATGGTCTATATAAGTGAACATTGATAAGTCCTACCTTTTCTCCTTTTCCTACTAAATAATCAACTGTTTCTATTAATGTTTCACAAACAGATCCCATAGCAATAACAATATGCTCTGCATCTGGTGCTCCATAATAGTTAAATGGCTTATAATCTCTTCCAGTTACTTTTGAAATTTCTTCCATATAGTTAGCTACAATTGCAGGTACTGCATCGTAGAATTTATTTTGTACTTCTCTAGTTTGGAAGTAGATATCGTCGTTTTGAGCTGTTCCTTTTGTTACTGGGTGCTCTGGGTTTAAAGCTCTTTCTCTGAAAGCTTTAATAGCATCCATATCTACTAATCTCTTGAATACATCAAAATCCATTACTTCAACTTTTTGAATTTCGTGTGAAGTTCTAAATCCATCAAATATATTCATGAAAGGAACTCTTGATTTAATAGCTGCTAAGTGTGCAACTCCTGATAAATCCATTACTTCTTGTACTGAGCTCTCAAATAACATAGCAAATCCAGTTTGTCTAGCTGCATAAACGTCTTGGTGATCACCAAATATTGATAACGCTTGTGCTGCTAACGCTCTTGCTGATACGTGGATAACTCCTGGTAAAAGTTCTCCAGCTATTTTATACATATTAGGCACTTTTAATAGTAATCCTTGTGATGCTGTATATGTTGTAGTTAAAGCTCCTGCCTGTAAAGATCCGTGAACTGTTCCAGCTGCTCCTGCCTCTGATTGCATTTCAACAACTTTTACTGGAACTCCAAACATATTTTTCATTCCTCTTGATGCCCACTCGTCAGTGTACTCAGCCATTGGCGATGATGGAGTTATTGGATAAATACCTGCTACTTCTGTAAAAGCATATGATGCATATGCTGCAGCTTGGTTACCATCCATAGTTTGCATTTTTTTAGCCATTTGAATTGTCCTCCCTTTTTTAATTGACTCTAAAGTTAACTCTATTTTACGAGTATTCTTATTAATTGTCAATTAAAGTTCTCGATTTTTTTAAGAAATTTTTAAACTAATTCAACCAAATATAATTTTTTACTGACTAATATGTTTATTTATTAAACAACTTTCAACACTTATTACTTTGTAGCATTTACAATTTCGTAAGTATCTCTAGCTATTACTAACTCTTCATTTGTAGGTATTTTGAATGCTTTTACCTTAGATGTTTCTTTAGTTAAAAGAACATTTCCTTTTTGTCTCTTAGAGTTAACTTCTTTATCTAATTCAACTCCGATAAACTCTAATCCTCTTAAAACGTCTTCTCTAACTTTTCCAGAATTCTCTCCAATTCCTCCTGTGAAGCAAATTGCGTCTACTCCACCCATTTGAGCTGCATAGTTTCCAACATATCCTCTTATCTTGTAAGCAAACATATTCTCAGCTAATAATGCTCTTTCATTTCCTGCTGCTGCTGCGATTTCCATATCTCTACAGTCTGAAGACTCTCCAAATACTCCTAAGATTCCAGATTGCTTATTCATTCTGTCGTCCATTTCTTTATCTGATAATCCTCTTTTATTTTTTATGAATAAAACTGCTGCTGGATCGATATCTCCACATCTAGTTCCCATCATAATTCCTTGTAATGGAGTTAATCCCATAGTTGTATCAATACATTTACCATTTTTAACTGCAGATATTGATCCACCGTTTCCTAAGTGACAAACGATTATTTTTGATTCAGCTGGATTTCCTAATAATTCTTGAGCTACTCCTGAAACAAATTTATGAGATGTTCCGTGGAATCCATATTTTCTAACTTTTAATTCTGTATAATCCTCATATGGTAATGCATACATGTATGCTTCTTTTGGCATTGTTTGGTGGAATGATGTATCAAATACTCCAACATTTGGCTTTCCTGGCATTAATTCTTGCATTGTTCTAATTCCTAATAAGTTTGCAGGGTTATGTAATGGTGCTAACTCTGAACACTCTTCCATAGCTGCCATAACTTCTGGAGTTACTAATACTGATGAAGCGAATTTCTCTCCACCGTGTACTACTCTGTGACCTATTGCATCAATCTCTTCTACTGATTTTATTACTCCATACTCTGGATTTGTAATAGCATTTATTACTAACTCTAAAGCTTCCTTATGAGTTGGCATATCTTGCTTTATTTCGATTTCAAAATCGTTAGCTGGAGTTTCATACTCCATTTTTGATCCTTCGATTCCTATTCTTTCACAAAGTCCAATTGCAAAAAGCTCTCCCGATTCAGGATTTAATAATTGGTACTTTAGAGATGAACTACCACAGTTAATAACTAAAACTTTCATTAAATTTACCACCTTAATTTTATTTTTTTATTTTAATATATTTAATTCGTAAGGAGTTAAAACTCCTTACGGATTTTTACCTTAATTTAAATCGTCATCTATTACTTTCCAGCTTGTACTGATGTTATTGCAGTTAAATCTATGATATCTTTAACTGAACATCCTCTTGATAAATCGTTTATCGGAGCTGCTAACCCTTGAATTAATGGACCATATGCCTCTGCATTAGCTAGTCTTTGAACTAATTTATATCCGATATTTCCTGCTGCTAAATTAGGGAATATTAATACATTAGCATGCCCAGCTACTTTTGAATTTGGAGCTTTTTTAACTCCTACTGATGCTACTAAAGCAGCATCTGCTTGTAATTCCTCTTCAAACGCGAAATCAGCATTTCTTTCTCTTAAAATTTCTCCAGCTCTTTTTACAACGTCTACTGAATCATGCTTTGCTGATCCTTTTGTAGAGAATGACATAAGTGCAACTTTTGGATCTAATCCAGCTACTGTAGATGCTGTTACTGCTGCTTCTGATGCAATATCAGCTAATTGCTCTGATGTAGGTTCTGGAATTACAGCACAGTCTCCAAATACTAAGATTTCTCCATAAGTCTCTACATTATGCTTTAACTCCATTAAAAATACTGATGATACTGTTTTTACTCCTGGCTTTGTTCCAACAACTTGTAATCCAGCTCTTAAAACATTTGCTGTAGGTGAGTCTGATCCTGAAACCATCCCTGCTACATCTCCCATTTTAACCATCATAGCACCAAAGAAGTTAACATCAGTTGTTAATAATCTTTCTGCTTCTTCTGGAGTCATTCCTTTTTTTGCTCTTAACTCACAAAGTTTCTCAACATATGAAGCTAATTTATCAGTAGTTTTGGGATCAATAATTTCAACACCATCTAAAGATACTCCTAAATTTGTAGCAAATGTTTTTATTGTTTCTACATTTCCTATTAATACTGGAGTTCCTAACTTCTCCTCAACTACTCCTGCAGCTGCTCTGATTACTCTCTCATCAGTAGCCTCAGGAAGAACTATTTTGTTTCCTAAAGTTTTTGCTTTTTCTTTAATTTGAACTATAATGCTCACTTTAAGTCCTCCTTGATTTTTATTAAATAAATTGCACATTTTTAACTATACTGTAATAGTGCTCATAATTTTCAACTATATATTAACAAATTTTATATATATTTACAACAGAAATTCTATTTTTTTTAATATATTAATCAAAAATTGCTTGTATATACTCTTTACTATTAAACTCTCTTAAATCTTCTATTCCCTCTCCTACTCCTATATATTTTATAGGTTTTTTAAGCTCTTCAGAGATACTAAATAGTATTCCACCCTTGGCCGTTCCATCTAATTTAGTAACAATAAATCCTGTTAATTTTGTCACTTCGTTAAATACTCTTGCTTGAATCAGTCCATTTTGTCCTGTAGTTCCATCTAAAACTAAAATTGACTCGTAAGGTTGGTCTCCTATTTTTTTCTTTATAATATTATTTATTTTTTCTAATTCCTTCATCAGATTATTTTTATTATGTAATCTTCCTGCTGTATCAATAATTACAACATCAGCATTTTTGTCTTCTCCAGCCTTTAAGGTATCAAAGACAACTGCTCCTGGATCTGCTCCTTCTGGATGCTTTACAATTTCTGCTCCTGCTCTTTTTACCCACTCTTCTAATTGCTCAACTGCAGCTGCTCTAAATGTATCAGCTGCACCTATTACAACTTTTTTACCATCTTTTACCAGCTTAGCCGCAATTTTTCCAATAGTTGTTGTTTTTCCAACACCATTTACTCCCACTATTAGAATCACATTCATTCTTCCAGGTTGAATATCTAATTTAGTATTTTCTGTAATTAAATATCCCTCTAATACATCTTTTAAGACTGGATATACATCCTCTGGCTTTTTAACTCCTCTAGCTTTTACTTCTGCTTTTAAATCCTTTACTATTTTTAAAGTCATTTCAATACCAATATCTGATTGTACTAATGTATCTTCTAATTCTTCATACATTTCTCCATCTACTATTGATTTTCCCGTAAAAATATTTTTCAAAGTGCCAAATAAACCTTCTCTTGATTTAAATAACTTTTCTTTTAAAGATGTGAAGAAGCTTCTCTTTTCAACTTTTGGTTTTTCTATGTACACTATCTCATCTTTTATTTCTTCGTTTTCTATTGTTGACTCTTCGTTTTTTTCATCATCAATTGCTTTTTCTACTGCTTCATCTATTCTTTCTTCTTCATCTATTTTTTCTTCTTTTAACTCTTCAAGTGATTCAATTTCTTCCTCTATCACTTCGTGTTCTAACTTTTCTTCTTTTTCTTCAACTTTATCCTCTTTTTTTCTACCGAAAAGTTTATTAAAAAATCCCATTATAGTCCTCCAAATTATTTAGAAATTATATGTCTTACCGCCAGTATCCCCATTACTGCAGCTATATTTAGTCCACTTCCGTATCCCGAGCTGTCTCCTGCTGCGTATAATCCTTTTATATTCGTTTCCATATTAGCATCTATTTTTATTCTTGTACTTCTAAATTTTATCTCAGGGAAATATAGCAATAAGTCACTTGATGCAAACCCTGGAGTTATTTTGTCATGAACTTCTATAAACTCTATAATATTATCCAAGATTCTTTTTGGACATGCTAGCGCTATATCCCCAGCTACATAATCTTCTGTTGTTGGAATTATATTTAATCTAGCTATAGACTCATCTGTTGATCTTCTTCCTACTTTTAAATCTCCGTAAGATTGCATTAATATCTTACCACCAGTTAGCATTGACGACATCTTCGCTATAGCAGTTGCATATTCAAATGGTTGCTTAAATGGTTGTGTAAATGTCTTTGTACATAATAAAGCTAAGTTTGTATTTTGAGATTTCTTATCTTTATATGCATGACCATTTGCTAGTACTACATCGTCACTATGTTTTTCTGCAGCTATAAATCCACTTGGATTTGAACAGAAAGTTCTCATTTTATCTCTATATTTTGTTGTATGATAAATCATCTTTGCTTCATAGAAATTTTCGTTAATATCCTTCATTACTAAATCAGGTATCTCTACTCTTACACCTAGATCAACTGCACCTGTCTCATATGATACTCCTGACTCTTCACACATCTCCATCAGTTTTTTTGCACCACTTCTTCCAAGTCCAATTACAACATTTTTTGCAAAGTAATTTTCAACTTCATCTTTTTTATTTTTTACAGTTACTCCTTTTATTTCACCATTCTCTATTATTAATCCTTCAGCAGACCTTTCAGTTATAAACTCTACACCTTTTTCTAATAAAGAATTTACTAATTTTGTATATAGTTCTCTTGATCCATCTGTTCCCAAGTGCATTGTTGGCGTATCTACTAACTGTACATTATTTTCAATACATCTTTTCTTTAAATCTAACATAACTTGATTATACTCTAAACCAGATGGTTTTTCATCAAATCCAAAATCTTTATATATATCTGCTACATATTGAATAGTTTCATTTACAATTACTTTTCCAGTTAAAACATGAACATCTCCACCAACTCTATAATCCATATTAAATTTAGAGTCAGAGAAAGCTCCAGCTCCTGAAACTCCATAAATTATTGCACAAGTTGGACACTTTACACATGTTCCTAGCTTTTCTTTTGGACAAACTCTTTGTGTTAACATTCTACCTTTGTCTAAAACTAAAATCTTTAAATCCTTATTCTTTTTAATAGCTTCGTAAGCTCCAAAAACCCCAGCTTGTCCTCCACCTAAAAATATAATATCGTACATTTATTTTCCTCCATTCATGTTCTACTGTCTAATCCAGTTTACTTTTTCTATATAAATATCCTCAGGTAAATTAGGATGAATCTCTCCTGTTCTTTGAGAATAATTATAATTCCAACCGCCATTTTTACTTGTATTTTCAAAATTCTGTACATCATAAACTTCATTTGATGCAATTATTGAATTACTACCGTATGTTTTAGCTAAAGTTTTTCTTCCATAAATATCTGCAAAAGATATCTTTTGTCCTTTTTCATTCACATAATCCAAAAGATGTAAGTTCATATTTACCCCTGGTTTTGTTAATTCAGGATAATTCCCTGTTAATTGATAGTATTTTTCTAAAGCTATTCTAAGTTCTTTTGTACTTCTTACCGTTTCATCAATTTTATATGTTCCTGTTAGATCATCAATTCCTCTCATAGCAAGATAGATAAATAAAATTGTTACCGCTATATTTATAATCCAATTTAGAGTAGTTATTCTTCCGTCTTTTTCCATCCCCTAGAACCTCATCTTCTATCTTTTTGGTTTTATAAAAGCTTCTCTTATTAATATTTCTCCACCTTTTGGTGATATTATTTCTACTTTTAAAGGCCCTCTTTTTACAGATAACCATCCCAAACCTTTAAAAACTAATTCTTCTCCTGTTTCTACTGTGTATACTTCTACATCTTTTTCTAAAGAGTTAAATTCGTCTCTACAATTTTCACATGGCGGTGTTAAAAAGTCTGCTTTTTGCATTAACTCTTTCGCTTTCTCTATATTTGTCTCATGAAACGTTACATCTTTAGATGCATATAGTGAGAATATTGGTTTTAACTCGTCGTCATTTAATACTCTCATTTGTATCATTCCACCAATTAATATAACTCTATCCTCTTGAACCTTATATGTTTTTCTTGATATCTCATTAGCTGGAATTATATTTTGATTGCACTCTTGACAAACAAAGTCAGAAAATCTTCCACTAGGAATTAAACCCGGTGTATCAATTAATGTTATTTTTGAAAATGGAATTTCTGTTTTAACACTTTTTAGAGTTGTTCCTGGAAATTTTGATACAGTTACTCTCTTAGCACCTATAAGTTTGTTTATAATACTTGATTTCCCAACATTCGTTACTCCTAAAACTAAAGCTTTTGCTCCATTTGGATAAAAATGTTTAATTTTCTTAAATATTCCATTTATTCCATATCCATTTTTAGAACTTACTATAGCTACATCTAACGGAGCAATTCCTTCTTCTCCCAATCTTCCCTTAACCCAATCTGCAACTTCTGATGGATGTTTATCATCAGGTATTAAATCTAATTTATTTATTACAACAATTGATTCCATTTCTCTTAAAATATCAAGAATCTCATCATCAAATGATCCTTCAAAATCAATAATATCAAATACAGGTATTGCTACATCTGCCTCTGCTAAACTTTTTTTAACTTCTTGTCTATAATCCTCTTTTGTCATTTTTATAGGAATATACTGTCCATAATTTTTTATTTTAAAACATCTTTGACAAAGTAACTCTTTGCTATCTCCTTCTAAAACTGACTTTGGCAAATATCCATTAGAATTTGGATTTTCTCCTTGAAGTTCAATTCCACATCCTATACATTTTTTTGTCATAAACTCTCCTTCAATCTATAATTAATATTTTTTCTATTATTTTATTACTATCTCTTTAGACAGTTCTTTTCTTCTTTTTTTCTCTAAAGCTTCTAAATATATTTTTGTTGAATCTAAATTTGAATGTCCTAGTAATTTTTGTAATTGTAATAAACTCATTCCATTTTCTAACATATGAACAGCAAATGTATGTCGAAAACTATGAGGACTTATCTCTTTTATTATTCCAGCTTTAATACCATATCTATCTATAAGTCTTCTTAAAGATCGATCAGTTAATCTTCCACCAGATCCATTAACAAAAAGTATTTCTTTATTATATTTAGCTCCTAACTTTTCTTTCTTAGCAGCTATATATCTTTTAAAAAAATTTTTTGTTCTTTCACTAAAAAATACAGTTCTATATTTTTTAAAACTTGTTACAATAACTTCTCTCTCTTCTAAATTAAAAACATCTTCCCCTAGTCCTAAAAGTTCTTGAGATGTTATTCCACTCGAATAAAGAAGCTCTACAATTAGTCTATCTCTTAAACTATGATAATTTTTTAACTCTATAGCTTTTCTAAAGCTACTTATTTCTCCTAACTCAAGAACTTCAGGAATTCCTCTATCATAACTTGGTGCCACTATTAATTGAGCTGGATTGCTTTTTATTTTTCCAGTATCTTTTAAATACTTAAAAAATGATTTTATAGATGAAATTTTTCTATTCAAAGACCTTTTTCCTATATCACAACTTTGAAGTTCCACTAAAAATTCTCTAAAATTGAATCCATCTATATCAGAAATTTTTTTTAAATCATCACATTTCATAATATATTCATTAAATCTATACAAATCTATTCTTAATGATTTTATTGTATTTAAACTCTTTCCTTTTGCGAACTCACAATGATATAAAAACTCTTTTATATCCCCTAATAAATTAAGAGTGTCCATCTCAAACTCCTTTTACTTCTCTTGATTTAACTTTTCATCTAAATATTCTAAAGCTATTTTTGATATCTTATTATACTTCTCTTTTTTATCTCTTATTCTTTCATCTAAAGATTTTATTACACCAAAATTAGGTCCCATTGGTTGGAAATTTTTCTTTTCCTCTGTAATATATTTAATGATTGCTCCGATTGAACTTCTATCATCCAGTATTAATGGTACTTTTCCATCCATCTTTCTAAGAATGTTAGTTGCCGCCATTAATCCAGTAGCAATAGCACAAACATACCCTTCTCCACCTGTTATCTGTCCTGCAAAATATATATCTTCGTTATTTTTTAAATTTAATGCTGGAGTTAACAATTTTGTTGAGTTTATAAATGTATTTCTATGCATAACTCCATATCTTACAAATTCTGCATTTTCAAGTCCTGGTATCATTGAGAACACTCTTTTTTGTTCTCCCCATTTTAAATTTGTCTGAAATCCTACTAAATTATATAATTTTCCATCTTTATCGTCTTGTCTTAACTGAACTACTGCAAACTCTTCTTTTCCAGTTTTTGGATTTATTAATCCTTTTGGTTTTAATGGTCCAAATAATAATGTTTTAAATCCTCTTTGAGCTATTCTTTCAACAGGCATACATGCCTCAAATAATTTTTCTTCTTCAAACTTTTTTAAAGGTGCTCTTTCTGCCGATATTAGGGCTTCATAAAAAGCTTCATACTCTTCTTTATTCATCGGACAGTTAATATATTCTCCCTCTCCCTTATCGTATCTTGATTGGAAAAATACCTTATCTTTATCAATAGACTCTAAGGTTACGATTGGAGCTGCTGCATCATAAAAATATAAATATTCTTGCTCTAGTGTTTTTCCAATATTTCTAGACAGTTCATCTGATGTTAATGGTCCACTAGCAACAATAACTATTTTATCTTTTGGAATCTCTTTTAATTCCTCATTTATTATTTCTATATTCTCCATAGAATGTAACTTCTCTGTCACTTTCTCTGAAAATCCTTCTCTATCTACAGCTAGAGCTTGCCCTGCAGGAACTTTAACTTCATCTGCAATCTCAATAAGTAGTGATCCCATTCTTCTTAGCTCCTCTTTCATTAATCCTGAGGCATTTCCTAAATGATCTCCTCCTAAAGAGTTACTGCATACTAACTCAGCAAATTTCTCACTTTTATGAGCTTCTGTTGAAACTTTTGGTCTCATTTCATATAGTTTTACCTTAACTCCATTTTTTGCTAATTGATATGCTGCTTCTGATCCTGCTAATCCTGCTCCTATTACTACTACTTCTTTATTTATCATCTGTTCTCCTTTTTTTATACATACAAAAGTCTCGCCCACAAAGGCGAGTCCTTTTATCTACTCTTTTTTATCTTTTTCCAATTTTTTTATATTTTTACAATCAGGATATCCCGTACAAGCTAAGAATTTCCCCCATCTTCCTCTACCTATTTTAAATGGTTTTCCACACTTTTCACAATTCCCAGCATTTTTTAGAATCTCTTCTTCTTCTTTTTGAATTTTATCCATAATCCATTTTAATTGGACTATTCCATCTTTTTCTTCAATTGTTCCATTCATAAGAAGTTTTTTAACTTCTCCTGGTAAAGAAACTCTTTCATTATCCTCTTTAAAATTTTCGCTCTCTAAATAACTACCAAAACGTCCTAGCTTTAAAAGCAATCTACTTCCATTATTTAAAAATACATCTGTTAATTTTCCTTGTTTAACTCTCAATTGCTCTTCTAATAACTCTTTTACTTTTATATCTCCATTCTTAATATCTTCTAATGGAATTTCAATCCCTTTTAAAGAGTATTTTTCTTTGCAATTTTCATCAGTACAGCATAGGTATCTTCCAAATCTTCCATTTTTCATAATCATATTTCCAGATCCACAAGGACAAGGAACATCTGAAGTTATTATTCTATTAGATTCTTCTTCAACCTTAATTTTATAAAGTTCTAAATCTTTTGAAAGTTTCGAGTAGAAATCTTTTAATATCTCAATCCAATCTCTCTCTCCTTCTTCAACTAAATCTAACCCATCTTCCAATGATGCTGTAAATTTAACATCCATTATATCTTTAAAGTTTTTTTCTAGAATTGTTTTTATCTCATAACCTAACTCTGTCGGAATAAAACTTTTTCCTTCAATTACAACGTATTCTCTCTTTTTTAAAGTTTCTATTATTGAAGCATATGTTGACGGTCTTCCTATTCCGTCAGCTTCTAGTTTCTTAACTAAAGATGATTCTGTTAACCTTGAAGGAGGTTTTGTCCAATCCTCTTTTATATTCAATTTTTTTAGTTTTAAGAAATCTCCTTCATTTATTGTTGGAAATTCTCCTAATGGTAATTCCTCTTCATCTTTGAAAACTTTATAATAACCATCAAATATTATCTTATTCAAAGTACCTCTAAATTGATAATCTCCATTTTCTAAAATTATCTCAAATTGTTCATATTGCATTGGTGCTAACTGAGATATCATAAATCTTTCCCATATAAGCTTATATAGCTTATATTGATCTGGAGCTAAATCCTTTTTTATTTTATCTGGTTCTAAATATATATCTGTTGGTCTAACAGCTTCATGGGCATCTTGAATTTTTTCATCTTTTTTCTTCTTCGCTGCCTCTTTACCTAAATATTCTTTTCCAAAGTTCTCTACTATATAACTTTTTGCCATATCTTTAGCTTCATCTGATATTCTAGTTGAATCAGTTCTCATATAAGTTATTAAACCTTTTTGGTTTCCATCTATACTTATACCCTCATATAATCCCTGAGCTACAGACATAGTTTTTGAAGCTGAAAAACCTAAATATGATGATGATAATTGCTGTAATGTACTCGTTTTTAATGGTAGCGGTGGATTTTTAGATTTTTTAGTTACTTTAGAATTAATAACCGAATATTCTGAATTCAGTGTTAATTGAACATTTTTTACAATATCCTCATCTGTAACTCTTTCAAATCTTTTTCCTTCTATTTTATACAGAGAAAGATTCATCTTATTTTCAAATTCACCTTTTATATCCCAAAATTTTTCTGGGACAAATTTCTTTATTTTATCTTCTAAGTCACATATTAATTTTAAAGCAACTGATTGAACTCTTCCAGCACTTGTATTAGAAGATATAGATTTCCATAGAAGAGGACTTATCTCATATCCTACTAGTCTATCAAGTATTCTTCTTGCTTGCTGTGCATTAACTCTATCTATATCTACCTTTCTAGGATTTTTTATAGCTTCTCTTATTGCTCCATTCGTTATTTCGTTAAATTCTATTCTATTAGCTTCATTTTCGTCTAATTTTAATGTTTGAGCTATATGCCACGCAATAGCCTCTCCTTCTCTATCAGGGTCAGATGCTAAATATACTTTATCTGATTTTTTAGCAAGATCTTTTAAAGTTTTTATTACATCTCCCTTTCCTCTTATTGTCGAATAGCTCGGTTTGAAATCATCTTGCACATCTACTCCAATTTTGCTTTTAGGCAAATCTCTTACATGTCCAAAGGAAGCTGTAACATGAAAATTATTCCCCAATATTTTTTCAATAGTCTTCGCTTTTGCAGGTGATTCCACTATTACTAAATTTTTTTTCGCCACTATTTTCACCCCTAATTTTTTCTCTATATACATTATTCGCTCTTAATTATATTAGAAATTAATAAAAAAATCAACCAAGGGTACTAAGTTTCCCGTTTATAAACGCCTTCTATAGTGTCCTGCTGGCAAGCTTTGAATATAACCCTCTATTTCTAATTCCATTAAATTGCTCAATAATTCACTTGTTTCACAAGGAATTTCTCGTTTTATTTCTTCTAAATGCATTTTCGTTTTTAATACACTGTAAATTTTTAATTTTATTCCAAGCAACTTATTTAATTTTTTTCCTTCTTCATTTGTTTTTGGCCAACCATACTCAGATAATATATCTTCTCCTGAGATTATTAGCTTAGCTTGAGATAATTTTATTAACTCATTACATCCTTGTGATAATGGATAAGTTATATCTCCTGGAATTGCAAAAACATCTCTTCCTTCTTCTAAAGATATATTAGCTGTTATTAAGCTTCCACCTTTTAAAGAGCTTTCAACTATTATAGTCCCTTTAGATAAGCCAGCTATTATTCTATTTCTAATTGGGAAATTTTTAGGTGCCGGCATCATTCCAATAGGAAACTCAGATATTATTAATCCTTTTTTTTCTATTTCATTTCTCAATTTAACATTAGTTCTTGGATAATAAATATCTATTCCACATCCTAGAACGGCAATCGTATTCCCTTTGTATTTTAGAACTTCTTTATGAACTATTGAATCTATTCCTAAAGCCAATCCACTTACAACAACTACATCTCCATCAACTAAATCTTTAACAACTTTCTCGCAACAAAGCTCTCCGTATTTTGTCGACCTTCTTGTTCCTACAATGGAAATCATCTTATTTTTACTCAAAAGTTCTACATTTCCTTTATAAAAAAGAAAAAGTGGAGGTTTTGTTATATTTTTCAAACTTTCAGGATATCTATAATCATTAATACTTATTAGACCTATCCTATTTCGTTCTAAATAATCCATAACCTCCAAATATTTTTCACAGTATTTTGAATTTTCTATTAATTGGGTATCACCTGCGGTTAAATTTAGTATATTTGTAAGTTTATCTAAATCAGCAAAAATATCTTTATATCTTTTATTGTATGCCATTAAAGCTCTAATCTTACTACTCTTTAAACCTATTAATTTTAATCGATACCACTCCATCTGTCACCTCTTTTATCTAGAATATGTAGACGTTAACATATTACTTATCTCTTTTGACTGTGGATATAATCTTCTTCCTTCTTGTAAAACCTCTCTTGCTCTATCAATTTTCTTTTCAGCCAAGTAAATATCTCCTAAAGCTAAAAACCCTTCTACACTAGGTGCATAGTTCATATATATTTGAATATCATCTATCGCTTTATTATATCTCCCTAAATTTCTATACGCTAATCCTCTTCCTAAATAAGCTTCTTTCATACTAGGCTCAATACTAATTGCAACGCTATAAAAATCAATGGCTTTATTATAATCACCTATGAATCTATAACTTGTTGCTGCTCCAAATAAATTTCTAGAACTATCAATGTTACTACTAAAAATTTGAGCTGCTCTTTCATACTTTCTATTTCTAAAATATTGGTCTCCTAAATAAAAAACTTGATTTTCATTTCCACTTATAGAGTTTATATAACTTTTAAAATATTTTTCATATTCTTTTAAAAGAACTGCCGCTTTATCTCTATCATCCTCTCTCGCTATTTGACTTTCTAGACTTTGAATATATGGTGGTCTTTGATCACCTAAAGCTATTAAGCTAAAAAAAAGAAATAATATTCCTATTAATTTTTTCATTTTAAATAATCTCCTCTATTCTACTAATTATTTTTCCATTTTTTATAGTTGTTTCAATTGAATCTCCAAGTTTTACTTGAGAACTTTCTTTTATTACCTTATCACCTATTTTAGTTATACTGTAACCTCTTTTTAAAACATTTAAAGGATTTAAAGCAATTATTTTTTCTGTACACACTTCTAACTCGTGACTTTTATTTCTAAATATCTTTTTCATAATATCTTCGATTTTCTCTTCTTTTGATACTAACATTTGATTTTTTTCCTCTATAGCTTTTATAAAATTCTTTAGTACATAACTACTTTGTAGCTGTTTTATCTCATCTTTTTTCTTTTTTATTACTCTATTGATACTATCTTTTACTCTTTTTTCTTTTTCTAACAATTGCTTTTCTATCTCTTTTTTTACAGGAATAGATATTTCTATTGCTTGAGTTGGAGTCGCTGCTCTAACGTCTGCTACTAAATCAGATAATAAATTATCTATCTCATGACCTACAGCTGATATTATTGGTTTTTCACTTTGAAAAAATGCTCTTGCTACTTCTTCTTCATTAAAAGCCCACAAGTCTTCAACACTTCCTCCACCTCTACCAGCAATAATTAAATCTATTTCCGGTATTTTATTTAATGTTTCAATACCTTTTACAATTTCCTCTTTAGCTCCTACACCTTGAACTTTAGCTGAATAAATATAAATATCTATATTTTTAAATCTTTTTCTTGTTGTATTTACTATATCATGAAATGCTGCTCCTGTATATGCTGTTACAACTCCTATTGCCTTTGGATATTTAGGTAAAACTTTTTTAAATAATGGTGAAAATAACCCTTCCCTCTCTAAATCCTTCTTTAACTTTTCTAACTTTGCAAACATCTCACCAAGCTTATCTTCTTTTTGTACATGTCTAACCAATACCTGAAAATCTCCTCTAGCTTCATAGAAGCCAACATCTCCAAATATCTTTACAGAATCTCCCTCTTTTAAATCTTCAGCTATTCTTTTAAATTTATAATTAAATGCTGCACATTTTATCTGACTCTGTTTATCTTTTAAAGTAAAATATAAATGACCACTTTTATAATATGTTACTCCTGAAAGCTCTCCTTTTAAAAAAAATTCTTGAAAGTTTGGGTTTTCATCTATATATCCTTTTACCATCTTATTAAACTCTGTTACACTATAAATTTTCTCTTCCATAGTTCGCTCCTACATTTCTAATAACATCAATTTTAGTTTGTTCATCTCATCTCTTTTCTCTATAGCTTTTTCAAAGTTCAATTCTTCAGATAATACTTTAATCTCCTTAATTAATTTTTTTATCTCTTTTTCAATATCCTCTTTACTTGTAAAATGCTTAGTTTCAACTATCTTCTCTTCTTCAGCTTCCCAATTAAATAACGATTCTGAAACTTCTCTAAAAATTGTTTTAGGCTCTATATTATTTAATAAATTGTACTCTCCTTGTTTCTTTCTTCTTCTCTTAGTTTCTTCGATAGCATACTTCATAGAATCAGTCATAATATCACCATATAGTATTACTCTTCCATCAACATTTCTAGCTGCTCTTCCTATTGTTTGAACTAATGATCTTTTACTTCTTAAAAACCCTTCTTTGTCAGCTTCTAAAATAGCAACTAATGATACTTCCGGTATATCAAGCCCTTCTCTCAATAAATTTATTCCAATTAAAACGTCAAATTCACCTTTTCTTAATCCTCTAATAATTTCAATTCTTTCTAAAGTATCTATATCTGAATGCATATACTTTACTTTAACACCTAAAGTTATATAATACTCTGTTAATTCTTCAGCCATCTTTTTAGTTAAAGTAGTTATTAGAACTCTTTCTTTTTTTAAGGTGTTCTTTCTAATTTCATCTAAAAGATCGTCTACTTGATTTTTAGTTTCTCTAATTTCTATAATTGGATCTAAAATTCCTGTCGGTCTAATTAGCTGTTCAGCTATATGTCCATTAGATTTTTCTATTTCAAAATCTCCTGGAGTAGCTGAAACAAAAATTGTTTGACCACAATTCTCTCTGAACTCTTCAAATGTCAAAGGTCTATTATCTAGAGCTGATTTTAATCTAAATCCATTTTCAACTAAAGCTGTCTTTCTTGCTCTATCACCATTATACATCCCTCTTATTTGAGGAACACCAATATGGGATTCATCTATATATACAATAAAATCTTTAGGAAAATAATCCATTAATGTATCTGGTTTGTCTCCAGGGTTTTTATGTGTCAAATATCTTGAATAATTTTCTATCCCTTTACAATATCCAACTTCTCTTATCATCTCTAAATCATAGTCTGTTCTTTGCTTTAATCTTTGAGCTTCTAAGAGTTTTCCTTTTTCTTCAAATTCTTTTACTTCTTTTTTTAAATCTTTTCTTATCTCCTCTATAATTCTTTCTTGTTCTCCCTCTTCTGTTACATAATGAGTAGCAGGAGAGATTGCAACTCTTTCTAAATTTCTTTTTATCTTTTGACCTGTCAATGTATTTACTTCAGAAATCTCTTCAATTTCATCCCCCCAAAACTCTATTCTATAACCATTTTCCATATAAGATGGATATATATCTATTACATCTCCTTTTACCCTAAACTTACCTCTTTCAAAAGCAATATCATTTCTTTCATATCGTAATTCTATCAATTTTGATATTAACTTTTTTCTACTATAACCTGTTTTTTTATCAATTGCTATAGTTAAATTTTTATAAGTCTCTGGTGATCCAAGTCCATAAATTGCAGATACTGAAGCTACAATTATAACATCTTTTCTATTTATTAAAGCAGCCGTTGCCGCATTTCTAAATTTATCTATTTCATCATTTATAGATGAATCTTTCTCTATATAAGTATCTGTTGTTGCTATATAGGCTTCTGGTTGATAATAGTCATAATACGAAACAAAATATTCTACTGCATTTTCTGGAAAAAAACTTCTATACTCTGCGAATAACTGTGCTGCCAATGTTTTATTTGGAGCTAATATCAATGCTGGTCTGTTACTTTCTTTTATTATATTAGCTATTGTAAACGTCTTTCCTGAGCCAGTTACCCCTAGTAAGGTTTGATCTTTTACACCTTCATCTAATCCTTTAATTAATTTTTTAATTGCTTCTGGTTGATCTCCTGTTGGACTATATTTTGAATTTAATTTAAACATCTTTGTGACACCTCCATTAAAATAGGGAGAGGTAACTCCTCTCCCTTAAAGTATCTCTAATTATCGTTTAAAAAAATTGGAGTTTCAATTTTTAATATGTTTTTTCTCCCTTTGCTAGCTTCAATTAAAACAATACTTGAATCTTTATCTTTTGAATAATGAACAAATTTAACTCTTTTAACTGAAAATCCATTTTTTATAAGCTCTTCTGAAATTTCTAAAAATCTATAGCTTTTATGTACCATGAAAAGCTCACCTCTTGGTTTTAATAATCTTTTAGCATTTGCTATAAACTCTTTCAAGTTAAGCTTTATTTCATGTCTTGCTATACTTTTTATATCTTTATCATTAATTTCTTTTCCATCTAAAACCATATATGGTGGATTTGAAATTATATAATCATATGTATTTCCTTCTTGGATATTTTTTATATCCATATTAACAACTTCTATTCTATCCTCTAATCCATTTCTTTTAACATTTCTAATTGCTAAATCTGCAATTTCTTTTTGAATCTCTACCGCTTTTATTTTAGATATTTTATCTTTAGCACATAACAATACTGGAATTATACCATTTCCTGTTCCAATTTCTAATATTTTAGAATTTTTCTTTCCATTGAAAAAATTAGCTAATAAAACCGCATCAGTTCCAAATCTAAATCCTTCTTTTTTTTGAATTAAAGTGTATCCTTCACAAATATTAGCTATATCTTCATTTTCAAAAATCATTTTCTTTTATTACTCCTTTTCTAAAACCTTATGCTGTAGCTCTTCTGTTGATAAAACATTCTGTAATTTCTTTGCTTCTTTTTTATTAAATTTTATCTCATCAATAAGAACCTTCATAATTCCTTTTCCTTCAACATCTACATATAAAAATCCATTTAACGGACTTATACTCGTTACTTTTCCCTCTCCTTTTTGAGTTTTAACAAGCTGATTTACAGCAGGATAAACTCTTAAAGCCTCTTCATATTGCTTATATTCATAATTTATACAGCAAAGTAACCTTCCACATACACCTGATATTTTAGTAGGATTTATTACTAACCCTTGGTCTCTAGCCATTTTTATTGATACTGAATCAAATTTATTTATAAATGTTCTACAACATAATTCTTTTCCACACACACCAATATTTCCAAGTATTCTTGCTTCATCTCTAACACCAATCTGTCTTAACTCTATTCTTAGTTTAAATATATTTGCAAGATCTTTTACTAAATCTCTAAAGTCAATTCTTCCCTCTGCTGTGAAATAAAATATTAACTTTGTTTTATCAAATGTATATTCTGTTTCTATTAATTTCATAGGTAATTTATGATGAGTAATTCTTTCTTTACAAACTTTAAACGCTTCTCTAGCTTCTTGACGAAGAACTTCATACTTTTGAATCTCTTCTTCACTAGCTTTTTTTATTACAGGTTTAAGTGGTAATACCAGCACTCTTTCAGGAAGTTGCATTGGTCCACCATAAACAACCCCTATTTCCTTACCTCTAATAGTATCTACTATTACTTTATCTCCTTTTTTATACTCTACTTCATCTACAATTTCAAAGCTGTATCTTTTTTTTGTTGTTTCAAACATTACTCCTAATATATTATATAACTTATTAGGATCTGATACTACTTCTTCTTGAGTCTCTTCTTTTATATTCTCATTCTCTTTTATTGCTTTTTCATCTATATTTTTATCTATATCTAAATTTCCTTGTGTCATCTGTCCTCCCGCGAAAATCTTAACATTCTATAATATAAAGTATATCATATTTTTTATCTTTTAAGAATTTATTTTATATAATTTAATTGTTCTCTAACGACCTCTTCTAAATAATCTAAGGACTGAAAATTTAACTCTAAATTTATATATTTTAAATTGGGTAATTCATTTAATAGTGATTTTAAATTCCCTCTATAAATCTTATGTGGATCAAGATTTTTCATGTGTTCCCACTCAATTTTAAATTTTCCATTTCTATCTTCACTTGACCATTCTTTTATTTCGTTAGAAAAATCTCTTTCAAAATAATTTTTAAATTCTATTCCATTTATATGAACACCATATATAAATTTATTTAGTTCTTTTAATTCTTTTATTTTATTCAAAATATATCGATCTGCTTCTTTAAAACTCTTTATATTTTTTTCTGTGCATATTATATGAGAGAAATCTAATAAAAACCCTTTTTTTTCATACTTTACTCTTTCAAAAAAATATTTTGTTAATTCGTAGTCTTTTAAAGTTAATCCTGGCCATGGTAAATTTTCAAAAAGTAGTAAAGGTCCATCTCCTTTAAAAACTTCATTCACAATTTTCAAAGTTTCATCTAATACCTCTATAGATGTATAATCAAAGTTACATGTAAATATATCTTTAGGTCTTACGTGTGAAACATGAAAAACTAAATACTTTGCTTTAATTTTTTTAGCATCTTCAAATTGTTTTTTAAAAGTTTCTAACAAAATCTCTTTATTAAAAGAACGATAATAATTTAATATCCCTTCATCATCATAAAAATCTTCTTTTACCTTTTCCATATCCTCTCTCCAAAATTCTAACCAAGTAGGATAATATAATAGATGTACTCCTTTTACAGGATACTTTCCATAACTTTCCAAAGGTAAATGATCCCCGATTATTGTTTCTATACCTGTTATACCTTCGTTTTTTAATTTTTTATATACTTTTAAAAATTTTTCTTCCTCTCCATTTTTAGGAATAAAACTAAAACTTATCATTTGAAAGCACTTCCTTCATCTGTTTTAAAGATTTTAAAACTCTTGTTGATGGTCTATTAATCCCTTCGTCTATAAAATATACTTTTCCAGTTTTTACAGCATCAATCTCTTGCCATTCTGGTCTAGTCTTTATGTCCTCTACAACCTCTTTTCTATCCTCACCTACAAATATAAATTCAGGATTTTCTTCAATAATAGATTCTAAAGTTGGTGAAATCCATCCCTCTTGATTTTCAAATATATTTTTTCCACCGGCATTTTTTATAACATCATTCAAAAATGTTTTTCCTCCTGTTGTATATATAGGATTATTTAAAATTTCAAAATATACTCGCTTTTGCTTTTTATTTTGTAATCTTAATTTTTCTAACTCTTGAACATAACTATCTTTTAAATTATCACTCTTTTTTTTCTCATTTAAAAGATTTCCAATTTCATCTATAGAATTTTTAACTTCTTCTAATGAATTTGGGGTTTTCATTACATAAACTGGAATTCCAACCTCATCAAAAATATTTAAACTCTCTTTTCCTTTAGAGAGATTATGTTGGGATGTTATAACTAAATCCGGCATCAATTCCATTATTTTTTCTTCATTTAATCTATCTGTATTTAAAATTCCTTTGCCTTCTAATTCTTTAGATATTTTTTCAGAATATATATCTACTCCAGCTAAAATATTAACTAATCCCATATCTACTATTATCTCTGTATTTGATGGAACTGTTGAAATTATTCTTTCTACTTTTTCAGGAATTTCAACTTTACGACCAATTCCATCTACTAATATTCTTGAATATCCTATTGAAAATACAACTATATTTAACATAAATATCTTTTTTAACACTCGCCCACCTCTTCTATAAAAATATATTTCAATTATAACACATATGTAAAAAATGCTCTTCTCATATCTTGAAAAGAGCATTTTTTATTAAAAACTATATTTAAATCCAATATAATAATTTCTTTCTGGTGCAGGGTAATATGTCTTTCCAAATGTAGGGTCTTGCTCACTTGGTTTTTTATATCCTACATAATCATAATATTTTTCATTAAATAGATTATTAATTCCTGCATTTATAACTAATCCATCTTTGAAATCATATATAAAAGTTAATCCACTCAATATATAACTATCTGTTTTTTCTCTTTCATTAGCTTCATCATCGTTATCATAAGCTTTTCCATAATACTCCCAAGAATTATTGAAGCTTAGTTTTTCATTAAATTTATAATTAAAATTTAGAACTCCCTTTATATTTGGAACACCTGGAATATCTTTTCTCTCTTTAAACTCTGTTTTCATATAAGTTATTGATTCTGATATTGTCAATTTATCAAAATAATGCTCCATAGAAAACTCTATACCTTTTCTCTTACTTGTTCCATCTAAATTTCTATTTTTATTAACCTCATCGTTTTTATTTACTCCATAGAAAATTTCATTTTCTGTTTCTATATAAAATACTGATGTTGAAATATACGTGTTACCTACAAAATCCTTTGCTCCAATTTCATAAGTTTCTGTTTTTTGAGTATTAAACTCTCCATCCCAAACATTTATTTCATCTGTATTAGGTGCTCTAAATCCTTTTGTATAACTTATATACGTAGACCCTGAATCTGAATATAAATAACTTCCTGTTAATTCTATAGCGTCCTCTTTAAACTTTTTCTCTGAAAAATTTTTATTTTTTCCTTTATATTCAATATTTTGTCTTCTATATCCTTGAGTAAATCTAAAATTGTCAATTGTATAACTATTTACTATAAATCCACCTAAAGAATTTTTTTCTGCTTTAGAATCTCCATACGAAGAGTAACTCTTTGTTTCACCAGCATAAACATCTCCACCAAATACAATATAATTCTCATTTAAATATGAGTATCTTAATTGGGGTTTTAAATATTTTATCTCTGTTTTATAATTACTTCCGTTTGAAGAGTAATTCTCATGAGCATATCTTCCTAACAATTTAAATTCTAAATCGGAGTTTATATTATACAAATAGTCTCCCATAAAATTATTCTTCTCGGTTTTCCCATCAACCCTCCATCTTTTTGAATTCGACTGCGTTCTATCATCACTAACTTCACTTCCAAATAACCATCCAGGAGCTTTAAATTCATTTTTAGAATAATTATATTTAAATTTTAACTCTCCATCATTAAGTTTATATCTACTTCTAAATCCAAAACTTTCTAAATTATCTTTAGAATAATCTCTATAACCATCTTTTTCTCTTTTTAAATAATCTACTTCAACTAAAAGCTTTTCTCCTATTTTAGTTCCATATGTAATTTGTTGTTTTTTTAATCCATAAGATCCTATCTCACTATTTAAACTTCCATAATTTTTTTTATTTTCAGGTGCTTTTGTTACTATATTTATTGTCCCTCCAACTGCTCCATCTCCGTATAAAACTGAGCCTCCAGAAGGTATTACTTCAATTCTTTCAATATTATCTACTGGAATGTTACTTGTCTGATACCCTGATAAATCAATTGAGTTAATTGGTGCTCCATCAACTAATACTATAACATTTGATTTTGCTGTAGGCCCTTGACCTCTTATATCAAAAGCTGCATCAGCTCCACCCATCTCTTTTACAATAACACTTGATACTAATTTTAAAGCTTCTGCTACTGTTTTTGCTCCCCTTTGTGTTATCTCTTCTCCTGTCAATACAGTTATATTTTTTGGTATATCTGCTATTGTTGTCTCTGTATTTTCACTTGTTATAACACTTTCTTCTAACTTCACAACTTTGTCTTGTCCCGTTGCTAAACTAGATACAAGAATTAATCCTGCAATATAAAATCTTTTTTTCATTTAATTTAATCCTCCCATTCTGTCACTCGCAGTTTATTTTTATGGCAGGTATCCTGACTCAACTTCCTCCTCCAATAGTCCTTCCCAGTTTCCCAGTGGCTTATCTATTTTTGTCCATTTTACAGTGGCGTGACCGTTTAAGCTTTTCACTTAATTCCCTTTTAATTTATAAAAACCATAACATCTTATTATACTATAATCACTTCATTTTTAAAAGTTTTAAACAATAAGCGAACAAAATATATTTTAAATTAACCTTGATTTATTTATATTTTTTAAGTACAATTTAGATAAAATTTTTTAAGGAGAGTTTATGAAAAATATTATCCCAGGTTATTTTTATATTTTTGACACTCCATTTGGCTTACTTAAAATTGAAGAATTAAATAATGAAATTGTTAAAATTGACCTTAACAAACCTACTTCAAACAGAACTTTTAAACTTACAAAACTTTTAGAAGAGTCCTTTAAAGAGATTGATGAATTTCTAAAAGGCAAGAGAAAAAAATTTACATTTAAAATAAATCCTATTGGAACAGAGTTTCAAAAATCTGTTTGGAAAGCATTACTTAATATTCCTTATGGAGAAGTTAAAACTTATAAGGATATTGCAATTGCTATTGGCAATCCCAAGGCATGTAGAGCTGTTGGATTAGCAAACAATAAAAATCCCATTCCTATAGTTATTCCTTGCCATAGAGTAATTGGTTCTAATGGTAAACTTACTGGATATGCCTATGGATTATCTATAAAATCCCATTTACTTAATTTAGAAAAAGGTGCAAAATAACTTTGCACCTTTTTTTAAGCTTCAACTACATTTTTAAAAACTACTTTCTCCACTATGTAAACTGTTATTAAATTACTGAAAAATCCTGGTAATAACTCATACATATAACTATCTAATCCTAAAACTTTCCACATTAAAAATACAAACATTCCAACTAAAATTCCTGATAAAACACTTTTACTATTTACATTTTTAAAATAAAGTACTGATATTATTGCTGGTCCAAATATTGTCCCAAAACCTCCCCAGGCATAAGCTACCAATGATAGTACTTTAGCATTTTGATTTAATGCAAATACTAAGGCTAGTAAAGCTATTACAACAACACACAATCTTCCAACCCACATAATCTCTTTATCAGAAACATCTTTTTTCATATATTTATAAAAATCTTCTGTTAAAGTAGTTGATGAAACTAATAATTGCGAATCTATCGTTGACATTATTGCTGATAATATTGCAGCTAATAAAATTCCTGCTACCCAAGGATTAAACAACTCTTTTATCATATAGATAAATATTTTTTCTGCATCTCCTCCTAACTCTGCAACATTTTTAAAAAGTGGTATTCCTAAAAGTCCAATTGCTATTGCTCCAATTAAAGAGATAATTACCCATATCATAGCTATTCTTCTAGATTTTTTTAATTCTTTTACATCACTTATACTCATAAATCTAACTAAAATATGAGGTTGTCCAAAATATCCTAGACCCCAAGCTAAAGAAGATAATATTCCTAATATTCCTATACTTTCTCCATTTTGTTTAAATATATCTAATGAAATACCTTTTAATTCAATTCCTTGTCTAACTGTCTCAATATCTCCAATTTTATAATATGCTGCTAATGGAACAGCTATTATAGCTAAAAACATCAACCCACCTTGAAAAAAATCTGTCCAACAAGAAGCTAAATACCCTCCCATAAACGTATACACAACTATTGTTACTGCACCTATTACTACGGCAACTTTATAATCTATTCCAAGTATTGATTCAAATAATTTTCCTGCTGCAACCAAACCAGATGATGAATAAATTGTAAAGAAAAATAGTGTTCCTAAAGCTAGAACCTTTCTTATTGTTCCTTTATCATCTTTTAATTTCTTTTCTAAAAATGTTGGTAAAGTTAAGGTGTCTTCTATTTCAGTTTCAACTCTAAGTTTTGGTGCTATAAATTTCCAATTTAAATATGTTCCCGCTGTTAAACCTATTACAACCCAAATTTGTCCAAATCCTGAAAGATATACTGCTCCTGGTAATCCCATTAATAACCATCCACTCATATCACTAGCTTGTGCTGATAGCGCAGTTACCCAACTCCCTACTCCTCTTCCACCTATTAAATAGTCCTCAGAACTGGAGGTTTTTCCATAAAAATAAACTCCTACTCCTATTAAAAATAATAAATATGCTCCAAATGTAATAAACGTTTCTACTCCTATCATTTTATACTCCTCCCAAATTTTTAATAAAAATAAAAGAGGGTCACTCAAGTACAGTTTTGTACCTAAGTGACCCTCAACAAAAGAATCCTATTAAAAAATAATCTTTTATTAAAAGTTATTTCCCCTTAGATACAGATCCAAAATCGTAACACAAAATGGATCTGTATCTAAACATAAACTAATGCTTAAAACACAAATCCCTATCTAGGGGGGATGGGTTGTCTATTTACATTATTTGAAATAACTTGATCTTTTCTCATTAGAACTCTCCTTTAATTTTTTATTTTCATTATAGTAACATATGAAAATAATTTTGTCAAATTTTATTTCCAAGTTAATATTCCCTCTTGAGAATTAAAAACTTTTGTGAATCCCTCTTCTAATAAAATTAAAGCTGCTGTTTTAGAACGAACTCCACTTCTACAAAAAGTTATATATGTCTTATTCTTATCCAGTTCAACAACTCTTTCTTCTAATTCATGAAGTGGAATATTTAAACTATCTTTTACCGATACTTCCCAGTATTCATCTTCTGTTCGTACATCTAAAAGTACCGTATTCTTCTGTACTAGTAATTCTTTTACTTCAATTTGATTTAATGTTTGATATTTCTTCATAACTTTTCCTTAATTAAATAGAGGTTTAATCTCTTCTATCCAAGCTTTAATTCTATCCGGTGTTTCATTATCTTGATTACTTTCATCTAAAGCAAGACCAATAAATTTATCGTCTACAACTGATTCAGTTTCTTCATAGCTATATCCTTCTGTTGAAGTAAATCCTATTACCTTAGCACCTTTAGCTATAACTGCATCATATAATTTTCTCATTGCTCCAACGTACGACTCACCAAATGCAAATTGATTTCCTACACCTACTATTCCTACTACTTTATTAGTAAAATCTAAATCCTTTAATTTGTCATATACATTTTCCCAATCTTTTTGTAACTCTCCAACTCCATACGTTGGTGAAACTAAAATTAGATTTTCAATATTCTCCATCTCATTAATTCCATTTGCTACATCAAAAACTTCGTATTCCTCTCCTCTTAAGTAAAACTCTATTTCATCAACTATTCCAGCTGTTATTCCTGATGTTGTTCCATAAAAAATCCCTATTTTTTTCATAATTAATTTCCTCCTAAATTTTTCAGACCAGTTATATCTTTTATAACCTCACTTGCAATTATAAGACCTGCTACAGATGGTACAAAAGATATACTTCCTACGTTATTTTGCTTCTCTCTATTATTCTCTAGATTCTTCGGTTTCATTGGTAGTTCTTTTGAAAATAATACCTTTACCTTTTGAATTCTTCTCTTTTTTAACTCTACTCTCATAACTTTTGCTAATGGGCAAACAGATGTTTTTGATATATCTGCAACCTCTAGCATTGTTGGATTTATTTTATTTCCTGTTCCCATTGAGGATATAATTGGAATTTTTAATTCCTTTGCTATAGTTATTAAATCTAATTTTGCTGTAACTATATCTATCGCATCAACAATATAAGTATATTTTTTATTTTCTGAAAAGAATATTTCTCTTTTATCTTTAAAAAATTTTTCTTTATAGGCATTTATCTTTATATTTGGATTTATTGATAAAGCTCTTTCTTTTATAATCTCAACCTTATCTCTACCAACAGTATCTTGAGTAGCAATTATTTGTCTATTAAGATTTGTTATATCAACTGTGTCAAAATCAACAACTGTTAACTCACCAACACCAGCTCTAACTAAAGCTTCTACTACAAATCCACCTACTCCTCCCACTCCAAATACAAGTACATGGGAACTGTTTAGCTTATCTAAGTTTTCTGTACCTATCAACAACTCTGTTCTTTGAAAAATCATTCATTTACCAACCTTTTTATATTCTTTACTAATTACATAAAGATTATATACTAAACAACTATAAAATACAAGTTTTTCTTTATAAACTCTTGACATTTTTTCTAAATTTATGATATATATTTTATTAGCCACTTTATATGTGGAGTGCTATTTTTAAGGAGGATACAATGAAAAAAGAAACAAAAGTATTTCAAGCTGAAACTAAAGAACTTTTAAACCTTATGGTACACTCTATTTACACTCATAAGGAAATTTTTTTAAGGGAACTTATCTCAAATGCTAGTGATGCCACTGATAAATTAAAATTCAAGGCTCTTACAGATACTCATATCTTAGATTCTTCTGAAGAACTTTGTATAACTATTACTCCTAACGAAGAATTAAGAACTCTAACTATTACTGATCATGGAATAGGTATGACTTTTGAAGAAGTTGTAGAAAATATCGGTACTATTGCTAAATCTGGATCAAAAGCATTTTTATCTTCACTAGAAGAAGCTAAGAAAAATAATGATTTAAATATAATCGGGCAATTTGGAGTTGGTTTTTACTCTGCATTTATGGTTGCTGATAAGATCATTTTAGAAACTAAATCACCATATTCTGATAAGGGAGTTAGATGGACATCTACAGGTGAAGGAAGTTATGAAATTGAAGAGATTGATAAAACAGAAAGAGGAACTTCAATTACTTTATATTTAAAAGACAATGATGAAGATAAAGAATTTTTAAATGAATATAAAATCAAAGGCCTTATAAAAAAATATTCTGATTATGTTAAATATCCAATAATGCTAAAAGATGAAAGAATTAATTCAACTAAACCTATTTGGAAAACACCTAAAGATGAATTAAAAGATGAAGATTATAATGAATTTTATAAATCTACTTATCACGATTGGCAAGATCCTCTTTTCCATTTTAACTTTAATGTTCAAGGAAATTTAGAGTATAATGCTATTTTGTTTATACCACAAGTTCCTCCATATGATCTTTATACAAGAGAATACAAGAGAGGACTTCAGCTATACACTAAAAATGTTTTTATAATGGACAAATGTGAAGAACTAATTCCTCAATATTTTAATTTTATAAAAGGATTAGTTGATACAGATGATTTATCTCTTAACATATCAAGAGAAATCTTACAAAAAACTCAGCAATTAAAGGCTATATCTAAAAATTTAGAGAAAAAAATTATAAGCGAATTTGAAAAATTAATGACTAATGATAGAGATAAATATATAAAATTCTGGGAAGTTTTTGGAAGACATATTAAATTTGGTGTTCATGAAAACTTTGGATTAAATAAAGATAAATTAGAAAATCTTCTTCTTTTCAAAAGTTCTAAAGATTTAGAGTACACATCTCTTAAAGAGTATGTAGAAAGAATGAAAGAGGACCAAAAGGATATTTATTATGCAGTTGGAGAAAACCTAGATATTCTTCAAAAAATGCCTAAAGTTTTAAATGTTATCAATAAAGGTTTTGAAGTTTTATATCTTACAGAGGGTGCTGATGAGTTTGCTTTAAAAACTATGAATACTTTTAAAGAAAAAACATTTAAATCAGTTACTGAGGTAACTTTTGAAACCGAAGAAGAAAAAGAAGAGATTAAAAAACTTTCTGAAATAAATAAATCTCTTCTTGATAAAATAAAAGAAACATTAAAAGAAAAAGTTGTTGAAATCAAATTAAACCCTGAACTTGGAGATAGTTCTGTTTCTTTATCATCTAAAGGTGAAGTTTCTTTAGAAATGGAAAAACTTTTATCTCAAATTCCAGGTAATGAAGGTGTTAAAGCTGAAAAGGTTCTAGAAATAAATCCAAATCATCCACTATTCAACAAACTACAAAATGCTTCAGAAGCTGAACTAAAAGATTTATCAGATATTCTTTACAATCAAGGATTATTGATAGAAGGATTTACTCTTGAAAATCCGCTAGATTTTGTTACAAAATTAAATAATATCCTAAGTAAGTAAATAAGGAAGGGTTAATCCCTTCCTTATTTTATATACTTTTTATTATTCCCATTTTATAACAAAATAATAACTTTTTTAGTTCTTTAACTTGACTCTCCAAATCTTTTCCTATATCTGTATCTCTTACTTTTAATCTTTCTTTTTTACTATCTACAATCTCTGTTGTAGATTGAAAGTCTAAACATTTTTCTACAGAATCTCCAATATTTTCAAATTGTTTATGACAAACTAATCTCTTTCCATGAGAATTAAATATTAAAGTATATCCTGCTATTCCTGTTGTAGATTGATAAGCTTTTGAAAATCCGCCATCTATTAGTATTAATTTCCCTTGAGCTCTTATTGGTGTTTCACCTTTTCTTACCTTTACTGGAACATGACCATTTATTATATGAGAATATTCATCTAATATTCCAAACTCTTTTAATATTCTATTAGCAACCTCTTTATTTTCAGAAAATTCATAATAATAATCATAATTCTCCTTATGACTCTCTTTATCTGAAAAAAAATATCTTTCAAAAGTTCTCATTTTATCTTTTCCAAAAAGTGGTGAATCTTTCCCACACCAAAGATACCATATAAAATCTTTACCTTGAATATTATTTTCATCATAATATCCCTCTCTACAAAGCTGATCACATCTTTCAAACAATCTTTTTCCTGAATATTTTTTTCCAAAAATATCCACCTCTCTAAACCCACCTTTTTCATCTAATGGCATACACCCATGAAATAATAAATTTGAGTTCTTTTTTAAATATACACTTCCTTTTTCCAATAAAAACTTTATGTGCTCTTGAAGTTTTTCACTATTTTTAAAACTTCTCATCAATCCTTCTACTACTTCTTTTTCTCTTTCATTTAAATTATAAAGATTATCTCTATCTAATGTTAAATATGAGTTATCCAAATTATGAAGTAGAAGTCTATCCTCCATATTAAATGTTGGATTTCTTTTTATTACTTCTCCCTCTAACTTAAATTGAATAATTGATATAGCTTTATGCATTTTAGAAAGTAACTCTTCATCACTACTTTTATCTTTTGTTTTTGGTTTAAACTCACTACATAAATCATCACCATAAAATTCCATAGCTAATGTTGCCAAAGGTAATAAATTTATTCCATATCCATCTTCTAATATCTCTTTATTAGAGTATCTTAAGCATATTCGAATAGCATTTGCTATACAAGCTCCATGCCCACAAGCTGCACCTACCCACAGTATATCATGATTTCCCCATTGAATATCCACGTTATGGTATTTCATAAGTTTATCCATTATTTTATGTGGATATGGTCCTCTATCATAAATATCCCCCACTATGTGTAATGTATCTACAACTAGTCTTTGAATAAGCATACTTACATTTATTATAAACTCTTTGCCTCTTCCAATATCTATTATCGTATTTATAATACCTTCTATGTAGTCCTTTTTATTTTGCTCTTCAGCTCGTTCATATAAGAGCTCTTGAATGATATAGGAAAATTCTTTTGTCATAGCCTTTCCTACTTTTGATCTTGTATACTTAGAGGAAACTACTTTTAAAACTTCTAATATTCTTGGTATAGTTCTTTTATACCACTCTTCCATATCTATACCTAAAGATTGAATAAGCTCTATTTTTTCTTTAGGATAGTATATTACTGTTGCCAATTGATTTTTTTCCTTTTCTAGTAAATTTATAAATATATTTTCTATTTTTTCTTTAATTACACCTGAACAGTTTTTTAAAACATGATTAAAAGCTTCATATTCCCCATGTATATCACTTATAAAATGTTCAGTTCCCTTTGGTAAAGATAAAATTGCTTCTAAATTTATTATTTCTGTGGCTGTTTCACCAATTGTTGGAAAATTTTTAGCTAAAAGTTTCAAGTATTTTAATTCTTCCTCTTTTATATTCATATCAACTCATCCTTTTTAGTATGGCACTTTGTGCTGCTGCAACTATTGCAATTGGAACTCTAAATGGTGAACAACTAACATAATTAAATCCTAAGTCATTGAAATACTCAATACTCTTAGGATCTCCCCCATGTTCTCCACAAACTCCTATTTTTATATTTGGTTTTACGCTTTGACCTAACTCTTTAGCTAAAACTATTAATTTACCAACTCCACGTGTATCTATTGATTGGAACGGATCTCTTTTCATTATATTTTTAGCTTTGTAATGATCTATAAACTTTATAGAGTCATCTCTTGATATTCCATATGTTGTTTGAGTTAAATCATTCGTTCCAAATGAGAAAAATGCGCTCTCTTCAGCAATTTCATTAGCTATTAAACAAGCTCTTGGTAGTTCCATCATAGTACCTAATTTATAATCTATCTTCTCATTTTTTTCATTAAAAACTTTTTCAATCTCTTTTAAAATTCCCTCTTTTATATATTTAAACTCACTAATACCTCCAATAAAAGGTATCATTATCTCTATTTCACAACTCCCGCCCTCTCCTTTACACTCAATAGCTGACTCTATTATAGCTCTTGCTTGCATCTCATATATCTCAGGGAAAGTAATTGCCAATCTACATCCTCTATGTCCTAACATTGGATTTTCTTCTTTTAACTCTTTTATTCTACTTTCAATCTCTTTTGGACATTTTTCTAATAACACCGCTAGTTTCTGTATATCTTTCTCTGTTTTAGGTAAAAACTCGTGAAATGGTGGATCTAAAAGTCTTACATTCATAGGTAGGCCACCTAATTTATGTAACATCTTTTTAAAATCTATTTTTTGAAGTTCTAAAAGTTTTTCTAAAGCTTTGTCTCTATCCTCTTTTGTATTAGCAATTATCATCTCTCTAACACTCCAGATTTTTTCATCTTCAAAAAACATATGTTCTGTTCTACAAAGTCCTATCCCTTCAGCCCCAAAACCTTTTCCAACTATTACATCTGTTGGAGTATCTGCATTCATTCTAACTTCTAAAGTCTTAATCTCTTTACACCATTCTAAAAACTCTTTTAACTCTTCACTAAGCTCTCCCATTTTTAGTTTTATGGCACCTTTATAAATATCTCCATTATATCCATTTATAGAGATAACCTCTCCCTCTTGAACTCTCTCTCCATTTATAGTAAAGAACTCTTCACTAGAATCTATTTTTATCTCCTCACATCCTGTTACACAACATTTTCCCATCCCTCTAGCTACTACAGCTCCGTGAGATGTTGCTCCACCTTTAACAGTTACAATTCCTTTAGCTAAACTCATGCCTTTGATATCTTCTGGGGAAGTTTCCACCCTCACTAAAATTACAGATTCTCCTTCTTTTATTTTGTCTGTGGAAAGAACTACTTTTCCCACAGCTACTCCCGCTGAACCTGGTAATCCTTTCCCTAGAAACTTTTTTCCAACTATATCAGCCTCCTCAAACGTCCCGTTGAAAACTTGAGGTAATAATTCTGTATCGACCATTAATATAGCTTTTTCTTTAGTTATTATATTTTCATTTACCATATCTACAGCTATTTTTATAGATGCATTTGGACTTCTTTTTCCATTTCTTGTTTGAAGTATAAATAATTTTCCATCTTCTATAGTAAATTCAATATCTTGCATATCTCCGTAGTGTTTCTCTAATGATTTTGCAATACTTAAAAATTCTTCATAAATATTTGGAAGTTGATTTTTCATTGTTTCAATAGAGTATGGTGTTCTTATTCCTGCTACAATATCTTCCCCTTGAGCTTCTAATAAATACTCTCCAAACAGTTCATTTTCTCCTGTTGATGGATTTCTTGTAAAAGCTACTCCTGTTCCTGATAACGCATTAAAATTACCAAATACCATTTCTTGAACTACAACAGCTGTCCCCATACTTTCATCTATATTGTTTAGTTGTCTATATATTTTTGCTCTTTCATTATTCCAAGATTTAAAGATAGATTCAATTGCCATTAAAATTTGTTCCTCTGGATTCTCTGGGAAAAACTCACCTGTTTCAATCCAGTATAATCCTTTAAAAGCTTCAATTATTTCCTCATAAGTTTTCTCTTTAGAATATTCTTTAATTTTTACAAACTTTTCTCTTGAAACTCCTTTTACAATTTCTGCGAACATCTCTATAAATCTCAAATATATTTCATATACAAACTTTTCATTTTTAGTTTTCTCAATTAATTTTTGAACTGTATTATCATTTAATCCTAAATTAAGAATAGTATCCATCATTCCTGGCATAGATACCGGTGCACCTGATCTCACTGAAACTAGTAAAGGATTTTCTCCCTCAAATTCCTTACCTGTTTCTATTTCTAACTTTTTTATTCCCTCTTTTATATCTTTTATCATATCTAGTGATAAACAATTCTCATTCTTAAAATAATTTTTACAAGCTACTGTTGTTGCTATTAACCCATTTGGAATAGGCAGTCCTATCTTTTTCATTTCTACTAGGTTGGCTCCCTTTCCACCTAATATCATTTTTTCTAAACCATACCCTTCATTAAATAAGTAAATATTTTTCATTTTCTCTCTCCTGAACTTTCTAATTTATTTTAATTAAAACTATTCACTTTTTTCCTTATTCTTATTTTCTAATATATCAAGTAGTAATTTACTCACATTTGTTTTAGTAAATCTCCCAACTACTTTATATATCTCCTTTCCATTCTTCTCTGTTATTCTAACAACAGGTACTGAGTCTATCTGATGTTCAATTATTTTTTTCACACAGTCCTCTATTGTCTCATCCTCTGTAGAAAATACTATGTTAGGCATTCTTGTCATTATAAGATTTATTGGTATTTGCTCGATATCTCTTTTCCCAATAGCGATTCTAAGCAAATCTTTTCTTGAAACAATACCCGAAAGATTCCCATCCTTTGTTATAAATATTGTTCCTATATCTTTTTCAAACATAAGAAGTACTGTTTTGTAAACTGAATAGCTTTCATCTATAGTTATTGGCATTCCCATTATATGTTTTACTAGTGTTTTATTATTTGATTCTACAAAAGCTTCATTGTAGGTATATCCTACTTTTTGCTTTGATTTTATTATTGACATTTTCTTTAAAATTGAAAAATCTGTTCTCAGAGCTGATCTAGTAATATATATCATCTTAGCTATTTCATCTCCTGTTATAGGCCCATTTTTTTTAATTATCTCTACAATCTCTCTTTGTCTTTCCGTTAACTGCATATTAACTCCTTTTTTTAAGTGCGCACTTTATTTTAAAAAATTACTTTGTTTTATTAGAACAATAGTACCACCTATATATAAAAATTGCAACATTTATTAAAAAGTGCACATTTATTTTTAAAGTATACATTTACAACCAATATTTATTCCTTCTTTCTAATGGCTTTTTTTTATCTTTTTAGGTATAATATTTTTGGTGATTAACTATGTTAAAAGAAAAAATAAAAAAAGAGTTAGAAAATTTTAAAGATGAAAATCGTTTTAGAAAATTAACTACATTGAATCAAGATTTTTTAAATCTTTCATCTAATGATTACATGGGATTTGGCAATAATACACTTTTAATTGAAGAGTTTTATAAAAAATATCCAAATCTAGGACTTTCTTCTTGTTCTTCTAGATTAATTAGCGGATCATATCCTTTAGTTATGAAATTAGAAGAGCTAGCTGAAAGTATATATAAAAAGCCTGTCCTATTTTTTAATAGCGGCTTCGATTGTAACTGTTGTGTTATAGAAACATTTTGTGATGAAAAAACTTTGGTCATAAGTGATAAGTTAAATCACGCAAGTATTCACGATGGCATCTTACACAGTAAAGCAACTTTATTAAGATATAGACATCTTGATCTTAGCCATCTAAAAATACTTTTAAAAAAAAATAAAGATAAATTTGAAAATATTTTTGTTATTTCAGAAACTATCTATAGCATGGATGGAGATTGTGTCCACTTAGAAGAGCTTATTAACTTAAAAAAAGAGTTCAATTTTTTATTAGTTATTGATGAAGCTCACTCTTTTGGTGTTTACTCTTACGGAATGGCTCATAATAAAAATTTAATTGAATATATTGATTTTCTTACAATTCCTCTTGGAAAAGGTGGAGGGTCAACTGGGTCATATCTAATCTGTAATCAACTCTACAAAGATTATATCATCAATAAAGGAAGAAAATTTATTTATACTACAGCTCTTCCTCCTATTAATATAGCTTGGAATCTATTTATTTTAGAAAAAATGGAATTATTTAAAGATAAACGTCAATATCTTATTGAATTACAAGAATTAGCTCACTCTCTAGTAAAAAAATATAATATGAACACTTTATCTACAACACACATTATATCTATAATTATTGGAGATAACGAAAGATTGGATAAGATTACTAACTATTTAAAAGAAAAGAAATATTTTGTTTATGGAGTAAAAGAACCTACAGTTCCTAAGGGAACATCTAGAATTAGAATCGGCTTATCTCCTAGTTTATCAAAAGATAATATAATTGATTTTTTTCAGGAGTTAAATTATGCACTTAATACTTTTTTTTAACGGATGGGGAATGGATAGTAACATTGTAGAAAATCTTATTTGTGATGACTTCTTTGAAGTTCATTGTCTTAATTATCCCTATATTGTTAATAATCTCGATTTCTCCAAATATAAAAAAATTTATGTTATTGGTTGGTCCTTTGGTGTTTACTATGCTTCTAAATTTTTATTAGAAAATAATGAGTTAAACTGTTCATCTATAGCCATAAACGGTGTTCCATATATTATTGGTAAATATGGGATATCTTCAAAAATGTTTAGATTTACTCTAGAAACTCTTTCATTAGATAATTTAAAAAAATTCTATACTAATATGGAACTTCCTTTAGAGTATTTTTATAAAACTCCAAATTTAAACAAATTAAAAACAGAGTTAGAAAACATTCTTTATAGTTCTCCTAATACTCATTATACTTTTGATAAAGTTTTTCTTGGAGAATATGATCGAATCATTCCTTACTCAAAACAATTAAAGTTTTATGAAAAAGAGGCTAGTACTATCATTACCCTTCAATGTAGCCACTATCCTTTTAATGTTATAAAAAGTTGGAGGGATATCATTGGTAAAGAAAATGAATTTTGATAAGCAATTTAAAAATTATGACCAAAATGCAGTTACTCAAAAAAAAGTAGCTAAAAAACTTTTAACATTTATTGATAAATCCAAAAAATATGATACTATTTTAGAGTTAGGATGTGGTACAGGAATTTTTACTAAAACTCTCTGTGAAAATTTAAATTTCACTCATTTGGATTTAAATGATATTTTTAATACTCAAGATTTTTTTTCAAATATATCATACAGAGATTTTTTTGTTGAAAATATGGAAACACTAACAATAAAAAATTATTCTTTAATTGTTTCTAGTTCAGCTTTTCAATGGGTTGAAAACTTAGAAAATCTCATTTATAAAACTTCTAAAAATACTTCACATTTAGTTTTCTCTATATATTCAAAGGGAAATTTAGTTGAAATTTTTAATCATTTTGGAGTATCTTTAGATTATAAAAGTACCAAAGAGATTTATCAAATTTTAAAAAAATACTATACTTTTGTTGAATTTCAAGAGGATGAGTTTACTCTAGAGTTTTCTACTCCTCTAAAAGCTTTAAAACATTTAAAAGAGACTGGAGTAACTGGCTTTTCAAGCTCTAACTATTCTTTAACAAAAAGTTTTAAATCTACAGTATTAACATATAAAGTAAGTTATTTTTCTTGTAAAAATTAAAATCAAGGAGGATTTAAAATGCTATTTTACAGACCTAACTACCTAATGATGACCGCTGGGCCTACTACTGTTTCAGGAAATACTTTACATGCAAGAAGTAAGGTATTCGGAAACCCCGATCTTGATCCTGACTTTTTAAGTTATTATAAATTTGTTTGTCATAGACTTAGAAATTTTATTGGATCAGATCATTCTAAAATTCTTATAATGAGTGGAGAAGGAATGCTTGGTTTGGATTCAGCTTGTGCTTCTCTTACTGAAAAGGGAGATAGAGTTCTTGTTATCTCTAATGGGTTCTTTGGAGAAGGTTTTAAAGAACTTATTGAGCCTTATGGTGGGGAAGTTACTGTCTTTGAATCAAGTTGGAAGAAATCAATTGATTTAGAAACTCTTAAAGATTTTCTAGAAAAAGACTCTGATTTTAAATATGCTACAGTAATACATTGTGATACTCCTAGTGGACTTCTTAATGATATTGGTCCTGTGTGTCAACTTCTAAAGTCTAAAGGTATTTTAACTGTAGTTGATACAGTTGCAGCTCTTGGTGGAGTTGACTTTAGAATGGATGAATGGAATATTGACATTATGCTGTCTGCATCTCAAAAAGTTTTCTCAGCTGCTCCAGGTCTTACGATAGTTGCTGTTAGTAATGACGCTTGGTATGCAATGGAAAATAGAACAACTCCTATTCCATCTTTTTATTGTAATTTATTACACTGGAAAAATATAGAGGAAAAAAAATCTTTTCCTTATACTATGCCAGCTAGTGATATTATCAGTTTAGGAACTGCTATTGATAATCTACTATCTGAAACTTTATTTAGAGTGTTTGATAGACACGAGGAAATGAGAGATCTTTGTATTGAAAGACTTAAAGACCTTGGGTGCTCTCTATATTTAGAATCTAATTTCTCACCTACAGTTACAGCTTTTTATCCTCCTGAAGGAATAAGAGCAGAGGATTTATTAGTTCATCTAAGAACCAAATATAATATTCTACTTTCTGGATCTTATGGTCCTCTAGCTGGAAAGGTTATTAGAATTGGACATATGGGTGAAAATGCTCGTGAAGACAGAGTTAGATTTACTCTTGATTGTTTAGAAAAAGCTATCATAGATTTAAAATAAAAAAAGTCGGATTAATCCGACTTTTTTATATCTCTTGTCTTCCGTCTAAAGCTCTTGATATAGTTGCTACATCAGCAAATTCTATATTTCCACCCATTGGAATCCCACTAGCTATTTTTGTTACTTTTATATCAAATGTCTTTAAGAGTTTTGTTAAGTATAAAGCTGTTGTTTCTCCCTCTAAATCTGGATTTAACGCAAGAATAACCTCTTTTATATCTTCTTTTGCCACTCTTTCTAACAATGATTTTAAATTTAGTTTATCCGGAGTCATTCCGTTTAATGGATCTATTTTACCATTTAAAACATGATAACTTCCTTTATATCTTTTTGTTTTTTCTAAAGGAATTATATCTCTACTATCCTCTACAACGCAAATAATATTCTTATCTCTAAATTCATCTCTACATATATCACAAGTATCATTTTCACTAAAATTACCACAAATTGAACATTTTTTTACAGTTTCTTTTACATCTTTCAAAGCTTTTGAAAATCTCTCAACTTCTTGATCTGACATTTCTAAAACATGAAATGCTAACCTAACCGCACTTTTTCTTCCAATTCCAGGTAACCTATTAAATTCATCTATTAATATCTCTAATGACTTAGTTGCCATTTAAACTCCTTACTACTTTTTTTCTATTGGAGCTTTTTGAGCTAATGTTCTTGTAATCTCTTTTATGCTTTTAGAAATTTCTCTTCTTTCTTTTCCTAACTCAGCATTTTTGATTATATAATCATCAACTCTATCCTCGTAATCACCCTTCATATTTTCGATTATATCAATAATCTCAGCATAAGACATTCCAGGTTTTAGGTACTCCTTTAAGTTTGTTAAAAGATCAACTCTTTTTCTGTTATCTCTTACTTTTCTATCATTATCTTCAATTTCTCTTTTAATCTTATTTTTTCTTCTTTCTTTTCTAACAACGTCTAAAACTGTAATCATATTCTCATCAGCTCCTATTTACAAAGTGTTAATGCTAATTCATAATCTTTTCTAATATCATATTTTCTTTTACCTTCCCAAGCAAATGAAATTGGATGAGTTACTAATTCATTACTTTCAATTCCTACCATAACTCCACCTTCTCCTGCTTCAAGAAGCTCAACTGCTTTTGCTCCCATTTTAGTTGCTAAAACTCTATCAAATCCTGATGGAGTTCCACCTCTTTGAACGTGAGCTAAAACTACACTTCTTACCTCTGTTGTTACTTTCTCTTTTAATTGCTTTTCAATTTCAAAAACACTTCCAACACCTTCAGCTACTAAAACTATATCGTGTAACTTCCCTTGTCTTCTTCTCTCTTTAATTTGATAAGCCAACATCTCAATTGGTTCCTCTATTTCAGGAATTAAAACTCCGTCTCCTCCACCTGCTAATGTAGCATGAAGAGCTAAATCTCCTGCATGTCTTCCCATTACTTCCATTAATATTGTTCTTTCATGTGAAGTTGCTGTATCTCTTAATTTTGACATAGCATCTAGTATTGTATTTAAACATGTGTCAAAACCTATTGTATAGTCTGTTCCTATTATATCATTGTCTATTGTTCCAGGTAATCCTACAACCTTAAATCCGTGCTCTTTAGATAATAAATCAGCACCTCTATAAGATCCATCTCCTCCTACAACTACAATACCTTCAATTCCTCTTTTCTTTAAATTCTCTGCAGCTATTGCTCTGAATTTTGGATCTTTAAACTCTAAACATCTAGCTGTTAAAAGAACTGTTCCACCTCTATCAATAATTCCAGATACATGGCTTCCATTCATTTGGAATATCTCATCGTGAACCATTCCTAAATATCCTCTTCTTACTCCGTATACTTCCATCCCTTTTGCTAAGGCTACTTTAGCTACCGCTCTTACTGCAGCGTTCATTCCAGGAGCGTCTCCTCCACTTGTTAAAACAGCTATTTTTTTCATAAGCTTAACACCTCCGACACTTTCTATTAAAATTTAGATTGTTTTCTCTGTAAAACTTCCCATTTTTCTAAACTTATTATATCTATTTTTTAGTAAAGTATCTACATCTAATTTAGATAACTCTAAAAGTGATGATAAAATAACACTTTTTAGATCATTTGCTGCACACTTATAATCTCTGTGAGCTCCTCCTAGAGGTTCCTTAACTATACCGTCAATTATACCTAAACTTTGTAAACTATGACCTGATATTTTTAAGTTATTTGCTGCTTCTGAGGCTTTAGAAGAATCTTTATAAAGAATTGCCGCACATCCTTCTGGAGATATTACAGAATAAACTGAATTTTCTAACATATAAACTTTATCTGCTACTCCTAATGCTAAAGCACCTCCTGACCCTCCTTCACCTATTACAACAGAAATTATTGGTACTTTTAAGCCTGCCATTTCCAATAAGTTTCTAGCAATAGCCTCTCCTTGTCCATGTTTTTCTGCTTCTATCCCAGGGTATGCCCCTGCTGTATCTATTAAGTTTACTATAGGAATTGAGAATCTTTCAGCCATTTTAAATAATCTTAGGGCCTTTCTATATCCTTCAGGACTTGCCATTCCAAAATTTCTAAAGATATTCTCTTCAATAGTTCTTCCTTTTTGATGTCCTACAATCATAACTTTTTTTCCATCTATTTTGCAAAGACCTCCAACTATTGCAGCATCATCTTTACATAATCTATCTCCATGAAGCTCTATAAAATCTGTTGTCATATTTTCTATATAATCTAATGTATATGGTCTTTCTGGATGACGAGCTATGGCTACTCTATCCCAATCTGTTAAGTCTTCATACGCAGCTTTTAAATATTCATCTCTTTGTTTTGAAAGTTTTTCTATCTCTAAGCTTAAATCTATATTTTTTTCTTTTGAAAAATTTTTAAGTTCTACTATTTTAGTTTCTAAATCTAAAATTTCACTATTAAATTTCATGTCACTCTCCTGTAAATAAACGATTTCTAGATTATATTATCTAAAACTTTATGAAGAGTTCTCTTCATATCCTCTCTTTTTGTTATAACATCAACCATTCCACACTCTTGTAAAAATTCACTTCTTTGGAATCCATTTGGTAATTTTTGCTTTATTGTTTGCTCAATTACTCTTTGTCCTGCAAATCCTATTAAAGCATCTGGCTCTGTCATAATTATATCTCCTAACATTGCAAATGAAGCTGTTACTCCTCCTGTTGTTGGATTTACTGGAATAGAAATAAAAGGAACTCCTACTTCTCTTAATTTTTCTAATGCTGCTGAAGTTTTTGCCATTTGCATAAGTGAAAGTATTCCTTCATGCATTCTAGCTCCTCCAGATGAAGATACTACAACTACTGGAACTTTAAACTTTATTCCTCTTTCTATTGCTCTTGTGATTTTTTCTCCTACTACAGATCCCATACTTCCACCTAAGAAATCGAAATCCATAACAGCTATACTTACTTTTATTCCAAAAATATCTCCAATTCCTGCTACAACACCCTCTAACATTCCTGTTTTTTCTACTGCTGCTTCATATTTTTCTGTGTATCCTGGAAAATCTAGTGGATTTTCTGAAGTTAAATTTTTATCCATCTCTTGGAAAGTTCCCTCATCTATTAGAAGAGCAATTCTCTCCTTAGCACTCATTGAGAAATAGTAGTCACAATGTGGACATTTTTGTAAATTTTGTTCAATATCATTTTTATAAACAATCTCATGACACTCTGGACATTTTTCCCAAAGTCCTGTTATTTTTGTTTTCTTTATTATTTTTTCCTCTTTTTCTTCAACTTTTTTATTTTCTGATTTATTTTCTTTAACAGTTAAAGTCGCATACTTTTTTTTATTCAAAGAAAAAAACTTCATATTTTCCTCCTGAAACTTCTATTTATTTTTAAACATTTCAATATCTCATTCTATAAGATTTTTCATTATATTTCAATAATTATTTGATTTTGACACCTTTATATTATAGAATATGTATTGATAATGTTCATGAAATGGGTGATTAAAATTACACGTGATATTAATAAATTAAGAGAAGAAATTGATAAAATAGATAAAAAAATTGTAGAGTTAATTCTGAACAGAATGAATATTGTTCACCAAGTTGGTGTAACAAAATCAAAAGACAACAGCCGTATATATGTTCCAGAAAGAGAGGTTGCTATTTATAAAAAATTAAGTACCTTTTCAGGAATTAAAACTGATGAAATCCAAAGTTTTTATACTGAAATTATATCTTTTTGTCGAAAACTTGAAGGCGTACTAAATGTAGGTATAAAATACAACGCTTTATCTTTAGTTGGATTAAAAAAAATTTTTGGAGAATATGTCAATCCTGTTGTTATTAATCAGTTTGAAGAACTGAATTTAGATTCTGTTAAATATATTTTAGCTCCATTTTCTAAAGAAATTATAGATTTTATCGAAAACAATAACTGGTTCCTTATTAATAAAGTTAATTTAAATAAAGAGATTTTATATTTATTTTCCTCTTATAATAATTCTCTTTTTAAAGATAATGATATAACTTATATTTTACATAATAGTATAATTTCTAAAGAGTATATAAAAGTTGATTCAGATCTTTTTATAAATTTAATTCCATTTAAAAACTTAAAAGATTTTGAAAATTTAAATGTTAAAATCTTAGGTACTATACCTAGCATATAATTTATTTTTAAAGGGGGGAGTTACAATGTTAAAAAAATTTACAGCTATATCTTTTATTTTTTTCTTAACTGGATGTAATAATCTTTCGATACCAAATCCTATGGAAAATACAGAAAACACTGAGCGAATGACTACTTCTGTTGATTCTGAAAACGAAGTAATCGGTATTGGTTCTGCTAAAATTGCAAGTAGTGGTACATTAGTTGCAACTGGAAAAGCTGTTCGTGAAGCTAAAGAAAAATTAAAATCTAAAATTTTATCTGAAGAAGAGATAGTTTTTAAATCTTTTTTAGTTCCTGCTGATCCTTATACTAAAAAAATACTATCTCCTGCTTTATCTGATTTAATGGATTATACTGCTACTCAACTTGTACAAAAATCAATTGAAAAAGATACTTGGATGGAAAATAATAAAGTTTATGTAGTATATAGTATTTCAAAAAATGAAATTTTATCTGAATCTCAAAATATATTTATTCAATATATTGATGATATAACAAGTAAATTCCAACTTATTAAAGAGGGGGTAACACAAACACAATGAATATAGAAACACTAAATTTAAATAGTAGCTATCAGAAAAATGAACTTAAGGAGTTTTTAAAAAAGTTTCAATTAAATTTTGATGAAACTATCGATTACTCTTTAGTTATTAGAAAAAATGAGGAAATTGTCGCAACAGCCTCTAAAAGTAAAAATATAATAAAATGCTTTGCTATAGATGATTCTTTAAGAGGTGAAGGGGTTACAAACACTCTTGTTACAACGCTTCTTAACAAATCTTTTGATCAAGGAATTTTTCATACTTTTGTTTTTACAAAACCTTCAAATGAAGATATTTTTAAAGGTGTTGGATTTAAACCAATTTCAAAAACTGATAAAGTAGCACTTCTTGAAATTGGAATGAACTCTATTGATAAAACTATTGATAAAATGAAATCACAATTAGCTTGGGAAGAAAATAGCAATAATGGTCTTCTTATAATGAATTGCAATCCTTTCACTTTAGGTCATCAGTTTCTTATTGAAACTGCTGCTAAAAAAATGGATAATATTTTAGTTTTAGTTGTTGAAGAGGATAAATCTTCTTTTCCATTTTTAGATAGAATTACTCTAGTAAAAAAAGGAACAGAGCATTTAACAAATGTAACTGTTCTACCTAGTACAGAATATGTTATATCTTCAGCTACATTTCCTAATTACTTTTTAAGAAAAGAAGACGATTCTTTAGTTGAATTTATGAAATTAGATACTAAAGTAACTGCTGAACACTTTTGCAAAAAACTAAATATTTCAACTAGATTTGTTGGTGAAGAACCGTTTTGTGAAGTAACTAAAAAATACAATGATACTATGATTGAAACTTTTAAAGAATTTAATTTAAAAGTTTGTATTATTCCAAGAAAAGAGATGGAGCATTGTGCTATAAGTGCCTCACAAGTTCGTGCTCTTTTAAAAGAAGATAAATTAAATGAAGTTAAGAATTTAGTTCCATATTCTACTTATGAATACTTAATTTCAGAAAAAGGGAAGGAGATTACAGAGAGAATCAAAAATTCTAACTCTGTTCACTAATTATAAATGTTTAATTTAGAAGAATTTTTATTAATGAGAGAAAAAAGAGTAGAGATTCAAAATGAGGTTATTGAAAATTTTAAAAATCCTATTTTAGTCTTGAGAGCTAACTATCCTGGAGAGGAAAAGAATAGTTTTGTTGCTAAATATATTATTGAAATTATAAAAGATGAAATTTTAGAAATTTTCAACTCACAAATTATATATTCAAAAAAAATTGAATCCATCGAAGGGCCTACATATATATATTCAATTAATTATTCTGGTAAAAATATAAAAAAAATTGCCATGGAAATTGAAGAATCTCATATTTTAGGTCGATGTGTTGATATTGATGTTTTCGATAATAACGGCTATCCATTTTCTAGAAAAGACTTTGGTGGAGAAAAAAGACAATGTCTTCTTTGCAATGATATGGCCTTTGTTTGTGCTAGAACTAAAAAACATACCCAAAAAGAGATTCAAATAGCTATTGAAAAGAGACTAGAAGAATACTTAAATTCTGAGAAAAATAAAATTGAGATAATAAACACTTTCTCAAATCTAGCATTAAAATCAATTATCTTAGAAGTTTCTGCTTCACCATCTTTTGGATTAGTTTCTCCTCATACTAATGGCTCCCATGAAGATATGGATTTTTTCACCTTTATCGACAGTGGATTTTCTTTAAATAATTACTTTAAAAAAGTTGTAAATGCAGGATATTCGCCCTTATCAGTTGATTTAATTTTTAAGAAAATAAGATTTATGGGAAAAATTGCTGAAGATGATATGTTTTTAGCTACTCATAACGTTAATACACACAAGGGAATGATTTTCTTAATGGGTATTACTGCCGCTTTAGGTGCTAAAGCAAAGTATGAAAATTTATCATTTAATGATATTTCTTCTTTAATAAAAGAGATGTGTCGAGATATTTTAAAAGACTTTAATAATATTCATAAAAAATCTTCTCTTACTCATGGAGAAAAGCTATATATTAAACATGGAGTGGTTGGTGTAAGAGGAATTGTAAAAAATGGTTTAGATATTATTTTTAATAACTCCGTTAAAATTTTTGAAAAATCTTTAATTTCTGGTGAGCATATTAATCATGCAATGATTAGAACACTTATATTTTTAATGAGTAATTTAGAAGATACAACCATTTTACACAGACACGATATTGAAATTCTAAATTTTGTAAAACTTAAAGCTAAAGATTTGCATTTAAAATTTAATAATAACTCTTTAGATATAAATTTATTAACTGAAATTGAAAAAGAATTTATAGAAAAAAGAATCAGTCCAGGTGGAGCTGCTGACCTTCTTGCGATTACAATGTTTTTATACTTTATAAAACCATATTTTTAAGTTTTTTAAAGAGACTATTTTTATAAAATAGTCTCTTTTTATATAGTTATAAATATTTTATAGCTTCTTTTATAATCTCTGCTGTTAATCCCCATATAACCTTATCTTCATAAATATAAATATAAACCTCTCTTGGAGAACTCTTCCAAGGTGTGTGATACATTTTAGGTAAATTTAATTCCACTGCTGGAAATACAAATTTCTCCCCATTTTCATAATAATAAGGCTTAGTTTCTACTTCTAATTTTTCAATTCTTGGAGGATTTTTTTTAAAGAAATCAATAGGGACTAAAAAACACTCTTCGACCTCATCCTCATTTATTTTTAATTCCCTTAATTTTTTCTCTTCTATAATACCTAAAAAAGCTTCTACCATTATCCCTGATGGTATAATTAATGTACCTATTTTTCCTTTAACATCTACTCCAACTATACCAATTTCCTCATTACACTCTCTTAATGCCGCTTCTAAACTAGTTTCGCCTACTTCTATTTTTCCACCTGGAAAAGATACATCTCCTCCTTGCCTTACTCCTCTAGCTCTTTTTTCAAACAAAAAATATTTCTTGTCATTTTTTTCAATAACTAATGCTATCACAGCTGAATTAAAATATTTTTCCTTCCCAATTATTTTTTCTGTAAAATCTATATTCATTATAACTCCCTCCTCTAAATTTATTATAATCTTTATTTCATAAAAATCCTTCATTTTTTTATTTTTGATTGTTTTTGAAAGAATTTGAAAGAAAATGATTGATTTTTATTTTACACTATGATAATATACTTTCTATAAAGGATGTGATTTTATGTTGAATATAGAAAGAGAAAATTCTATTTTAGAACTTTTAAAACAAAAAGAGGTTATAAAAATCCAAGAAATCGTTGAATTTTTAAATATTTCAGAAGCTACTGCTCGAAGAGATTTAGCTTCTTTAGAAAAAAAAGAACTTGTTAAAAGAGTTCACGGTGGAGCTATCTTAAATAACTCTTTAGATACTACAAAGGATTTTAACATCCAATACAGAAGAAATCTTAATAGAGTGGAAAAAGAAAAAATTGCTAAATATGCCGCAAGTTTAATTAAGAGAGATTCCTATATTTTCTTAGATGCTGGAACAACAACTCTTTGTATGATTAAGTATTTGAAAAATCTTAATATTAAAGTTGTAACAAACGGATTAAATTTAATAGATGAATTGGAAAAATATGAAATTGAAAGTTACTTAATAGGCGGTAAAATTAAAAGTAAAACTAGCTGTACTGTTGGATTTTCAGCAGCTCAATATATAAAAACTTTTAATTTTCAATATGCTTTTATTGGTGTTAATGCTATTACTTTAGATGGATATAGCACACCTGACTTTGAAGAAGCTCTTATTAAAAGTGAAGCTATTAATAAAAGTACGGATACTTTTTTTCTTTGTGACCATTCAAAAATTGGGAAAAGTAGTTTTACTATTTTTTCTACTTTAGATAAAGGGACTTTAATTACAGATAAGCCACTTTCTAAAGAATATAAAAATATAGTAAAAGTGGAGGTAGTAAAATGATATACACGTTAACTTTAAATCCTGCTTTAGATTATTTTTTATCCTTTGATTCTTTTATCGAAGGAAATTTAAACACTCCTAAAGAAACGTATAAACTTCCTGGAGGAAAAGGAATCAATGTATCTAAAATTTTAAAAAATTTTAATACAGAATCAATTTGTTTAGGATTTATTGGTGGATTTACTGGAGAATTTATAAAGAATACTTTAAATCACGATGGTTTAAATACTAAGTTTTTTAATGTTAACGAAGATACTCGTATAAATATTAAAATAAATAATAATGGACTTGAAAGTGAAATTGCAGGAACTTCTCCTACAATTTCAAAGGAAAATCTTCAAGAGTTACTAAATTTTTTAAAAACTAATCTTAAATCTAATGATATTTTAGCTCTATCTGGAAGCGTTCCATCTTCTTTACCTTCTAGTATATATGCTGATATTATTGAAAGCATTCCAAAGGATGTAAAAGTTATTTTAGATACTAGAGGTCTTCCTTTTGAAATTGCTTTAAAAAAAGGCGTGTTTTTAATAAAGCCAAACAAGGATGAAATCAATGAATTTTTCAACTCTAATTTTTCAACTACTGAAGAGTTAGTTGAAGCTGGTAAAAAATTACAAAAGTTGGGAGCTGAAAATGTTTTAATATCCTTAGGTTCTAAAGGATCTATTTTTATAACACAAAATGAAATTTTTATAAGTGGTGTTCCTAAAGGTACTCTTATTAGTTCAAATGGTTCTGGAGATTCAATGATTGGTGGATTTATATATGGTCTTAGCAAATCTTTATCTTTAAAAGAATGCTATGAGATTGGAATTGCTTCTGGAAGTGCTACTGCTTTTTCTAAAGGATTAGCAACTTTTAATACTATGACAAATTTATTAAAAGATATTAAAGTTATTAATTTATAAATGGGAGGAATATTATGTTAGATAAAATGTTAGTGAAAGATTGTATAAAATTAAATTTAAATGCTAAAAGTAAAATTGAAGTTATTGATGAACTTGTTGATGTTCTTTACAATGCTGGTAGACTTAATGATAAAGATGAATTTAGAAAAACTATTTTAAATAGAGAGGAGCAAAGTTCTACTGGTTTAGAAGAAGGAATTGCTATTCCTCACGGAAAATCATCATCTGTTAAAATTCCTACTGTTGCATTTGGACTTTCTAAAGAAGGAATTGATTACGATTCTTTAGATGGTGAGCCATCTAAATTATTTTTCATGATTGCTGCTCCTGCTGATGCTACTGATTCACATATTGAAACATTATCTCAACTGACATCTCTTTTATTAGATGATGATATTAGAGAACAGCTTTTAAAAGTAAAAACAGAGCAAGAAGTTCTAGATATTCTTTTAAAAGAGGATAATGTAGGAGAAGAACTTGTCCCGCCTAAAGATGAGAATAATAACTACCAGGTACTTGCAGTAACTGCTTGTCCTACTGGAATTGCTCATACATATATGGCCGCTGAAGCTTTAAACAAAAAAGCTAAAGAGATGGGAATTAAAATCAAAGTAGAAACTAATGGATCTACAGGTGTTAAAAATCACCTTACAGATGAAGAGATTAAAAATGCAAAAGGAATTATAATTGCTGCTGATAAAAATGTTGAAATGGCTAGATTTAATGGAAAGCATGTTGAAATTGTTGGAGTTAAAGAGGGAATTAAAAGACCTCAAGAATTAATTCAAAAAGCTTTAGATCAAACTGCGCCAGTGTATTCAAATAAAGAAACAAAAACATCTTCTGGAACTAGTGAAAGAAAGGGATTCTATAAGCATTTAATGAGTGGGGTTTCTAATATGCTGCCATTCGTTGTTGGTGGAGGTATTTTAATTGCAATATCTTTCATATTTGGTATAAAGGCATCTGATCCTACTGATCCAAGTTTTAGTCCAATCGCTAAACTTTTAATGGATATTGGTGGTGGAAATGCTTTCTTCTTAATGGTTCCAGTTCTTGCAGGGTTTATAGGAATGAGTATTGCAGATAGACCTGGATTTGCTCCCGCTATGGTTGGAGGTTTAATTTCTGCTAATAATGGTGGAGGTTTCCTTGGTGGTTTAGTTGGAGGTTTCCTTGGTGGTTATGTTATTCTATTCTTAAAAAAGGTATTCGCTAAACTTCCTGAAAAGCTAGAAGGAATTAAGCCTGTTCTTTTATATCCTTTATTTGGAATTTTAATAACTGGTGTTCTTATGTATACTGTTGTTATATCTCCAGTTGCTGCTGTAAATGGTGGAATTACTAATTTCTTAAATTCTCTTGGTACTGGTAACCTTATCTTATTAGGAGCTATTGTTGGTGGTATGATGGCTATTGATATGGGAGGTCCTATCAATAAAGCTGCATTTACATTTGGTATTGCTGCTATTGCTGCTGGAAACTATTATCCACATGCTGCTGTTATGGCCGGTGGTATGACTCCACCTTTAGGAATTGCTTTAGCAACTACTTTCTTTAAAAATAAATTCTCTAAAGAGGAAAGAGAAGCTGGTTTAACTAACTATATAATGGGAGCGTCTTTTATTACTGAAGGAGCTATTCCTTTTGCTGCTGCTGATCCAATTAGAGTTATTCCTAGTTGCGTTATAGGATCTGCTCTAGCTGGTGGTTTATCTATGGCATTTAAATGTCAATTACCTGCACCTCATGGTGGATTATTTGTTTTACCTATTATTACAAATCCAATGATGTATTTATTATCTGTTGCTATTGGTGCTTTTGTAACTTGTATTTTAATTGGTATAACTAAACCTGCTAAAAATATATAACTTATTGAGTTTAAAGGGGTTATTATAACCCCTTTTTTATTTTTTTGTCAAATTTAAAAAATTAACTGTTATTTAACTTGACATTTAAAATTAATATAGTATACTTAATATTGATAAGAGACAAAAGGAGATCAAAATGAACTCAAATTTCGAAAAGATTTTAATCAAAAACAACAAAATACTTGCAGTAAAGGACCTTCAATCTTTAGAAAAAGCTCTTTCAAGCTCCTCTAAGATAATATTTCTTCTAAGTAGTGATATTTGTTCTATTGAAGAAACTACTCGTCTTATCAAAGCAAGTGGTAAACTATGCTTTATTCACCTTGATATGATTCAAGGTTTAAATACTAAAGATAACTCAGCAATAGACTATTTAAGAGACAATACTTTTGCAGATGGAATTATAACTACCAAATCTCAAGTTGCTAAATATGCACATAAAATTGGTTTTTTAGTTATTCTAAGGTGTTTTTTAATAGATTCATTATCTTTAACTACTACTGAAAAACTTTTTAACGAAATATATATTGATGCAATTGAAATTCTACCTGGAGTTATGCCTAAAATTATTGAACAAATTTCAAAGCAAAGCTCTATCCCAATTATCGCTGGTGGACTTATCTCCGATCACGAAGATGTCGATCTAGCTTTAAAAAGTGGTGCTGTTGCTATATCTACAACAAAACTAAATATTATAAATTAGTTTAGCTAGAGATATTAGAGAAGCTATTCAATTAAACAGAATTTCTAAAAATTCTCTTTTTTTGAATAGCTTTTTTTTAATATATAAAAAATAAATATGGGAGGATATCATGAATGTTTTTGTAGCTGAGTTTATAGGTACTGCAATTCTTGTTTTACTTGGTAATGGTGTTGTTGCAAATGTGGTTTTAAACAAAAGTAAAGGAAACAACTCTGGATGGATTGTTATTACTACTGCTTGGGGACTAGCGGTTATGACTGGAGCTTACTGCGTAGGATGGATTAGTGGCGCTCATCTTAACCCCGCTTTAACTATTGGATTTGCTGTTGCAGGTCTTTTTCCAGCCAATCTTGTTTTAGGTTACGTTGTTGCACAAATTTTAGGAGCTATGTTTGGACAAATTTTTGTATATCTTACTTACAAAAGACATTATGACGAGACAACTGATAATGGAGCAATCTTAGCTTCTTTTTCTACAGGACCTGCTATCAGAGATTTAAAATGGAACTTTGTAACAGAAGCCATTGGAACTTTTATGCTTGTTTTTGGATTATTAGCTATTGGTCATGTTAACAACCAAGCTTTCACTGCTACTTTACCAAATGGTGATGTAGTTAGAGGATTTACTGGTATTTTAGGACCATTATTAGCTGGATTTTATGTATGGAGTTTAGGTTTAAGTTTGGGTGGACCCACAGGTTATGCAATTAATCCTGCAAGAGATTTAGGACCTAGAATTATGCATGCTATTTTACCTATTATAAACAAAGGTGACTCTGATTGGTCTTACGCTTGGGTACCTGTAGCTGGCCCTATCGTAGGTGGTATTATAGGTGCTATTACTTTTGCTGCTCTTTTTAACTAAAATATAATAAATTAGGGAGGATTTTCTATGAAGTATATAATCGCATTAGATCAAGGAACAACTAGCTCAAGAGCTATAATTTTTGACGAACAACAAAATATTGTGGCAAGTGCACAAAAAGAGTTTAGACAAATCTATCCAAAAGAGGGATGGGTTGAACATGATCCTATGGAAATTTGGGCTAGTCAAAGTGGAGTTCTTGCTGAAGCTATAGCACAATCTGGTGTTTCTCAGCATGATGTTATAGGTATTGGAATTACTAATCAAAGAGAAACTACTATTGTTTGGAATAAGCTAACTGGAAAACCTGTTTATAATGCAATTGTATGGCAGTGTAGAAGAACTGCTCACATCTGCGATGATTTAAAAGCTAAAGGATTATCTGAATATATAAGAGATAATACTGGTCTTGTTGTAGATGCCTATTTCTCAGGAACTAAAATCAAATGGATTTTAGATAACGTTGAAGGTGCTAGAGAGCAGGCTGAAAGAGGAGAGCTACTTTTTGGTACTGTTGATACATGGTTAATTTGGAAATTAACTAATGGAAAATCACATGCTACAGATTACACAAACGCTTCTAGAACTATGATTTATAATATTAAAGATCTTTGTTGGGATGAAAAACTTTTAAAAGAGCTAGATATTCCTAAATCTATGCTTCCTGAAGTTAAAGATTCAAGTGGAACATTTGGATATGCTAATCTTGGTGGAAAAGGTGGACATAGAGTTCCTATCTGTGGTGTTGCTGGAGATCAACAAGCTGCTCTATTTGGACAAGCTTGCTTTGAAAAAGGAGAAGCTAAAAATACTTATGGAACTGGTTGCTTTATGCTTATGAATACAGGAAGTAGAATGTACCAAAGTAAAAATGGTCTTTTAACTACTATAGCTATTGGATTAGATGGGAAAGTTGAGTATGCTCTTGAAGGAAGTATCTTTGTTGCTGGTGCTGCAGTTCAATGGCTAAGAGATGAACTAAAGTTAATTACAGATTCTAGAGATACAGAATATTTTGCTAGTAAAGTTAAAGATAATGGTGGCGTTTATTTTGTTCCAGCATTTGTTGGCTTAGGGACTCCTCACTGGGATATGTACGCTAGAGGTGCTATTGTTGGACTAACTAGAGGTGCTAATAAAAATCATATTATTAGAGCTACTTTAGAATCTATTGCTTATCAAACTAGAGATGTTCTTGAAGCTATGCAAGAGGACTCTGGAATTGAATTAAAAGCTTTAAAAGTTGATGGTGGAGCATCTGCTAACAACTTCTTAATGCAATTCCAATCTGATATTGTGGGTAAAGAGGTTCACAGACCTTCTACTGTTGAAACAACAGCTTTAGGAGCTGCATATCTTGCAGGTCTTGCAGTTGGTTTCTGGAATGATAAAAATGAGATTAAACAAAATTGGTGTCTTGAAAAAACATTTGCTCCTACTATGACTGAAGAAGATAGAGATTTAAAACATAGTAAATGGAAAAGAGCTGTTGAAAGATCTTTAAATTGGGAGCTTGACTAATTTAAAAAAAAGTAGTATATTTAAATTAGATAAAAATTAAATATTAGCAATAGAGATGAAGAGAGCTAAAAAAGGTATTGGTGATTATATCACCACCTTTTTCTGCTCTCTTTTTTGCTATTAAAAACTAGGAGGGTATTTTATGTATGATATTTTAATCATTGGTGCTGGTATTGTTGGAACTGGTATCGCTAGAGAGCTTTCTAAATACAAATTAAAAGTTGCAGTTTTAGAAAAAGATACTGATGTGGCTAATGAAACTACTAAAGCTAACAGTGCAATTGTTCATGGAGGGTACGACGCTAAAGAAGGGTCTCTTATGGCTAAATTAAATGTTTTAGGTAACTCTTTATATGAAGATTTATGCAATGAACTTTCTGTTCCTTTTAAACGTAATGGTTCCCTTGTATTAGCATTTAATGATGAAGAGGTTGAACATCTTAATGTACTTTACAACAGAGGTATCATAAATAAAGTTCCTGGCTTAGCTATTATCACCCAAGAGAAACTAAGAGAACTTGAACCAAACGTTGATGAAAAAGCTATTGCTGCACTACATTGTGCTTCTGCTGGAATTGTTTCACCTTGGGAGTTTGCTGAAGCCCTTATAGATAATGCTGTTGAAAATGGTGTTGAATTATTTTTAAATACAGAAGTTGAAAATATTGAAAAAACAGATGATATTTTCCATATTTATACAAACACAGGAGTTTTTCATGGAAAATATGTAATTAACTGTACTGGAGTTCACGCTGATCTTATTCATAAAATGATTGCACCTGAATCTTTTAAAATACTTCCAAGAAAAGGTGAATATTTTGTCTTAGATAAAAACCAAGGAAAAAGAGTAAATCAAACTGTTTTTCAATGTCCTTCTAAACTTGGAAAAGGAATACTTGTAACTCCAACAGTTCATGGTAATTTACTTGTTGGTCCTGATGCTCAAGATATTGATAATAGATACGATGTTTCTACAGCTACTGATAGACTTGATTATATTAAATTTAAAGGAAGTCACTCTATAAAAGATATCAACTTTAGAGAAAATATTAGAACATTTGCTGGAATTAGAGCAGAATCAGATAGGGGCGATTTTATTGTTGAAGAATCATCTATTAAAGGTTTCTTTGATATTGCAGGAATAAAATCACCTGGATTATCTGCTGCACCTGCCATTGCTTTAGCAGCTATTGATTTATTGAAAGATAGCGGTGCTCATCTTATAAAAAAAGAGAATTTTGTTACACCTAGAAAGCATACTCTTTTCATGCATCTTTCACCAGAAGAAAAAGCTCAAAAAATTAAAGAAGATAATAGATTTGGGAGAATAATTTGTAGATGTGAAATGATTACTGAAGGTGAGATTGTTGAAGCTATTCATAGACCTGTTAAGGCTACAACAATGGATGCAGTTAAAAGAAGATGTAGACCTGGATCTGGTAGATGTCAAGGTGGTTTCTGTGGACCTAGAGTTCAAGAAATTATTGCTAGAGAGTTAAATAAAGATATCAAAGACGTTATCTTAGATAAAGCTAATTCTTATATTCTAATAGAGGAGTTGAAAAAATAATGAGATATGATGTTGTTGTTATAGGTGGAGGTCCTGCTGGTCTTGCTGCTGCTAAATCAGCTTATGAAAATGGTGCTAAAAATATCGTTATTTTAGAAAGAGATAAAGAGCTTGGTGGTATTTTACAGCAATGTATCCACAACGGTTTTGGGCTTCATAGATTCAAAGAGGAGTTAACTGGTCCTGAATATGCTCAGAAATATATTGAATTTGTTAAACAATATCCTATTGATATTAAACTAGAAACTATGGTTTTAAACATCTCTAAAGATAGAGTTGTATCTATGATTAATCCTGTAGATGGATATCAAGAGATTGAGGCTGGATCTGTAATTTTAGCTATGGGATGTAGAGAGAGAACTAGAGGAGCTATTGCTATTCCTGGCGAAAGACCTTCAGGAATATTTACAGCTGGTGCTGCTCAAAGATATATAAACATGGAAGGATATATGGTAGGAAAAAAAGCTCTAATTCTTGGAAGTGGGGATATTGGACTTATTATGGCTAGAAGAATGACTTTAGAAGGTGCTAAAGTAGAAGCTGTCGTAGAATTAATGCCATTTTCTGGTGGGTTAAATAGAAATATCGTTCAATGTCTTGATGATTTTAATATTCCATTACTTCTATCTCATACTGTTGTTGATATTAAAGGAAAGGACAGACTCGAAAAAGTGATTATTGCAAAAGTCGACGAAAACAGAAAACCTATCCCTGGTACTGAAGTTGAATATGAGTGTGACACACTTCTTTTATCAGTTGGACTTATTCCTGAAAATGATTTATCTAAGGAAGCTGGTGTTATTTTAGATAATAGAACTAATGGTCCTATTGTTAATAACTCAATGGAAACAAGTATTCCTGGTGTTTTTGCTTGTGGAAATGTAGTTCATGTTCATGATCTTGTAGATTTCGTTAGTGAAGAGGGCGAAAGAGCAGGAAAATTCGCAGCATGCTATATAGCCGAAGAAAATTGTAAATTAGAAAATGTTTCTAATATAAAAAATGGTAACGGTATTGTTTATACTGTTCCTCAAGTTATTAATTTAGATAATCTACAAAATAAATTAGAAATTTTTATGAGAGTAAATAATATATATAAAAATAAAAAAATTGTAGTTAGAGAAGGAGATAATATTATTGCAAGCTTCAAAAGAGCTCACTTAGCTCCAGGGGAGATGGAAAAAGTTCTTCTTCCTGAGGTACTATTAAAAAGAATTTCTAAAGATATTGTTATTGAGCTACAGGAGGTATAATAATGAAAGAGATGATATGTATTTTATGTCCTATGGGATGCCATTTAAATATAGATATTGAAAATGATTATAAAGTTACTGGAAACTCATGTCCTAAAGGAGCTGTTTATGGTAAAGAGGAGCTCATTGCTCCTAAAAGAGTTGTTACTTCTATCGTTAGAGTAAGTGGAGGAATTCATCATATGGTTCCTGTTAAAACAGATAAACCTATTCCGAAAGAGTTAGTTTTCCAATGTATGGAACTTTTAAAAGATATTAAAATCCAATCACCACAAAAAATTGGAACAGTTGTTTTAAACAATATTTTAGGAACTGATGCTAATATAGTTTTAACTAGAGATATCTAGACTTGAATTTTGTATCTTTTTTGTTATAATAACTTTGGAGGTACAAAATGACACTTAATGAAAACGAAGTTATAAATAATTTATTAAATAAAAATTTAAAAATAATTCAAAGACCTGATTATTTTAATTTTTCTTTAGATTCACTTTTAATATCTAACTTTATATCTCTAACAAGAGGTACAAATAAAATACTAGATTTAGGAACTGGAAATGGAGCAATACCTCTTTTCCTATCTCAAAGAACTAAAGCTAAAATTATCGGTATTGAAATTCAAGAAATTTCTGCTAACTTAGCTAAAAGAAATGTTGAGCTAAATAACTTACAAGAACAAATAAGCATTGTTCATGATGATATGAAAAATTGGAGAAAATATTTTGAAAATGGTTCTCAAGATGTTGTTATAACAAATCCACCATTTTTCAAATTTCATGGAAATGAGAGTCAATTAAACAATTTAGATCAACTTACTTTAGCTCGTCACGAAATAACTATTGATTTAGAGCAGCTTGTCGGGGTAGCTTCTAAACTTTTAAAAGATAAAGGATATTTTGCAATGGTTCATAGACCTGACAGATTTTTAGAGATTGTTGATGCTATGAGAAAATATGGTATCTCTCCTAAAAGAGTTCAATTTTGTCATTCAAAGCTTGATAAACCAGCTAAAATCCTTTTAATCGAAGGAATTCGAAATGGAAAAGATTCTTTAACTATTCTTCCACCTTTTATATCTCACGATATAGATGGTAAATACTCGAAAGAAGTTTTAGATCTTTTCCAAGATTTAAAAACAGAAAAAGACTAGAAACATAAATGTTTCTAGTCTTTTCTATTTTTTAGATACTCTATTAACTCTTTTTTTAATTTAACAGATTCTCTTGGATTTCCTTTTGCTGAAATTGCAATCTGATAATCATCAGTATCTATATGAGCAGTAAATCTAGCTGACATATATACTTTTGATGTAATGTTATTTACAAGTATATTATTATCCTCACATAAATCTACTATTATTTCATTTAATTTTTCATCATTTGTTGCTGCAACAACTAAGAACTTCCCTTTTATATCTCCAACTTTAAAATCTCTTTTTTCAATCTCCACATCTAAATCTAAGATTTCAGGAAGTATAAACGGAGCTATCACAATAACTCTAGCGCCATAATCTACAAGACTTTTTATCTTTCTTGCAGCTATATTTCCCCCTCCTACAACTAAACAATTTTTATTAGTTAAATCTATAAATAGTGGAAAAAAAGATTTTTTACTTTCCATTAGTTTCACCAATTTTTTTAAACGCCATATCTATAACCTCTAAAGTTCTATCTAAATCCTCTTTAGTATGAGCTACTGATACGAAATGTGCCTCGTATTTTGAAGGTGGTGCAACTACACCATTATCTAGTAACGTATTAAAATATATTGAATAATGTGTTGTATTAGAGTTTATAACATGCTCTAAATCTGTTATCTCATCTAAATCACTAAAGAATATTGTAAATAAAGAACCTAATTTATTTATTTTAATAGGTACATCATATTTTTTTGCAATTTTCTCTATTGAATCAGTCATATATATAACTTTTTCCTCTAACTCTTTATATAGAGTTTCTCTATTTTCCAATAGATGACTTACCATTTCAAATCCTGCTCTAACAGCAACAGGATTTCCAGATAGAGTTCCTGCATGATAAACTCTTCCAACAGGTGCAATCATATCCATAATCTCTTTTTTTCCACCAAAAGCTCCTACAGGATAACCTCCACCTATTATTTTACCTAAAGTTGTTATATCTGGAGTTATTCCATAATACTCTTGAGCTCCTCCTAAAGCAACTCTAAATCCAGATATTACCTCATCAAATATCAAAAGAGTTCCTGTCTCATCACATATCTCTCTCATAGCTTGTAAAAACTCTTTCGAGCTATTTATAAGTCCCATATTAGCCGGTACTGGCTCCATTATTAAACACGCAACTTCTTTAGTTTCCAAAATCTCTTTAACTTTTTGAATATTACCAAAAGGAGCAACTAATGTATCTTTTAATACTCCCTCTGTTATTCCGTTACTATCTTGATATCCATCTGTTAATAATCCTGATCCAGAACTAACTAATAGTGAATCTGAATGTCCATGATAACATCCTTCAAATTTTAATATTTTATTTCTATTTGTAAAGGCTCTCGCAACTCTAACTGCTGCCATAGTTGCTTCAGTTCCAGAAGTTGTAAATCTTATCATATCCATTGATGGATAACACTTACATACTAATTCAGCCAATTCAACTTCCATTTTAGTTGGTAGTCCAAACGAACTTCCTAACTCTATAGCTTCTCTAACACCTTTTAAAACTCTTTCATTATTATGCCCTAAAATAAGTGGACCCCATGAACAAATATAATCAATATATTCATTCCCATCTTCATCGTATATCTTTGATCCTTTTCCTCTGTTTACAAAAATTGGATATGTTTTATCAACTGATTTAAAAGCTCTAACAGGACTATTTACTCCTCCTGGTATAATCTTCACAGCTTTTTCATATATCTTCTCTGAATTACTATATCTCACTTAATTTACACCTCTTTTTAACCATTTTGCTATATCTTTAGCATGGTATGTTATTATAATATCTGCTCCAGCTCTTCTCATAGCATACATGTTTTCCATAACTATTTTTTCTTCATCTATCCAGCCATTTTCTGCTGCTGCTTTTACCATAGAATATTCGCCACTTACATTATAAATAGCAACTGGATTTGATATAGCATCCGCTACTCCCTTAACTACATCTAAATAGGGCATTCCAGGTTTTACCATTATTATATCAGCACCCTCTAAAATATCATTTTCAACTTCTATTAAATAATCTTTAGAATTTCTAAAATCCATTTGATATGTCTTTCTATCTCCAAATGCTGGAGCTGAATCAGCTGCATCTCTAAATGGTCCATAATAAGCTGATGCATATTTTACACTATATGCCATAATTGGTAAGTTTATAAATCCATTTTCATCTAATATCTCTCTTATAGCTTTTATTCTACCATCCATCATATCTGATGGTGCTACCATATCTGCCCCTGCTTTAGCATGAGAAAGAGCTACTTTTTGTAAAAGTTTTAAAGTTTCATCATTTAGTAACTCCTCTCCTCTTAAGATTCCACAATGTCCGTGAGATGTATATTCACATAGACATACATCTGTAACAACTAAAAATTCTGGAAATTTAGATTTGATAAATCTTATCGCCTCTTGAACTATCCCTTTATCATTGTATCCTTCACTTCCTACTGGATCTTTCTTTTTAGGAATTCCAAATAAAAGCAATGATTTTATTCCTAAATTTTTTAATTCCACTAGTTCCTCTTCTAGTCTATCTATTGATATTCTATACTGCCCCTTCATCGATGGAATTTCAACTTTTATATTTTCTCCCTCTTCTATAAATAGTGGATAGATTAGATTATCTAAAGTAAAATCTATATTTTTCACTAAATTTCTCATAACTTGAGAACTTCTTAGTCTTCTAGTTCTATTAAACATATTATTTCTCTCCTATTACTGCAATTACTCCATCAACATCAAAAACTTTTGCTTCTAAAGCCACGTTATATCCTAATTCATTTAAAGTTTTTGTAGTAACTGGTCCTATTGACACAATCTTTTTATCCTCTAATAATTTTAAATCTCCTTGGATACTCTCATTAAATGCTTCAACTGTTGATGAGCTTAAAAAAGTTATATACTCTATTTCATTTAATACTGTCTCTACTTCATCTTTAGAATAGATATGTTTTCCAGTTTTATATACTACTAATTTTTCAAATTTTCTATTATATTCCTCACTCCATTTTTCACAATTAGCAGGAGATATATCTGAAGTTACAAATAATACCTTATCATTTTCCTTTGTATAATTTTGTACTTCTTTTGCTAACTCTATTCCCATATATTTCTCTGGAATAAAGTCTGGTATTATTTTATATTCTCTTAATAGTTCATCTGTTTTAGCTCCAACAACACCAATTTTTAGATGACCTAAAGATCTTATATCCTTTATATTTTCCATAAAGTACTTCACACCATTTGGAGAGTTAAATAAAAGAGCACTATAATTTTTTAAATCTTTTTCATTAAAATCATAAGCATTTTCTATTTTTATAAAAGGTAACTCTCTTACAGTAGCTCCTTTTATTCTTAATTTTTCACTAAACTCTTGTGATTGATTAGTATCTCTTGTCACTAATACTTTTTTTCCAGAAAGAGGTTGATTTTCAAACCATTTAAAAGTTTCTCTCATATTTACAACATCACCAATTATTGTTATAGCAGGTGGAACAATCTTTTCAGATTTAGCTCTTTCTACAATATCTTCTAAAGTTCCAACAGTTACTCTTTGGTTTTCACTTGTTCCCTTTTCTATTACTGCTACTGGAGTTTTAGGATTTTTACCATTTTTTATTAAATCACCTGTTATTAAATCTAAGTTTTTAATTCCCATTAAAAATACTAAAGTTCCATCTAATTTAGCTATAGTCGAAAAATCATGCCATTCTCCATTCTCCATTGTATGTCCTGTAAATACATGGAATGATCTTGCTAGTCCTCTATGTGTAACTGGAATTCCTGCATACTCTGGTACAGCTATTGAAGAACTTATTCCAGGTATAATTTCAAAAGGAATAGAGTATTTAACTATCTCCTCTATCTCTTCTCCACCTCTTCCAAAAACAAACGGGTCTCCACCTTTTACTCTTGCTACAACTTTTCCCTCTAAAGCCTTTTTAGCCAGCGTTTTATTTATTTCATCCTGAATAACTCCACCCTCAGTATTTCCTTTGCCTAAATATATCATTTCTGCATTTTCTTTAGCTAACTTCAATACTTTCGGGTCTATCAATCTATCATATACCACGCAGTCAGCTTCCTCTATGCATCTCTTTCCTTTCAAAGTTAAAAGATCTATATTTCCACAACCTGCTCCTATTATGTAAACTTTCCCCATTTTATTATTAACCATTTATTTTCTCCCTTATTTTTGCAGCTAATTTGTGTGCTATCTCTTTTCCTAACACTTCATCTTCTAACACTTCTGCTTTATACATAATATCACCTTGGCAGTACACACCTCTTAAAAAAATCTTACCATCAAATTTTTCCCCTGTACATCCCATAGGTGTATGACATCCTCCATCAAATATCTTAGAAAACTCTCTTTCTATCTCTACAATTTTTTCTATTTCTGGATTATGAATAGATTTTAAGATATTTTTTACAAACTCATCGTTTTCTCTACATTGAATATGAAGTGCTCCTTGAGCTGGAGCTGGCATCATTAAATTATAATCTAACTCTTCAGTTATTCTATCTCTTAATCCAACTCTTTTTAATCCTGCTGCTGCTAAAAGAATAGCATCATATTGACCTTCATCTAATTTTCTAAGTCTTGTATGAATATTTCCTCTCAATTGTTTTATCTCTAAATCTGGTCTTAATGTTTTTAATCCCATAGTTCTTCTTAATGAACTAGTCCCTACAATAGCTCCTTCTGGAAGCTCTAATAGCTTTTTTCCACTTCTTGAAACTATTACATCTCTATTATCTTCTCTGTCTGGAGTTGCTCCACAAATCAAACCAGGTGGTGAAACTATAGGCATATCTTTCATTGAATGAACTGCTAAATCTACAGTTCCATCTAACAATTCGTGCTCAATCTCTTTTGTAAAAAAACTTTTTAAAGATTTATCACTATTATTCCAGTTACTAACTAAATCTTTATCTCCACTTGTTACTATGACCTTTATTTCAAACTTTAATTCTGGAAAGTTTTTTTCCAATCTTCCTTTTATCATTTCACTTTGAGCTAAAGCTAGTATACTTCCTCTACTTCCAATTACGATTTTTTCTTTCATTATGCTATCCCTTCTTTGTATTCAAACCATTTTTTTAAGTTTATCATCTGTTCTCCTAGCATATATTCATATTTAGTTAATAGATTTTCCCTATTTTCTAAATTTTCATAATATACTCCCCAAACATCATCTATGTTATATAAATTTATGTTTTTTAATTCATTTAGTCCCTCTTCAATATCTCTAGGTACTGCTAAATCTAAAAATACATACTCTTTATTTTTATTTAATAAAGGCAGTATCTCTTCTTTTTTTATAATTGCATGAGGAGCTGAAGTTGCTGATATTATTACATCACTTTTTGCAACTTCTTCTAATTTATTTTCAAAACTAATTACATCTGCATTGTAAATATTACTAACCTCTAAAGCCTTATGATAACTTCTATTTGTTATAGTTAAACTTTTATATTCTTCCTTTGTTATAAGCTCCATTATATCTCTAGCTAAATCTCCTACTCCTAAAATAAGAATTTTCTTATCTTTTAACTCTGAAACTCTATTCTTGATAAATTTTAAAGATATTGCTTCTAAAGATAAAGCATTATGACATATTTTACTTTTATTTCTAAATTTTTTCCCTAACTCTATAGCCTTGTTAAAAATAACATTAATATTAGAACTTGATATTTTATTCTCCATACTAGTTAGTTGAGCTTTTTTTATTTGAGCTAAAATTTGATCCTCTCCTTTTATAACGGACTCAAATCCGCAGGTAACCCTAAAAAGATAGTTTACAGCATCATGTCCCTGTTTTATAAAAATATCCCTTAATCCAATCTCTTTTTGAAAATCTGCTACTGAATAGTTTTTATCTAAATCTAAGTAGTACTCTACTCTCAAGCAAGTTGATAAATTTACATACCCCACAATCTTTTTTTCTTTAAATAATCTTTCAACTACAGAAGTGGGGTCATTTTGTATAAAGTTTTCTCTTTGACATAAATCCAAATTTTTATGACTTATTCCAAAAACAATAAAATGTTTAAAATACATCTAGATTCCTTCTCTCCACGATTTATTGATTACATATATATATTATAATACTTTTTTTTAATATTTTTAAGCCTATTTTCGAAAAAATTATATTATTTTTGAATGAAAAAGCTATAAATCATCAAAAAATATTATAACTACATATAAATAATATAAATGAAAGAGAGTGATTTGCAATCACTCTCTTAAACATTTGTATAAAAAGTTACTAGTAAATTTTTTAAGTTTATAGAGCTTCTCCCTATATTTTTTATTTCTAATAATTTTTCTAAATTTTTACTTCTGTTTCCTATAAGAGAAATTGTATAGTTTACAATCTCTTTTATTACCTCTCTATCAGAAGTATTTAAAAGAATCTCGTCTACAAAGTATATTTTATCATTCAAAGTTAAATAATCTTTTGTATTTAGAAAATCTCTTATAGATTTATATATTTCTACTTTATATTGAAACTCTTTTGTATCTATCCAATTTTTTAGATTATGTCCAATTCTTTCAAAAGAACTCCCCTCATTTAAATCTATTTCACTGTTTTTATAATCTTCTATCTCTTTTGATTTTCCTAGAAAAAATCTATACTCCTCTTGAGTTACACCAATCTCCTCTGCACTCTCTTGAAGAATATTTAATAGTATCGACCTAGATTTTATTGTTGGGAGAACATTTAATCCCGTAGAAGTTAATATAAAAAAACTTCCGCTATTAGGTTCTTCTATTAACTTTAATAACGCATTTGCCGATTCTTTTCTTAATCTTTCAACATCTCTTATTATATAAACTTTTTTCTTTCCTTCATAAGATGTTGTTGAATCTCTGTAGACTAACTCCCTAATTTTTTCAATTTTAATACCCGTTATATCGTCTAAAATTTCTAAATCTCCATGAGTTTCACTCTCTATTCTTATACAACTTTCACAAACTCCACAAAAATCATCTGTATAATTAATACAGTTTAAACTTTTAGCAAAAGCCTTTGCAAACTTTTTCAAAAGATCTCTATCAACTCCATAAAAAAGATATGTTCCTGCTTCTCTTTTTAAATTAAGTTCTTTTTTTAAGAAATCAATAGCTTTTTCATTGGAATTTAAATCTTTAAACATTATCTTTCAGCCTTTTCAATCTTTCTTAAAATAGATATTTGATCAAGAGCCATTCCAGCTCCTTTAACTACACTCTCAAGAGGCGAGTCAGCTAATCTTACATTTAGTGAAGTATGTTTTGAAATTAATTCTGGGAAGTTTCTAATTAAAGAACCTCCTCCTGCCATAACTATTCCTCTATCTATTATATCTGCTGCTAATTCTGGTGGAGTTTTTTCTAGAACATCTTTTACACAAGTCACAATCTCCATTAGTGAATCCATAATAGCTTCTCTAATCTCTTCTGATCCAACAGTAACAGACTTAGGTAGCCCTGTTATTAAATCTCTTCCTTTTATTGTCATTGTTTCCTCTTCTATTAAAGGAATAGCTGTTCCTATTTGCATTTTTATACTTTCAGCCGTTTTATCTCCAATTAATAGAGTATGTGTTTTTTTAATATACTTTATTATATCCATATCAAAATTATTTCCAGCAGTTCTTATAGTTTTACTTACAACTGTTCCACCTAATGAAATTACTGCAACGTCTGTTGAACCTCCACCAATATCAACTATCATATTTCCTTCTGGTGCTGATATATCAATTCCAGATCCCAGTGCTGCTGCTCTTGCTTCCTCTATTAAGTAAGCCTTTTTGGCTCCAGCTGAAAGAGTCGCTTCTAATACAGCTCTTTTCTCTACTCCTGTTACATCAATCGGAACACAGATCATAACTTCAGGCATAAATAGTGAATATTTTCCAAATACCTTTTTTATGAAATACTTTATCATAGCTTCTGTTATATCATAATCAGCTATTACTCCTTCACTTAAAGGTTTTACTGCAACTATAGAATCTGGTGTTTTTCCTAGCATATCCTTAGCTTCATTTCCAACAGCTAAAACTTTTCTACTTTCTCTTTCCACTGCTACAACAGATGGTTCATTTAATATTATTTTCCCATGTTTTTTACTATATACTAATGTATTCGCTGTCCCTAAATCAATTCCAATACTTCTACTAAATCCAGGTAGTTTCAATTTGAATCCCACTTACTATCACTCCTTAACCTAAGTTTTTTTCCACTATTTTATTTATTTCTTCTATTTTTCCTTCAACATAAAGCGCACCAATTAAAGCTTCAAAAGCTGTTGCCTCTTTATACTCCATAACACTACACGATTTAGGAAAAGTTTTTATGTTACTATTTTTAGATCTATTTACCAATGTTAATTTATCTTCATCTAATTCATCAATTATATTTTTTAAATACTTACTTTGAGCTTGAGCATTTACATGTTCTTTTACAAGTCTATTTAAATTCTTTATATTGTACCCTTTATTTATAAAATATGTTCTTATAGAAAGTTCCCACACAGAATCACCTAAATATGCCAAAACTAATCCATTTGCTTCACGCACATCTAAATTGACCATGTTGTTTTTTCCTTTCCATCCTTTATTTTAATTCCCATCTCTAAAAGTCTATCTCTTACTTTATCTGAAAATGCCCAGTCTTTATTATCTCTTGCTTCTCTTCTCAGTTCAAGTAAAAATTCAATTAATTCTGTTGTCATATCTCCTACTTGAACCTCTACCTTTAACAGAACTCCAAATACCTCTTCCATAACCACTCTTATATATTCAATTGTATCTTCTAACACTTCAAATCCAACTTTAGAAATTTTATCAATCTCTCCAGCTTTATTTAACTCTTTCACAAGTTCAAATATAGCTCCTATTCCACCAGCTGTATTAAAATCTTCATCCATACATCTTATAAATTTATCTTTCGATATCTCTAAAGTTTCTTTTAATTCTGTAAGATCTGATCCATTTTCAATAGGTTTTGATGTTAAAATCTCTTTTCCTCTAGATACAGCATTCTCTATTCTTTCTAATCCAGCTTTACTTTGAACTAGTTCATTATCAGAAAAATCAATTGGTTTTCTATAGTGAGAACTTAAAATAAAGAATCTAACTACTCTTCCCTCAAATTGTTCTAATACCTCTCTTAAAAGGAAGAAGTTTCCTAAAGATTTAGACATCTTCTCTCCCTTAACATTAATATAACCATTATGAATCCAGTATCTAGCAAACTCTCCACCTGTTCCACATTTTGATTGTGCAATTTCATTTTCATGATGTGGGAATATTAAATCTTGTCCTCCACCATGAATATCAAATGTAGGTCCTAAATATTTATTTGACATTGCAGAACACTCTATATGCCATCCAGGTCTTCCTTTTCCCCAAGGTGAATTCCAGAAAGGTTCTCCCTCTTTAGCTTTTTTCCATAAAGCAAAGTCTAATGGATCTTTCTTTATCTCTGATACATCTATTCTTGCACCACTTTTTAAATCATCTATACTTTGTCCTGATAATTCTCCATACTCTTGTTTGTAACTATTTACATCAAAGTATACATCACCTTGAGATTCGTAAGCATATCCTTTTTCAATTAATGTTTTTATAATTTTTATCATTTCACCTATATGCTCTGTTGCTTTAGGTCTTATCATTCCTTCTTCTTTTAAATTAACTTTTGCTGTATCTTCAAAATATGCATCTATATATTTTTTGGCTATATCCTGAAGAGTTACTCCCTCTTCATTAGCTTTTCTTATCATTTTATCATCAACATCTGTAAAATTTTGAACATATTTTACTTTATAGCCTCTAAATTCGAAATATCTTCTTACAGTGTCAAAAAATATAGCTGGTCTTGCATTTCCAATATGAATATAGTTATAAACTGTTGGACCACAAACATACATTGATACCTCACCCTCTTTTAGAGGTTTAAATATTTCTAATTCGCCTTTAAGTGTATTATATATCTTTATCATTTTATGCCCTCCTATTTAGCTGTTTTTAATAGATTAAGAGCTGTTTCTTCATTTAAAATTGTGCTTATTCTCAATCTATTTTCTTCTGCTATTCCTTTCAACTCTGCATTTCCTATTATTTTATTTTTAATTTTTATATCTATGTAACCTGATATAAATTGTTTTTTATCAATCTCTACGTCCATTATTTTATTACTATTCAAAGCTGATATTTTATTATCGTCTTTTGGACTATTTATATAAACATTTGAAGATATTCCTTCTATAAAACTATTTCTAAAAAAATAATTTAAAAAGAATAAAAACGATCTTAATTCAGCATCTCTTGTACTTCTTAAATAAAGTTTATTTTTTTCTATAGTTCTTTTTCCTGATAATCCATCTTCAGCTATACCGTTAAAGCTTTTTATAATATCATTTTTTCCACCAATATTTGCAGTTAATGTCACTTGTTCTTTTTTATTTACTTCTCCTGTTAATACAAGTTCATCAAAACCACCTAAAGGATTTTTTCCTAGATTTAATATTAACATTCCTAGGTTTTTTCCCTCTTCTCTATCTAATATTTTTAAAAGGTTCTGATTAAAATATTTTTCATTTTTTAATATTCTCTCTATATCTTTTTCTTTTTTCCCTATTAAAAAATTACCTTTTTCTATTTTCAAATATATTCTTTCACCATTTAAATATTTTTTACTATACTCATCTTTAAGTACGTAAAAATCATTTGTTTTATTAAAGTAAGTTTCTACTTTTAATGTTATAAGGGGATATATATACCCAAAGTCTATAATTCCTACACATGATTTCTTATCAGATATAAAACTACTATCTGAAACTACATATAATCCTTTAACATAACTTAATCCTTTTTTTACTTTATCGTCAATATTAAAATCTGCTTTATTTAAAAGATTAATAACATTTTCAAAATTTTTATGGTCAATATCTTCGTTTACGTATGCCACATTTATTCGGTCACTCAAATAAACTCTAGGATTTTCCTTACTTGCATAAAATATGCTAACTAAAATACTAATTCCACATAGAAATCCTAAAGTTATTTTTAAATTTTTTTTCATCGGTACTCCTTTTAATAAATTTATCTACTTTTTTTTATTCTTGCTAGCTCATTTAGTACTAAATCTATTTTTTCATTTTTACATGATCCCGATGCAAATCTAACTTTCATTATCTCTTTTTTCTCAACTAGAATGTTTTTTCCATCCTCTTCGAAGTATTCCATTTTTTCAATCGTATCTCCTGATGGATTAATTGCAAAACTTCCACCCCAGAAGTTTACACCATCCTCTACTCCCACTCTATTTACTATAACAACAAAACATCCATTACTAACAGCTGTTGTCTTACATATAGACTCCCAAAGATTACTTATTTCTAATCCTTTATTCGAAAGTCTTGTAGGACTATTTGCTATAACAAAAATTGTTTGTGCTCCATCTTGTCCTAAAATATATGAACTACTTTGATGAAAAATATCCTCACATATTAGTATTCCAACTCTACCAAATTTTGTATTAAAGGCTCTTATATTTTCTCCCTCTTTAAAATATCTTCCCTCATCAAAAAGTCCATAAGTTGGAAGATAAACTTTTCTATGTTTGTGTTTTATCTCTCCATCTTCTAAGTAAAACGCAGTGTTATAGTGATATAAATCTTCACTTAACTCTACTGCACCTACTATTATTGATATTTTTTTAGATAGCTCTAATAATATATCTGGTACTTTATCTAAAGCAACATCATAAACCATCTCTTCTAATAAGTATCCAGTTAGAGATAATTCAGGAAAAACAACAACTTCTGTTCCTTTTTCAATTTCCTTTTCTACTATATCAACTATTTTTTTTAAATTTTTTTCTGTATCTCCCAATATTGGCTTCATCTGAGCTAAAAAAACTTTCATTTCCCTCTCCTTTATTAAATTAAAGAAATTTTAAATCCTCAACAGTTGTAACTTTTATATTATCATAATCTCCTATTAAAACTTTAATTTTTCCACCTATTCTTTCTACTAAAGATGAATCGTCTGTTCCTAAGAAATTATCTTCTCTTGCTTTTTTATAAGCATCTTTTAATATCTTACCTCTAAATAGTTGAGGTGTATGAACTGCTATATACTCCTCTCTTTTTGGTGTTTCTATAACTTCTCCATCGATATTAACTTTTTTAATTGTATCTTTTAGTAAAACTCCCACTACAATACCATCAATTTTTAAATCTTCTCCTAACATTTTTAATGCTTGAGAAAAATACTTATCTTTTAAAAATGGTCTTACACCATCTTGTACTGCTATTATACTATTATCCTTACAATATTCCAACGCATTTTCTATAGAATATTGTCTTTCTTTTCCACCTGAAACAATATTTTTGACTTTGGATATTCCATATGTCTTACATAACTCTTTTACTAACTCTATTGATTCCTCTCCAGTAGTAATAATGATTTCATCAATATTGTCACTTTTTTCTGCAACTTCTAATGATTTCATGAATAAAGGTTTTCCATCAATCTCTAAAAATTGTTTGGGATATCCTAAATTCATTCTCTTTCCAATTCCTGCTGCTGCTATAATTAAAGTTATTTTAGAGTTACCACAGTACATCCAATTCCTCCTTCGTTATGACCACCAGCTCTATAGTCTTTAACGTATCTCGAAGTTTTTAAGAATTCCATTATTCCTGTTCTCAAGGCTCCTGTTCCTTTTCCATGAATTACATATATTTCTGTATACCCGTTCATTAAAGCTCTATCCATATAAGTTTCTAATTCATATATTGCTTCATCAACTAATTTTCCTCTTAAATCCACTTCATTTTTAACTCTTGTTTTAGCATGAGTGTTTATAGGTCTATACTCTTTTTTCTTTGGCTCTACAACTGTTTTTACATCATCCATTGAAACTTCTAATTTTAATATCCCAGCTTGTATATTTAGAGTTTCTTTATTTAAGTTTATTTTATTTACAATAGCATATTGATTTAAACTATTTACAAATACCCTATCTCCAACTTTATAATCTATTTTTCTTGCTACTTTAGGTTTAACCTCTACATTTTCAGATTTTTCCTCTTGTAAAGATGTTCTAAGCATATTAAGCTTCTTTTGAACTTCTTTCATCTCTTCTTTTGTTTTATCCTCTTTTTGAATCTTATTAACTAGTGCTGCTGCTTTATTTTGCATATCTCTCATCATTAACTCAGCTTTTTCATATGCTTCTTTTAAAATTTGATTCTTTTCTTTTTCTAATACTCTTAATTTTTCCTCATATTCATCTTTATCTTTTTGAGCTTGAGCTTTTAAAGCTTCTACTTCTGATTGCATACTTTCAAGTTCTAAAGATTTGTCTTTTATATTAGAAATCATTTTTTCTACTTTTTTATCTTCATCACTTATATAACTTTTTGCTCTTTCTATAATTACCTCAGAAACTCCAAGTCTTTTTGCTATTGTTAGAGCATTACTTTCTCCTGGAACCCCTATTAATAGTCTATATGTTGGAGATAAAGTTTCTACATTAAACTCCATTGATGCAGTTTCTATATCTACTTCATTATACCCATAGGCTTTAACCTCACTATAGTGAGTTGTTATTAGTGATTTACATTTTTTATCTTTCAAATAGTCTATTACAGCCATGGCAAAAGCTGAACCTTCCATTGGGTCAGTTCCTGATCCTAATTCATCTAGTAACACCAATGAAGCTTTTGTAACTGAATTTAAAATCTCTTGAATGTTTTTTAAATGTGCTGAGAATGATGATAATGATTGTTCTATACTCTGCTCATCTCCAATATCTGCAAATACACCATTAAAAAATCCTATACTTGTTTTTTCATCTGCAGGAATTGGAATTCCAGCTAATGTCATTAATGTTAATAATCCTGCTGTTTTTAATGCTACTGTTTTTCCTCCAGTATTTGGACCTGTTATTAATAATGTATTATAATCTCTTCCTATTTCAAATGTTAAAGGTACAACCATATTCTCATTTATAAAAGGATGTCTAGCATTTACAAGCGATAACATCTCTTTATTATTTATTTCTGGAATTGCACATTTTTTCTCTATACCAAATTGAGATTTTCCATTTAATATGTCTAAATACATTATCGTATTACCAATCTCATTTATTATAGGTGTATTTAATCTTACTTGATCAGTTAGTCTTAAAAGTATTTTTCTAATCTCTTCTCTTTCTCTAACTTCTAGTTCTCTCATTTTATTATTTAACGAAACAATCGATATAGGTTCTATAAACACTGTTGACCCACTTGATGATCTATCGTGCTCTATCCCTTTAATAAGTCCCTTAAAATCTGTTTTAACTGGTATTACACTTCTTCCATCTCTTGTTGTTATTATCTTTTCTTGTATAGCTTTAGAGTAATTTGGATTAGTGAATAACTCTTCAAATTTCCTCTTAATATTTGCTACCATATTTTTCTTTTGAAATCTTAACTCTCTTAACTCTATAGAAGCATCATCTTTTATATTTTTATCTGGATCTATAGCTTTATTTATTAAATCTTCTAAATTTTTAAATGTTGGTATATTTATAAATTTACCTCTTAAATCTTTATATTTTTCTAAAGTTTCTAATCTGCCTTTAAAAATTCTAAAAATTCTTAAGTTTATATTTATAGACCACAAGTCCTCTGGCTCTAAATACATCCCAACAAGTTGAGCTTTTCTTGTGATATTTGTTATATCTTTCATTCCTGCTGGCTCAAATCCACCATCAAACTTTAAAAAATCCATAAAATCTCTAATTATCTCTAATTCTTTTCTTAAAGAGTTTATATCTTTAAATGGCTCTAAATCAAGTATTTTTTCTTGATTTTCTTCAATAGTCATATAATGTGATAACTCTTCTCTTAATTTATTAAACTCTAATACTTTATAGCTATGAATATTCATATTACATATCACCTTTTCTATATATATTTTACCTTGTTATTATAGCATATTTAATGTTTTTTATAAACTATTCCAAATAATTTAAAAAATACCTTGATATTTTCTTTCAGTAATGGTATAATAATTTGCATGTTTATAACGAAAGCGAGGTGTAAATAGAATGCAAAGATGTGAAATTACTGGAAAAGGAATGACTTTCGGAAATCAAATTTCTCACTCTCACAGAGTAACAGGAAGAGTTTGGAAGCCTAACTTACAAACAACTAAAGTTGTTATCAACGGTGTTACTGTTAAAGTTAAAGTTTGTACTAAAACTTTAAAGACTTTAAAGAGTGCTAACGAGGTTGAAGTTATGCAAATCCTTAAAGCAAATGCTAATACTCTAAGTGCTAGACTTAGAAAAATATTAAGCAAATAATGCTTATAAAAAAAGACAGCTTTAAATAAAAAAGCCTGTCTTTTTTTTATTTTTGTAACTATATTTATTTTCTTAATATATATAATATAGAAAAAGAGGTTGAAGATTAAATCTTCAACCTCATTAATTTTACTTCTCCACTCTTGTATATGGAATAAGAGCGATGTTTCTAGCTCTCTTAACAGCTTTAGCTATCTTTCTTTGTAACTTAGCGTTAGCTCCAGTTACTCTAGAAGGATTGATTCTTCCTTTATCAGAAACGAATCTCTTTAGTAAATCAACATTTTTGTAATCGATTTCTTCAGCTTTAACTCTTAATTTTGCTCTTCTTCTTCTGAATTCTGCCATTCTAATAACCTCCTTATTTGAGAATAAACGTCTTCTTTAGTTTTAATTAGTCGTTCTTAATTACGATGTATCTCATAACTTCTTCAGTTATGTTAAGCTTTGACTCAACCTCAGTTAACTTAGTACCGTCCATCTCTAAAGTAGTTAGTACGTAGAATCCTGTTTTCTTCTTATCGATTGGATAAGCAAGCTTTCTCTCTCCCCACTTCTCAGATTTAAGGATAGTTGCTCCAGCTGTAGTTAATATGTTGTTAACTTTAGCTATTACAGTTTCTCTTCCCTCTTCTAATATAGTTGGGTTGATGATGAACATTAATTCATACTTTTTCATGTTATTACCTCCTCCCTATGGTTTTAGCCCAAAATACACAATGATCTTGAGCAGGGCATTATTAATTCTAACATAGAATCAATATTTTTACAAGCATTTTTTTATTAATCTCTTCTATTAGCTCTAATCCATGGTGGAAGATCTAATTCATCTCTTACTTCTGATGTCTCTTCTACCTTTGGAACTTCTGCTTTTTTCTCTACATTTATGAAAGATTCAGTTTTTTCTTGCTCATCACCAAAACTATTAGCAATTATTGTAACTTGAATTTTATCTCCATACGATTCATCTGCTGTTATACCAAACATTATATCTTCCGCTGTTTTTCCAGCTGCCTCTTTTACTATATTAGCTATAGCTTGAGCTTCCATAAGTCCTAAATTTGATGATCCAGCTATGTTTATTAAAACCTTACTTGCTCCCATAATAGATTTTTCTAATAGAGGTGATGATAGTGCCTTTTCAGTTGCTTTTGCAACTCTATTTTCTCCTTCTCCCTCTCCAAATCCTAAAACTGCAACTCCTGAATTTTGCATAGTTGCTTTTATATCAGCAAAGTCTAAGTTAATAAGTCCTCTACCTATCATTAAATCTGCAATACCTTTAATACCTATTTTTAAAATATTATTAGCTTCTTTAAAGGCATTTTGAAGTGTTATTGTTTTCTCTGGTAATTCGAATAATTTATCATTTGGTATTATTACTAATGAATCTACATGCTTTTCTAAGTTTGATAATCCTAAGTCTGCATTAGTTTTTCTTTTTCTTCCCTCAAAAGAAAATGGTCTAGTTACAATACCTATAGTTAAAACTCCCATTTCTTTAGCTATTTTTGCTATAACTGGTGCAGAACCTGTTCCTGTTCCTCCACCCATTCCAGCTGTTATAAATAGCATATCTGTCTCTTCTAATAAATTTCTTAGTTTTTCAACATCTTCTTCAGCCGCTTGTTTACCAACTTCTGGATCAGCTCCAGCTCCTAGACCTCTTGTTAGTTTTTCACCTAATTGAACTCTTATATCTGCTAAAGAGTTATTTAAATCTTGGGCATCTGTATTTGCCGCAATATATTCTACACCCGTTACTCCAGCTGAAATCATGTCATTTATCGCATTTCCTCCAGCTCCTCCAGCTCCGATTACTTTTATCTTTACTTCACATTCGTTATTAAACATTTTCATACAGCTCCTTATTATATAAAGTTAGAAATCCATTTTTTTATTTTGTTTAAAGTACCATCTGTAGCCACTTCTTCTTCATACTCTTCTTCGTAGTCCTCTTGTCTAAAAGCTGTTTCATTTATAGGAAGCTCTGTAAATACTTCCTCTTCTTTTTCAATGGCTATAACTTCATCCTTTAAACTTTCATCTCTTATTTCGTTTCTCTTTTTAAATTCTGCCTCTAATTTTGTTAACAAAATACCAATTACTGTAGACATAGATGGATTTACGTTTTCTAATCCTCTAAGTGGAAATGGAGTAACTTTTCTAACAGCACATTCCATTTTACTTCCAACTTTACTAAAAATCTCATCTATTGATACTGCTCCACCTGTAAAAGCTAATCCTTTTCCTAAATAACCATTAAATCCAGATTCTTCTATTGTTTTTGAAATAAAATTAATTAAATCGCCTGTTCTAGCATCTATTATTTCTTTAATTTCATCTATATTGTATTCTCCATTTTCTGTTTTTATTACTCCATTAGAATACTGTTTACCTCTTAATTTTTCTAGAATCTCTTTAGCTTCTTTTTTAGGTATTTTTAAAAGATAACTTATATCATTCACAAAATGCATTCCACCTATTGATAAAGATTTTGTATAAATTATTTTGTCATTTTTATAAATAGCTATATCTGTAACTCCCTCTCCTATATCGATTAGAGCTACTCCCATCTGTCTATCCTCGTATTCTAAAGTTGATTTTGCAGAAGCTGAGGCATTTAAAAATACATCCTCTACTTCCAATCCTGCATTATTTATAACTTCTACTAATGGATCTAACTGATCTTTTTTTATCGTTATTAAATGCACATCGCCTTGAATACTTTTTCCAATTTGCCCTATTGGATTTTTTAATATTCCAGAACTATTAACTCTAACATTATATGCTTCTTGCTCAATAACTATTTCATCTTCTTTTAATATATTGCTTTTTACTAATTCAATTAAATTGTACATATCTTGAGCTGTTATCTCTTTTTCATTGAATTCAATACATCCATGATCTGTTTTTGAAATAATTCTATCACTACTCACACCTAATGATACAGCCTCAAACTCTCTTCCGTTTCTTTGTTCTAATTCTTTTAATCCTTTAGCTATACTTGCACTTAAAAGTTCAGGATCCTCTACTACAGATCTTTTTATGCCTTCACTCGATACCTCTAAGTAATCCAGCACTCTTAACTTTAATCCCTCTGTACTAAGTTCTCCTAAAATAAATTTTATTTTACCATTTCCAACATCTAAAGCTAATTTTGTAATATTATCTCGCACTTTTCCCCTCCTTTTCCCTTACTACTATATCTGTAAATCTTATATCTATATAATCTATTTCTTTAGCTTTTATCAACTCCTTATATAGATTCATTGTTATTTCATATTTTTTTTTCGAAACTTCTGGTTCAGTTTTTATTTTAGTTCCGTCTCTCAAAATAATATATATCAAATTTTTATTTTCAGCATATAGCTGTGAAACTTCATCTTTTAAATCTAGTTCTTTTAGTTTTTCCATTATTTCTAAAAGATGTTCTTTTTCTTTAGCCTCTTTTAATACAAGAATCGGCATACTTTTTTTAGGATATTCATCTAGTTTTCCAAAAATTGTCCCTTGTTCATCCATTGTATATATTCTTGAATTATGTTGTGCATAATAACTACTTTCTTTTTCTATTATATCAATAGTTATCTCATTTAAATTTTGTTTAGAAACAACTGCTTTTTTTATTCTCACATCTTTTAATAATTTATTTTCTAGTCCTTCTAAATTTAAATCATTAATATTCTTTCCTAAAATCTGTTTTTTTATTTTTTCTAAATCTGACTTAAGATTTGGTGAAACTTCACTAATTTGAACTTTTGAAATGTTGAAAAATTCTCTATTTTTAAAGTCTTTCTCAACTTGAATTATAATAAAAGTTAGTGCCAATATTATAGCAATTTTAAATATATTTTTCAAGAATCTCTCCCTGTTATTTCAGATATTTTCTACTTAACAACTTTCTACCATAATCTTAGTTAAATCATCAAAAGAATAACCTTTTAATGTTGCTAGTTTTGGAGCTAAACTAGTTTCTGTCATTCCAGGACAAGTATTAACTTCTAAGAAATAAGTTTTTCCATCTTTTAAGATAAAATCACTTCTTGTTACTCCTTTTAATCCTAACTTTTCATGAATTTTTCTAGCAGCTTCAGAAGCCTCTTCGTATGCTTTTTCATCTATTTGAGCAGGACATTCATATTCTGTTTTCCCTACAGTATATTTTGATTCGTAGTCATATAATCCAGACTTTGGTTTTATTCTAACTACACCTAATTTTTCTCCATTTAATACTCCTGCTGTTAATTCATCACCTTTTATAAACTCTTCTATTAAAGGTTCTTTATTTTGTAATACTTCATAAGCTTTTAAGGCTTCTTCTTTCGTATTACAAATATATAGTCCTACACTTGATCCCTCTTTTGCTGGTTTTATAACAACAGGATAACTATCAATTTCTTCAACAGAACTATATGTTTTAGCTATTCTTATTCCTAAATCTTTAGCTATTATCTTTGTTAAAATTTTGTCCATTGCAACAGCACTGCCTGTTACTCCTGATCCTGTATATTTTTTACCTAACATATCTAAAACAGACTGAACTCTACCATCCTCACCATATTCACCATGAAGAGCTAGATAAACTAAATCATAATCATTTTCAATAAATGCTGATACTAAATTTTCTTTTGTTAAGTCTATTTTATAGGCATCGTATCCCTGTCTTAACAGACTATTTAAAATTGCTTGACCACTTCTTAAAGAAACTTCTCTTTCTGATGTAATTCCACCCATAACAACTGCTATTTTCACTTGATCCCTCCTAGTTAGTTTCTTACTATTATAATCTCTTCTTCTAGTTGTATTCCAGTTTTATTTTTTACTCCTACTTTTACCTCTTCAATTATATCTATAATGTCTTCAAATTTTGCATCTCCTTTATTTACAACAAAGTTTGGATGTACCATAGATATTTGAGCTCCTCCAACTTCTTTCCCTTGAAGTCCTGCTTCTATTATTAGTCTTGCCGAAAAATGCCCTTCTGGATTTTTAAAGGTACTTCCTAAATTTGGCTGATTTAATGGATGATTCTCACTTCTTTTCAATTTATACTTTTCTACAACTTCACTTAAATAACCATTTTCAAATTTAAAAGTTGCACTTACTACAACCCATTTTTTCTCTTTTATCTCTGTCACTCTATATGAAAATTTTAAATTTTCTTTCTCTATTTTTCTAAGCTCATTATTTTCATCTACAATTTCAACCGATATTATTTTATCAAAAATCTCAGTTCCATGAGCTCCTCCATTCATAAAAACAAGCCCACCAACACTTCCTGGTATTCCTGCTAAATTTTCTAAACCTGTATAGTTCTTTTTTGCCATATAATCTATTAAATCAGAAAAATCTAGTCCAGCTCCAACTTCAACTATTCCTTCACCTTTATCATCAATATAATCAATAGCCTTAAGAGAAATAAATGTTGTATCAAGTTCTCCATCAAATATTAATGTATTTGTTCCATTACCTATTATAAATCTATTTTTTTTCTCTTTCAAAACGTCCAACAATTCGTTTTTATTTTCAATTTCAATAAACTCTTTAGCTATTCCACCAATCTTCATATTTGAATGTTCTTTCATCGAGTGATTTTTATATAATTTCATTTCCTGTTCTCCCTATACTGTCTGCAATAGTGTGAGCTAAATTAGATATGTTTCCCGCTCCCATAAATAAGAATGTTGCTGACTCTTTTTCTCCTGCTACAATTTTTTCAATTTCTTCATTTTTTTCAATTATTCTACAGTGCTTATGACCTATTTTTTCTTTTAATTTTTCCAATGTTACACCAAATTCATTTTTTTCTCCTGCACTATATACAGGCATTAGTATAACTTCGTCGACTCCTTCAAAACTACCTTTAAAGTCATTTAAAAGAAAATTCACACGACTATATCTATGAGGTTGAAAAATTGCTATCGTTTTATTTTTTTCAATTGTTTTTGCACCTTGAATAGTTGCTTTTATCTCTGTTGGATGATGCGCATAATCATCTATTATTCTTATTTTATCGCTATGTAAAATATCATATCTTCTTTTTGCACCTTTAAAACTTAACAGCTTTTCTGCTATTACTTTTTTTCCAATACCGTATTTCTTTGCTAAGTATATAACTGGTAATGCATTTTGAATATTATGATTTCCTGGAATAGATAATTCAAACTCTCCAAATTTTTCACCATCAATAATTACTGTAAATACAGTTTTAGAATTTATTATCTTTATATCCGTTGCAATTATATCAGAATTATTTTTCTTAATACTATAAGTTTTTATATTTTTTCTTCCTTTTATTAACTCTAATGTCTCTAGACAATCATCACAAACTAATATTTCTTCTTTTGTCTGATCCATAAACTGTTTAAAAGATTTCTTTATATTCTCAAGAGAACCATGATTCTCAAGGTGATCTGCTTCAATATTTGTTATTATTGAAATTTCTGGTGTTAGATGTAAAAATGAGTTGTCACTTTCATCAGCTTCTGCAATAAAAACCTCTGTTTTTCCACATCTAGCATTAGAACCTATCTCTGGTAAAATTCCACCAACAACTATTGTTGGATCAATATCTAAAAGTAATGATCCTAACATCGAACTTGTCGTTGTTTTCCCATGAGTTCCTGCTACGGCAATCCCTTTTTCTTTATTCATTAAAAGAGCTAATAATTCTCCCCTTTTTATTATTTTTATTCCTAATTCTTTTGCTTTACTTATCTCTGGATTATCTTGTTTTATAGCACTTGAAGCTACAATTAAATCTGCTCCTAAAATATTTTCTGCATTATGCTCTCCAAAAACTTTAACTCCTAAGCTTTCTAACTCCTCTGTTACATAATTTCTTGAAAGATCAGCTCCACATACGTCATATCCTTTTAACTTCATAATTTTCGCTAATCCACTCATTCCAATTCCATTTATTCCAATAAAATATATTTTATCCATCTAACTCCTCCATATATCCAAGCACTCAACTATTTTTTCAGCTGCATTACTTTTCTTTAAATTTTTAGCTTTTCTACTCATTTTATTTAATTCATCATCATTTTTTATGAGCTCTAAAGCTTTTTCTATGGCTTCATCAGCCTTGCTATCACTATATATAAGTGCAGCTTCATTCTCTGCTAATATTTTTGCATTTTGATACTGACCAACTTTTATTGAGTTATACGGTATTAAAATTGAGGGTTTCTCAAGTTGCATTATTTCTGAAACTGTCAGTGCCCCTGCTCTACAAACAACCAAATCTGCGGCTGCCATTACATTTATCATATTATTAAAGTATGGCTTTATTATGTCACTAACTTTTATTTGCTGGTCTTCTAACTTTTCATTTATTTCACCAAAATTTTTATCTCCAGTAGCCCAGTAAATTCTAATACTTTTATCTTTATATATATCTTTTAAACTTTTTATCACTGCTTCATTTAAAGATTTTGCTCCAAGACTTCCACCAGTTATTAAAAGTACTTTTTCATCTTTTCCAATCTTTAGTCTTTCTCTTTCAGCCTCTTTATCCATTGCATAAATATCCTCTCTCAAAGGATTTCCTGTAACTAAAAATTTATGTTGATCTTTTACTGATATCTCTTCATAAGTTGTGTCAAAAGCTAAAAAACACTTCTTAGCAATTTTATAAAATAGCTTATTTGCCATTCCTAAATCTGCATTTTGTTCTTGTAAATATATTTTCTTTCCCAAAATTGCACCTGCTAATAAAACAGGTATTGATATGTAATTTCCAAATCCTATTATTATATCAGGCTGTTCTTTTTTTACAATTTTAAAAGCTTGTAAAAATGCCTTTATATTTGAAGGAATCTTTTTTAAATTTTGAAATGGATATATATCTATTCCTAGAAATTTAAAACCTTCCTCTGGTACCAAATCTTTTTCCATTCTAGTTGAACTTCCTACAAATAAAACTTCCATACCTCTATTTAATAGTTTTTTTCCAACTGCTAATGCAGGATAGATATGTCCTCCTGTGCCTCCTGTTGTTATAATTATTTTTTTCATCATAAATTCTCTCCTAATTAAAGTAACTTTTTACTAAGTCTTTGAAAACTCTTCCTCTTTCTTCAAAATTTTTAAACTGGTCAAAACTCGATGTCGCTGGAGAAAATAAGACAACTTCTTTATGATTTTTATCAACCTTAGATTTTAATTTTTCTAACACTTTATCTAAAGTTTTTAAATTAAACATTCTCTCTTTTAGAAAACCAATTTTTTCTAATCCTATTTCTAATTTATCTGAAATATCACCTATCAAATAAACTTCTTTAACTTTATCTTTAATTATCTCTTCTAATGGAGTTAAATCTAATTCTTTATCGTACCCTCCACAAATTAAAATTGGTAGTTCAAAAGCTTCAATAGCAAATTTAGTAGAGTCTATGTTAGTACCTTTAGAGTCATTTATAAATTCAACTGCACCATACGAGAAAAAATTCTCCATTCTATGTTCTAATGTTTTAGTTGAATATAAAAACTCTCTTATTAATTCTGTTGGAATTTCAAGTAATTTCCCTACACAAACAATAAACAACATGTTTTCTAAATTATGTTTTCCTTTTAAAGATGCTAGCTTTTCCTCTAAAATAAATTCTCCATTGTAAAAAATAGATCCATTTTCAACCCATACACTCTCTTTTTTATATGTTTTATCCATACCTACATATATTTTTTTTCCAGAGATTTTATCTACTCTTTTTAAACTTTCGGCACATGAAGTATTTACTATAAAATATTCACTTTCCTTTTGATTTTTTCCTATATTAAACTTTGTGTTATAATAATGATCTAAATTTTTATATCTTGATAGGTGATCTGGGGCTAAATTAACAATCAAAGAAATATCAGCTTTAAACTCTTTTATATTTTCAAGTTGATATGAACTTGTTTCTAATACATAGTAATCAAGCTCTGGATTTTCTAGAACCGTTTCACTAAAAGAGTATCCAATATTTCCACAAACTTTCGCTTTATAACTAGCTTTTTCTAACAACTCTTGAACTTTTGTTGTAATTGTTGTTTTTCCATTTGTTCCTGTTATTGCTATTATTTTTCCAGAAATTTTATTATTTTTTTTATATCTATATCCTAGTTCAATATCATCTATTATTTCTATTTCTAATTCTAAAGCTTTTTTTACTAAATCTGTATATGGAACTCCTGGACTTTTTACAAATATTTTTATATCATTATTTTCTAATAGTTCTATACCTTCTTTTGATGATATACCTATTTTATCATCTACCAAAAAAACTTCATATCCCATTCTCTTTAAAGTTTTCTCAGAACCTTTACCACTTACTCCAGCCCCAAAAACAATTGCTTTTTTCATGGATTTCCCTCCTTATTTTTAAACGACAAAAACCACAGTGACTTTCACTGTGGTCTTATTTATAGTATTCCTCTTAATCTAACTATACCCAAAGCTATCATCCCTAAAAACAGTGCAACAATCCAAAATCTCATTGTTACTTTTGTTTCTGGTAATCCTGCTAATTCAAAATGATGATGTATTGGTGCCATTCTAAACACTCTTTTTCCTCTCATTTTAAAAGAGCCCACTTGAAGTATAACTGATACAGCTTCTAAAACAAATATTCCTCCTATTATAGGTAACAGTAACTCTTGTTTAAGTAAAATTGCTACAACTCCTAGAATTCCACCTAATGTTAATGAGCCTGTATCTCCCATAAAGATTTGTGCTGGATAAAAGTTATACCATAAGAATCCTAAGCCTGCTCCCACTAAAGCTGATAGAAATACTGACAATTCACCTATACCTGCTATATAATGTAAATTAAGGTGATTACTTAACTCAATATGACCTGTGAAATATGCTATTATCCCTAAAATTGTTGCACCTATTATTACAGGCATTATTGCTAATCCATCTAGTCCATCCGTTATATTAACAGCGTTAGACGTTCCCATTAGCACTAAAGCTATGAATATCAACATCAAAAAACTTCCTAAATAAAAATTACTATTTGATATTATTGGATTTACAATTGATAAATCTAATATTTTATTTCCTGTTAAACCAAACTCTTTTATAAAAAACCAAGTAATTATTGCTATAAAGCATTGTCCCATTAACTTCTTCTTACCTGATAAACCTTTTTTATTAACAGTAAATTTTTTATAATCATCTATAAATCCAATACCACTAAAGAGCAAAGTTATTACAAACATTAAAATTAAGAATTTATTAAAAAGATCTCCCACTAATAATGCTGTCAGTAAAGTACCAAAAATTATTAGTATTCCACCCATTGTAGGTGTTCCCTTTTTTGAGAAATGACTAACCGGTCCTTCTTCTCTTATAGATTCTCCAAATTTTTTTACTTTTAAATATTTTATAAACGGTTTACCAGTAACTAAAACAACCAAAAATGCCAATATAAATGCTAAAAAACTTCTTAAATATATTGATTTAAGCCCCTCTAAAACTGGAAAATACCCTGCCAATAAGTATAGCATCCCTCTTACTCCTTTTTACTACATAATTATTTCTTCTAACTTCATTCCTCTTGAACCTTTTAATAAAACAGCTATATTTGAAATTTTATTAAGTTCATCCCTTATATCTTCTTTTTTTGTAAAATGGATAATTTTAGGATTATTCAATTTTTCTAAAGCTTTTTTCATTCTTTCCCCATAAACAAATACTTTATCAAACTTATATTTCAAAGCTTCATTTAAGACATCTACATGATATTCTATCTCCTTATCACCAAGTTCAAGAGCATCACCTAAAACAACTATCTTTCTTTTCTCCAATGGTATAGAAGAAAATGCTTTTAAAGCCATCTTCATAGATACTGGACTTGCATTGTATGCATCATTTATAAAAAGAATATCATTTTTTATTATTTTTTCAAATCTCATAGATGTTATTTTTATATTTTTTAGTGCATTTAGTATTTCATTGTAAGACATTTTAAAAATTTTTCCTAATGCGATAGCAAATGAAGCATTCACTACATTATATAATCCATTTAATGGTACAAAATAATTTTCCTCATTCAAAAGAAAATTAATACCTTCATAAATTTCACTAGAGTTTTTTATAATATAATTATTATTCTTTTCAAACCCAATCTTTATAACTTCCAACTTTTGTAAATAGAAATCATCTCCATAAACCAAAACATTTTTTTTATCAACATATTTTAAAACCTCTGTTTTTGCTTTAAATACATTATCTCTATTCTTTAAAAATTCTAAATGGGAATCACCAATATTAGTTATTACTGCATAATTTGGTTTTGCAATCTTAGACAATAAATCAATCTCTCCCAAATTACTCATTCCCATCTCTAAAACAGCAATTTCATCTTCATCTTTCAATTGTAATAATGTAAATGGAAGTCCAATTTGATTATTATAATTTCCTAGAGTCTTTTGGGTTCTATATTTCGATGATAAAACTCCATGTATCAAATCTTTAGTTGTTGTTTTTCCCTCACTGCCTGTAACCGCAATAATTTTAACATTTAGTTTTTCCCTGTATAATGTTGATATCTCCTGTAAAAACTTTATACTATCTAAAACTTCAATAATTTTTTCACTTTCAACCATAGATTTTTTATCACAAATAATTAATTCAGCTCCTCTCTTAAGAGCTTCATCTATATAGTTATATCCATTATTTATAGCAATAAATAATGATCCATTCTCTACTTTTTTGCTATCCATTTGAATGTTTTTAATATCTATATTTTTAGGTAAATTTATTTTTAACTTTTGAAAATAATTCAATAGAACTTCAGTAAATGTTTTCAATTTTACATCCCCTTTTTTTATATTCGCTCTATATTTTACCATTTTTTTAGTATTCTTTTCAATTTTTTTTTAACTAATACCCAAAACTTTTAATCCTTTATGAATACATTCAATCTCAATAGGCAATACAGGTCCTGTTTCACCATCTATATCTGTTGAGTAATTTTCAACTCCTACAATTTTCATAAATTTAGTTTTAAAATATTTTATAGAATGAATTTTCTTTTCTAGATGAGTTTTTGTTGCCAAAGCTGCACTAATTTCTGGAACATCTGTTATAAAATCTGGCTTCAATAATAAAACATCAAAAAATCCATCATCTAATTTTGCATTATAAGCCAATTCAAAATTTCCAGCACTTTTCCCATTAAAAACTAAAAGAGAAACAATATCAGTTATAGCACTATACTCATCACTTTCTAATATAATTTTCATTTTTTTTATTTTCGTCATTTCTTTTATTCCATTTAATACATAGGCTAATTTCCCCATAGTTTTTATCATATTTCTATCCGTTGTCTGTGAAATTGTAGAAAAAACTCCAAGACTAGCTATATTTATAAAATATTGATCATTTATTCTTCCTAAGTCTATCTCTTTAATATCTGTAGATAAAATTTTTTTACAAGCTTTTTCAATATTTCTAGGCATTTTTATTACATTAGCAAAATCATTTGCAGTTCCTGTTGGTAGTATTGCTATTGGAATATCTTTATTATTTTTTTTCAAAATATTAACAAAACTATTTATTGTTCCATCTCCACCTGATATTAGAAAATGGTGATAACTTTCAATATTTTCTAATATTTCTTCTTTTTTACAATTTTTAGAAACTCTAAATATATCAATTATAAACCCATGTTCTTGATAAATTTCAAAAATTTTATCTAGCTCTTTTAAAATTTTACCACCACCTGAAACAGGATTATATATTAGTTTTACTTTTTTTTGTTTTATCATATAATCATCCTCCAGTTTTTAAATATAAAAAAAAGATTGGCAACTTCCTATCCTCCCAGGGGGCTGCCCCCCAAGTACTTTCAGCGTTTATGGGCTTAACTTCCAGGTTCGAAATGTTACTGGGTGTACCTCCATAGCTATCGTTGCCAATCAATATTTATTTGTGTTCTTGAACACTTGAAACTATATAGTAGTATATTAAGGTTAAAACTTCGATATATTAGTATTGGTCAGCTAAAAGTCTCACAACTCTTACACCCCCAACCTATCAACCTCCTAGTCTCGAAGGTATCTTAAAGAGTACTTATCTTGAAGTCAGTTTCCCGCTTAGATGCTTTCAGCGGTTATCTGTTCCAAACGTGACTACCCAGCTGTGCCACTGGCGTGACAACTGGTACATCAGAGGTTTGTCCATCCCGGTCCTCTCGTACTAAGGACAGATCTTCTCAATACTCTAACGCCTACAGTGGATAGGGACCGAACTGTCTCACGACGTTCTGAACCCAGCTCACGTACCGCTTTAATGGGCGAACAGCCCAACCCTTGGGACCTTCTCCAGCCCCAGGATGCGATGAGCCGACATCGAGGTGCCAAACTCTACCGTCGATATGGACTCTCGGGTAGAATCAGCCTGTTATCCCCAGGGTAGCTTTTATCCGTTGAGCGACGACCCTTCCATTCGGAATCGCCGGATCACTATGTCCTGCTTTCGCACCTGCTCGACCCGTCAGTCTCGCAGTTAAGCTCTCTTATGCCATTGCACTCTGCGGTTGATTTCCATCCAACCTGAGAGAACCTTTGAACGCCTCCGTTACTCTTTCGGAGGCGACCGCCCCAGTCAAACTGCCCACCTAGCACTGTCTTCGAGGGTACAAACCTCAAATTAGAATTCCGACATAGTATGGTTGGTATTCCACCAGTGACTCCGCGTAATCTAGCGACCACGCATCATAGTCTCCCAACTATCCTATACATACGATGCCAAAACCCAATACCAAGCTACAGTAAAGCTCCATGGGGTCTTTCCGTCCTACTGCAGGTAACCGGTATCTTCACCGGTAATACAATTTCACCAGGCCTCCCGTCAAGACAGCTCTCAGATCGTTACACCATTCGTGCAGGTCGGAACTTACCCGACAAGGAATTTCGCTACCTTAGGACCGTTATAGTTACGGCCGCCGTTCACCGGGGCTTCAATTCGGAGCTCTCACTCCTCCTCTTAACCTTCCGGCACTGGGCAGGTGTCAGCCCATATACGTCGCCTTACAGCTTAGCATAGACCTGTGTTTTTGTTAAACAGTCGCCTGAGACTCTTCACTGCGGCCTCTCATAGCTTTGCGTCGCGTGTACGCTCACCATAAAAGGCACCCCTTCTCCCGAAGTTACGGGGCTATTTTGCAGAGTTCCTTAACGAGAGTTAGCCTGTCCGCCTTAGATTTCTCATCCTGACCACCTGTGTCGGTTTGGGGTACGGGCACTAATATCTTTAAAACGCTTAGAAGCTTTTCTCGGCAGTGTGGTATTTGCACCTTCCATCTTACGACTCCTCATCACACCTCACGTTTAGTCTAGCGGATTTTCCTACTAGACCACGCTACATGCTTGAACTGGCACTTCCGTTCGCCAGCGTGCATAACCTCCTGCGTCCCTCCATCACTTGATATCAGTGGCACAGAAATATTAATCTGTTTTCCATTCGCCTACGCAATCTAGCCTCGGCTTAGGACCCGGCTTACCCAGGGGAGACAAACTTTACCCTGGAACCCTTGGTCTTCCGGCGTGGGGGATTCTCGCCCCCATTCTCGCTACTTATTCCTGCATTCTCACTTCTGATACCTCCAGAGTTTCTTGTCGATTCTCCTTCAACGGCCTACAGAACGCTCTCCTACCAGTCGCTTACGCAACTCCACAGCTTCGGTTTATAACTTAGCCCCGTTACATTGTCGGCGCAGAGACTCTCGACCAGTGAGCTATTACGCACTCTTTAAAGGTATGGCTGCTTCTAAGCCAACCTCCTGGTTGTTTGTGAATCTCCACCTCCTTTCCCACTTAGTTATAATTAGGGACCTTAGCTGGTGGTCTGGGTTGTTTCCCTTTTGACCATGGAAGTTAATTCCCATAGTCTCACTCCTGAGCTCTAGAATTATGGTATTCGGAGTTTGATTGACTTCGGTAAGCAGTATGCCCCCTAGGTCATTCAGTGCTCTACCCCCATAATTGAACACTCAAGGCTGCACCTAAATGCATTTCGGAGAGAACGAGCTATCTCCTGGTTCGATTGGCTTTTCACCCCTAAACCTACCTCATCTCCCAACTTTTCAACGGCGGTGAGTTCGGGCCTCCACTGTGTCTTACCACAGCTTCACCCTGGACAGGCTTAGATCACCAGGTTTCGCGTCTACGCCCAGCGACTATGTCGCCCTATTCAGACTCGGTTTCCCTTCGGCTCCGTTAAACTTAACCTTGCCACTGAACGTAACTCGCAGGATCATTCTCCAAAAGGCACGCCATCACCCCAAAGGGCTCTGACCGCTTGTAAGCACACGATTTCAGGTTCTATTTCACTCCCCTCCCGGGGTTCTTTTCACCTTTCCCTCACGGTACTATGCGCTATCGGTAAGTAAGAGTATTTAGCCTTACGAGATATGGTCCTCGCAGATTCACACAGAATTCCTCGTGTTCCGTGCTACTTGGGAGAGATCATACATTTGATACGGTTTACCTGTACGAGGCTTTCACTCTCTACGGCAGGCCTTTCCAGACCTTTCCAGTTCGGCGTATCATAATGTCGAATACCTTGCAGTTCTTCAGACGATCTTCCCGCTACCCCGTAGATGCAACGGCTGCATCCTTGGCACATCTACGGTTTGGGCTCACCCCCGTTCGCTCGCCGCTACTTAGGGGATCGTTTTTACTTTCTTTTCCTCGCGTTACTTAGATGTTTCAGTTCACGCGGTTCCCTCTTTCGTGCTAAGACTCCATCTTAGCAGATTTCTCCATTCGGAAATCTTGGCATCACAGTTCGATTGCAACTCCACCAAGCTTATCGCAGCTTACCACGTCCTTCATCGGCTCTTACTTCCTAGGCATCCTTCGTGTGCCCTTAATATTTTAACCTTGTAATATAATTCATATTATTTAGACAGACTAACTACTCAATTTAAGATTGACTTAAAAATGAATTGTTAGTTAATTTAGAATATTTTCTCAATATCTACTATATAGTTTCCAATGTCCAAGTTTGATAGTAAAGAACACTATCAATCGAATAGAGAAAAAGTTAGTCTCCTTAGAAAGGAGGTGATCCATCCGCACGTTCCCGTACGGATACCTTGTTACGACTTCACCCCAATCGCTAATCACACCTTAGGAACATCCCTCCTTACGGTTAGGCCTGCTACTTCAGGTGCAACCAACTCTCGTGGTGTGACGGGCGGTGTGTACAAGACCCGAGAACGTATTCACCGCAACATGCTGATTTGCGATTACTAGCGATTCCAACTTCATGTACTCGAGTTGCAGAGTACAATCCGAACTAAGAACAGCTTTAAGAGATTAGCTCACCCTCGCGGGTTGGCAACTCTCTGTACTGCCCATTGTAGCACGTGTGTAGCCCAGCGTATAAGGGGCATGATGACTTGACGTCATCCCCACCTTCCTCCTGCTCATCGCAGGCAGTATCGCATGAGTGCTCAACTTAATGGTAGCAACATACAATAGGGGTTGCGCTCGTTGCGGGACTTAACCCAACATCTCACGACACGAGCTGACGACAGCCATGCACCACCTGTCACTAAGTTCCGGCAAGCCGGCACGAATCCATCTCTGGAAACTTCTTAGGATGTCAAACGCTGGTAAGGTTTCTCGCGTTGCGTCGAATTAAACCACATGCTCCACCGCTTGTGCGGGTCCCCGTCAATTCCTTTGAGTTTCACACTTGCGTGCGTACTCCCCAGGCGGATCACTTATCGCGTTAGCTTGGGCGCTGAGGTTCGACCCCCAACACCTAGTGATCATCGTTTACGGCGTGGACTACCAGGGTATCTAATCCTGTTTGCTCCCCACGCTTTCGCGCTTTAGCGTCAGTATCTGTCCAGTGAGCTGACTTCTCCATCGGCATTCCTACAAATATCTACGAATTTCACCTCTACACTTGTAGTTCCGCCCACCTCTCCAGTACTCTAGAAAAACAGTTTCCAACGCAATACGGAGTTGAGCCCCGCATTTTAACATCAGACTTATTTTTCCGCCTAGACGCGCTTTACGCCCAATAAATCCGGATAACGCTTGCGACATACGTATTACCGCGGCTGCTGGCACGTATTTAGCCGTCGCTTCTTCTGTTGGTACCGTCACTTTCTTCTTCCCAACTGAAAGCACTTTACAATCCGAAGACCTTCATCGTGCACACAGAATTGCTGGATCAGGCTTGTGGCCCATTGTCCAATATTCCCCACTGCTGCCTCCCGTAGGAGTAAGGGCCGTGTCTCAGTCCCCTTGTGGCCGTTCACCCTCTCAGGCCGGCTATCCATCGTCGCCTTGGTGGGCCGTTACCCCACCAACTAGCTAATGGAACGCAAGGCTCTCTCTTGGCGCATATAGCTTTCATAAGTTTCCCATGCGAGAATCTCATAATATCCGGTATTAGCTGTCGTTTCCAACAGTTGTCCCAGACCAAGAGGCAAGTTCCTTACGCGTTACTCACCCGTCCGCCATCCTCATTACCCGAAGGTAAATTGAATCGACTTGCATGTGTTAAGCATTCTGTCAGCGTTCATCCTGAGCCAGGATCAAACTCTTCATTCAAATATATTTAAAGTCCTAAGACTTACGTTTACACCATTTATTGGTTTGCCATTTCTGGCATTTTGTTATTTTCATAACTTCTGACTATTTTCTCTATTCGGTTGTTAATGTCCTTTTCTATAATTCTTGCCGGCGGCGTTTCCCGCTGACAAAAATTATAGTATCATAATTTCAAAACTTCGTCAACAAGTTTTTTTATTTTTTTAAAATTTGTTTCTCTTTTATAATTAATTCTTCAACAAAAATTAGATTTTCTTCCACCAACTTCTCTTTTACATCATTATAAAACTTTTCACCTAAACTATATTTTAAAGTTTCTCCATAAGCTAATATTAAAGGCACATATTCCTCTTCTAAAAAACCTATAGGATTTTTTCTTCTAAAAGTTGAACTTTGTGTTAATTCTTTATTTATACATGGAGTATCGTAATAATCTTCTATCGTAAATCCTGTAGTAAAATCATCAGGTACCGTTATATACAATAAACTCTCTTCTTCTTCTGAAATTATATCAATCGGCCACAAGCTACAAACCAAAGGTTTTTTTTCAACAATTTCTTTTGCTCCCATACTTTTTTCTAAACATATAGAATGAAGAGAACACAGTGTCGATTCATTATTAGGTTTAAAAGAGCATGTACATAATGAAATCTCAGCTTCTACAGTCTCATTTGGTACCATACATTCATCCTCTTTTATACTTTTTATTATTTCTTCAACATCATAACCACTTTCCAAAAGAATATCTATATTCTTAGTTTTTTTATTATAACTTTCAATATTATCTAAAACAAAATCTCTTGTTATTTTTTCATATACTGTTGGATTATCTGCACAACAAGGATCTTGACATTTAAAACAATCAAAATTTGCTAAATTAGAAAATGCTGAATAATCAACAAGCGCTTTATACTTTACTCCTCTTATTACAACTTCAGTTTCTAGAATATCGACTCTAGAAAAATGTTCTTTTAGCATCTCTTCTCTCTCTTCGGTAACTTTATATACCTCTTTACCTTTGGGGTGATTCAAAAATAAAAAATAATTCATTTTTAGCTCCTTAACATTTTAATAACTAGTTTTATTTTAACATATAAGCTATTTTTTTTACAATTTTTTAATTTATACATAATTAATCGCTTTACAATATTTATATATTGTTTTTATTTTTTACTTATAGTAATATACTAATTATAATATATTACTATACTATCAAATGGGAGGTACTATTTTGAATAAAAAAGTTGGATTACAACCTGGAACTCTTCTTTATACTGGAGATCGTCAATCATCAGTTGAGATTCCTATCACTCATTACACTTATAACCATGAATCTTTTAAAAAAAATAGTTTTATTTTTAGAGATAATCTTTTTATTGAGTTACACCCTTCGCATGTTAATTGGTTAAATATTGGAGGAATACATAATACCGAGCTTATCAAAAAAGTTGGAGAAGCTTTTAACATCGATTCATTAATTTTGGAGGATTTATTAAACAATTCTCAAAGACCTAAATTAGAAATTAGAGAAGATTATATTTTTATCACACTAAAAATGATTTCTCACTCTAATAAAAAACATAAATATGAATACGAACAAATATCTTTTATTTTATTCTCTAATCTTTTAATAACATTTCAAGAAAATCCTTTTGATGTTTTTGATAGTATTAGATGCCGAATCGAGAAAAGAAACGGACGTCTTAGAACTAAAAAAGAAGGATATCTTACTTACTCTTTAATTGATAGAATCGTAGATAATTACTTCGTTATTATCGAAGATTTAGAAGAAAGAATTGATGATCTAGAAGATAAAGTTACTACTGAACCAAACAAAGATGATTTTAATGAAATTTTAGAACTAAAAAAAGAACTCTTAAAATTCAGAAGAGCACTCGCACCTTTAAAAGAGGTCTCTTCAAAATTTAAAGATTCAGATATTCAAGAGTATCTAGGTGAAGATATCGATATTTATTTACGTGATTTACAAGATCATATAATAATCGCTAACGAATCTAATGACGCTCTTTTTAATAGAGGAAATGAACTTTTACAACTTTATCACTCTACCATCAGTACAGGTATGAATGAAATTATGAAAGTTTTAACCATGATTTCTAGTATTTTTATTCCTTTGAGTTTTTTAGCTGGACTTTACGGTATGAACTTCCAATATATGCCTGAGCTTACTTGGAAATATGGATACTTTTTTATTTTAACTTTAATGATCTCAATTCTTTTAGGAACTGCATATTTCTTCAAAAAGAAAAAATGGTGGTAACAGTTTATCTTAATCTATAATTTTTATCTATGGGAGGTTTTTTACAAATGGAACAAACATTATCAACTTTTATTAACGAATTTACTGCTGCTCTTGCAAAATCAGCACCTATTTTCATTAAAAAACTAATCTTTTTAGCTATCCTTTGGGTAACTTACAGACCTGTTCAAGGGTTTATCATGAAAGCTTTTAATAAGTTTTTATCACTTAAAAAACTTGATGAGCTTTTAATACACTTTTTACAGTCATTTTTAAATATTTTAATAATTATCTTTTATGCTTTAAATGTTATTCAAATACTTGGTATTGAAATGACATCTATATTAGCACTTCTTGGATCTATCGGTATCGGTATTGGACTTGCCCTAAAAGGAAGTTTATCTGACCTTGCTGGTGGTATGCAAATTCTTGCTTCTAGATATTTTACTAAAGGTGATTATATAATTTCTTGTAGTGTTGAGGGAACTGTTCAAAGAATCACTTTCCTTTATACTGTTTTACACACTGTAGACAACAAATTTGTTGTTGTTCCTAATGGTAAACTTTCTGGAGAAGTTATTGTAAATGCTGGAGCTAATGCTGAAAGAAGAGTAGACTGTGTTTTCTCTGTTTCATATGACACATCTATTGACCAAGTTAAAGAACTTTTAACTGATATAGCTAAAAATCATCCTTTAATTCTTCAAGATAAAGATATTTTTGTTAGACTTAGCAAGCATAACTCAAGTTCTTTAGATTTTACTATGAGAGTTTGGGCTAAAAAAGAAGATTATTGGACTATTTTCTTTGATTTACAAGAACTTGTTAAAAAGAGATTTGACCAAGAAGGAATTGAAATTCCATATAATAAACTTGATGTTTATCAAAAATAATTAAATGAGGTGAATATTTTTGAAAGATTTTATTTTAACTTTAAAAGAAAGTATACTTAACGGAAATAGTATTACTTTTGACGAGGCTACAAAGCTTATAAATTTAGATATAGATAGTAATAAAGACGATATTCTTTTTCTATCAGATTGTGCAAATGAAATTAGAAAGTTCTTTTGCGGAAACAAATTTAATCTATGTACTATAATGAATGCAAAATCAGGAAAGTGCCCAGAGGATTGCAAATATTGTGCTCAATCTGCTCACTTCAAAACAGCCTCTCCTATTTATCCTCTAACTAATAAAGAGGAAGCTTTAAAATTAGCTTTAAATGTTGAAAAAGAGGGAGCTAATCGTTTTGCATTAGTTACTAGTGGTCGAGGATTACTTACAGAAAAAGATACCTTAGAAGTTTCAACTCTTTATAAACACATGAAAAAAAATAGCAATATTCACCTATGTGCTTCACATGGGTTACTTACTAAAGAATCTGCAAAATCTTTAAAAGAATCAGGAGTAAAAACATATCATCATAACTTAGAAACTTCTAGAGACTTTTATGATAAAATCTGTACAACTCACACATATCAAGATAGAGTTGATACAATTTTAATAGCACAAGAAGTAGGATTGGAAGTTTGTAGTGGTGGAATTTTTGGTTTAGGGGAAAGTAGAATTGATAGATTAAATATGGCTTTTGAACTAAAAAATTTAAATATTAAATCTATACCTTTAAATTTTTTAACACCTATTGCTGGAACACCCATGGCCGATTACGCTCCTTTAGATCCTATGGAAATTATTAAAACAATCGCAGTTTATCGTTTCATAAATCCAGATTCTTCTTTAAGATATGCTGGTGGAAGACTTCAACTTGGCGATTTAGAAATTCAAGGAATTAAAGGTGGAATCAATTCAGCTTTAACTGGAAATTTTCTTACAACAACAGGAAGCACTATAACCTCTGATAAAGAGATGGTTATTAAGGAGGGATTTACCCTTGATAAATAAACTAAAAACAGGATACTTTATTATAGGGACAGACACTGATATAGGGAAGACGTATGTGTCTTCCCTTATTTTTAAATCTTTAAAAAACTATAATATCGGTTATTATAAACCTCTTCAAACAGGATGCTATTTTGAAAATGAAAAATTAGTTCCATTAGACCCAAAATTTTTATGCGATTTTGCTGGAACAACTTTAAAACCTGAAATGACTACTTACCTTTTCAAAACTCCTGTTTCTCCTCATTTAGCTTCTGAATTAGAAAATATTCCTATTTCTATGAACTCTATATTTAATCAATGGGATATTTTAAAATCTAAGTATTCAACAACTTTTATAGAAGCTGCTGGTGGTATATACGTTCCAATAATACGGAATAAATATTTCATGTTTGATTTTATAAAAGATTTAAATCTATCAATAATACTCGTTTGTTCTACAAAAGTTGGAGCTATAAACCACACAATGTTAACTCTTAGCTTTTTAAAAGAAAAACAAATACCTATTCAAGGTATTATTTTTAATAATTATACAAAAGAATTTTATGAAGATGACAATATTAAAGTTGTTTTGGAAACTAGTCAAATTAGAAACTATCTTATTATCCATAATGGCGATACTATAATTCCTGAACAAAATCTCATTTCATTTTTAGAAAAATAAAAGAGGTCAAAAATTTGACCTCTTTTTTATATTATCTATTTTTTAATAAACTTTTTCCTGGAATTCCTGGTTTTGTCATTTCAAAAGGATTTAAAATTATATCTAATTCCTCTTTTGTTAATAATTTTCTTTCCAAAATTAAATCTACTACTGAAACACCTGTTTTTATAGATGTCTTTGCTATATCTGCTGCATTTTTATATCCAATATGTGGATTTAAAGCCGTTATTGTTCCAACACTCATATCAACAAGTTGCTGACATCTCTCTTTATTTGCAGTAATTCCAACTAAACAATTATCTATTAGAGTATTAACTCCATTCTTTAAAATTTCTATCGATTGGAATAAATTAAAGAACAATACTGGTTCAAATACATTCAGCTCTAATTGACCTGCTTCTGCTGCTTTTGTTACTGTTTGATCATTCCCGAATATTTGGAAACATACTTGGTTCATTACTTCAGGAATCACTGGATTTACTTTTCCAGGCATTATTGAAGATCCAGGCTGTTGTTGAGGTAAGTTAATCTCTGCTAATCCTGTTTTTGGTCCTGATGCCATTAATCTTAAATCATTTGCCATTTTTGATAAATTTACAGCTGCTACTTTTAATGCTGAAGATAACCATACAAAGCTATCTAAATTTCTTGTTCCATCAACTAAGTCATCTGCTTGAACAAAATCAACATTAGTTACCTCAGACAAAATTCTAACAACATCCTCAACATATTTTGTATCAGCATTAATTCCTGTTCCTACTGCAGTTGCACCCATATTAACTGTTTTTAAATCTTCCAAAGCTATCTTAATTCTCTTTATATCTCTAGCTATCGGTTGAGCATACGCTTTAAATTCTTGTCCTAATCTAATTGGTACAGCATCTTGAAGGTGTGTTCTTCCCATTTTTATAACATTATCAAACTCTATACTTTTATCTAATAAAGTTAAATTTAATCTCTCTAAAGTTTTTAATAACTCTTCTGACATCATTTGTAAAGCTAATTTTCCTGCTGTTGGTATTACATCATTTGTAGATTGTCCATAATTCACATGATCATTTGGATGAACTTTATCATATTTTCCAAGTTCTCCTCCAAGTAATTCTCCTGCTCTATTAGCAATTACTTCATTCATATTCATATTCATTGATGTTCCGGCTCCACCTTGAATAACATCAGTTATGAACTGGTCCATAAATTTTCCATCTATTATCTCTTCTGAAGCTTTAACTATGGCATTTACAACATCCTCATCTAACATTCCTGCTTCAAAATTAGCTATTGCTGAGGCTTTCTTTACATATGCTAAAGCTTTAATAAAATCATTTCCTAATTTATACCCCGTAATATAAAAATTATTTTTCCCTCTTAATGATTGAACTCCATAATAAGCCTCTGCTGGCACTTGTATTGTTCCAATAGAATCACTTTCTAATCTAAACTTTTCCAAATCTTTCACCATCCCTTTATTTTCCCCAGAACATTAAAACACCGAAACTATAAAACTTTATTTTCATTTTACTCTTTTTTGAAAATAAACATTTCGTTCTTTATCCGTTCATTTGTGCTTTTATGTTTTAAAGTATACTGTTTTTTTTATAAAAGTCAAGTGTTTTTTATGGAATTTTTATTTTAATAAGATAAAAGTATCATCTTTAGTCGCTTCTTCTTTTACTTCAAAATACTCTGGATTTTCGGCCTCTAATTTTTTTAATTTTAAAAGAGTTCTTCCCAGATGATGTTCTAACATTCCTCTTAATTTATCTATATCTTTTTTTTCCAATGCTTCTAAAATTTCCTCATGCTCTTTAACAACTGATATATCACTTGTTTTATTTTTAGCATTTAGGACTCTTACTCTTTGATAATGACCCGTTCCATTTAAAGCTAATTCCCACAATCCAGGAATTCCAGCTTTTTCAAAAATCATCTTATGAAAGTCATTATCCATTTTATGAAACTCTAAATAATTACGATTACCCTCACAATAAACCCTTTGCATTTTTATGTTCGTTCTTAAATCCTCTATAAACTCTTCATCTAAAGCTTCAATAACTCTTTCAAAAGCTGCTGTTTCTAAAGCAACTCTCAACACTTTTGCTTCTAAAACCTTTTGAGCACTAATTTTCGTTACAAACGTTCCTTTTTGTGGAATACTTTCAATCAGTTGATCGTGCTTTAATAATATCAAAGCTTCTCTAATAGGAGTCCTGCTCATCCCTAATTTTTCACCTATTACTTTTTCACTTAATTCACTTCCAGGTTTTAAATTTAATTCAAATATATTTCTTTTTAATATTTTATATGCGTAAGCTGAGTTGCTATTTTCTCTTGACATTTTTCCTCCTCGTTTATTTTTTCACATTTAATTTTCAAATAATATATCTTTATAATAAAATATACTAGTTAGTTTGTCAAACTCAATATTTCAACAAAAAAAATAGAGGTGATATACACCTCTATTTTCAACTAAAGTTCAAATCCATATGGTAATAATTCTTCCATTGTCATTAGTTTATAATCTCTTTTTAGGTTTCCTAAGATGATTATTGTGTCATCATCTGCAAATTCTTTTATAACTTGTCTACACGCTCCACAAGGACTTACTGGTCCTGTCGTATCCGCAACCACAGCTATTAATTTTATTTTTCTCATACCTTTACTTGCCGCTGCAAAAATTGCACTTCTTTCAGCACAGTTAGAAAGTCCATATGATCCATTTTCAATATTAGCACCTGAAGTTTCATTTCCATTTTCAGCTACTAATACTGCTCCAACTTTAAATTTTGAATAAGGAGCATAAGCATTCTCTCTAGCTATAATAGCCTTATCTACATATTCTAAAATTAACTTTTCATCCAATTCTTTTTTCATATTATTACTCCGCTACACTTTCTAATGCTATTTCAATCATATCAGTTAAAGTTGTTTGTCTTTCTTGAGATGTTGTTTCTTCACCAGTAACTAAAGAATCTGAAATTGTTAATATCGTTAAAGCTTTTGCATTATATTTTGCTGCTATTGTGTATAGCGCTGCTGTTTCCATCTCAACACAAAGCACACCAAACTCTGCCCATTTTTTATACGATTCAAAATTATCTCCATAGAATTCATCTGCAGTTAAAACATTTCCACCCTTAACATCTATTCCTTTTGCCTTTGCTGCTTCAGCTGCTTTCATAAACAATCCAAAATCTGCTGTTGGTGCATAATCTGCTCCACCAAATCTCAATCTATTCATTCCTGATGTTGTTGATGATGACATAGCTAATATTACATCTCTTATTTTAACATCTTCTCTATAAGATCCTGCCGTTCCAACTCTAATTAAATTTTTTACTCCATACTCTCTAATTAATTCATTAACATATATCGAAATTGATGGAACTCCCATTCCTGTTCCCTGTACAGAAACTCTTTTCCCTTTATAAGTTCCTGTATATCCATACATTCCTCTAACTTCATTATAACAAACTACATCTTCTAAAAAAGTTTCTGCTATCCATTTAGCTCTTAATGGATCTCCTGGTAATAATACTGTTTCTGCTATTTCTCCTTTTTTTGCTCCTATATGTACGCTCATTTTACCCTCCTAGTTTTCTTTTTATTTTATAATTTTATCAGCAAAACTTCCTTTTAAATTAGTTTTTCCTAATAAAAGATCTTCTATAGTTGCTGCTATTGTTGAGAATCCATTTTGAATTCCTAAATCAACATTTCCTTTTAAATTCTTTCCATATACTAATAGTGGAATATATTCTCTTGTATGGTCACTCCCTTTATAAGTTGGATCACATCCATGATCTGCTGTCAATATAAGAAGTTCATCCTCTTTTAAATTTTCCATAATTTCTGGAAGATAATTGTCAAACTCTTCTAAAGCTAACTTATAACCTTTTGGATCTCTTCTATGTCCATATTTCATATCAAAATCAACTAAATTTGTAAATATAATTCCTTTTGTATCTTTTTTTAATTCTTCAATAGTTTTTAAAATTCCATCTAAATTATCTTTATTAGTTCCTCTACTTTCAGTTATTCCTACTCCAGCAAATATATCGCTAGTTTTTCCAATTCCAATAACATCTAAACCAGAATTTTTAACTCTATCTAACATACTCTCAATTGGTGGCTCAACTGAATAATCATGTCTATTAGATGTTCTTACAAATTCTCCAGCTCTCTTACCAGTATAAGGTCTTGCAATAACTCTTGCTACAGGAGATAAGTCACTACAAATTTCCAAAGCTTTTTTACAAGCTGAATAAAGTTCATCTAAAGATATTATCTCTTCATTAGCAGCTATTTGAAACACTGGATCAGCTGATGTGTAGACAATCCAAGCACCTGTCACTAACTGTTCTTCTCCATATACATCTAAAACATCTGTTCCAGAATATGGTAAGTTACAAAGTACTTTTCTTCCTGTTGCTTTTTCAAACGCCTCTATTGTTTCTTTTGGAAAACCATTGGCATAAGTTGGAAATGCTTTTTCTTGAACAATTCCAGCAATTTCCCAGTGTCCTGTCGTCGTGTCTTTTCCCTTTGAAAGTTCAGCTGCTTTTCCATATGCACCTGTTGCATTCTCAACTTCATCTACACCTAAAATTTCTGTAATATTACCTAATCCTAGCTGCTCCATATTTTTTAGGTTTAATCCACCTGTTGCAAGAGCTATATTTCCCAATGTATTTGTTCCTTCATCTCCAAACTCTTTTGCATCTGGCAAAGCTCCTATTCCTGCACTATCTAGTACTATTAAAGTAACTCTTTCTATTTTTTCCATAACTACACATCTCCTTTTCTATAAGGTAACAAAAGGCTGATCAAAAATGACCAGCCCCTCATTTATTATTTATCGCTTACTTTGATTTCTCCAGCCATTAATTTAGCTTTGATTTCTTCAAATTTAGCTAGTTTATCTGCACCTATAATCTCTTTTGTAAATTCAAAGTTAGTTACCCCAACTCCATTTTCTTTTGCTCCGTAAACAGCTAACCCTGGTACGAATTCACCTTTAGTTAAAGCTTTAACTGTATCAAAAACTCCAACATCAACATTTTTTAACATAGATGTTAAAACTGTTCCTGGTTCAACTGCATCTTGGTTTGAGTCAACACCTATAGCAAATACACCCTTCTCTTTTGCTGCTGCAATAACTCCCATTCCTGTTCCACCAGCTGCATGATATATTACATCTGCACCTTGGTTAATTTCAGAAATTGCATTCTCTTTACCTCTTACTGGGTCATTAAATGGATTTGGTCCTGTTGTATACACAGAGAAGAATTTAACTTTTGGGTTAACATACTCTGCACCTTGTTTAAATCCTACTTCAAATTTCTTAATTAAAGGATTTTCCATTCCTCCAACAAATCCTACTGCATTATTTTTAGTCATTAATCCAGCTATAACTCCAACTAAGAAAGATCCCTCTTCCTCTTTAAATACCATAGATTTTACGTTTGGTAAATCTATTACATCATCAATCATTAAAAATTTAGCATCTGGATAATCAGCTGCTACTGTTCTTGCTGACTCTGTCATTTGGAATCCTGTAGCAATTATTAAATCATATCCTGCTTCAGCATACTCTCTTAAGAATTCCTCATCTTCAGCTGGCGATGCTGGTTCTACATATTTAAATTCAATTCCTAAATCTTTTTGCGCTTGCTCTAAACCTCTGTAAGCAGCATCATTAAATGACTTATCCCCTAATCCTCCAGTAGAAAGAACTATTCCTACTTTAGTTGGTTTCGCTGCAAATAATCCAATTGCTAACATCATTGACATTACAAAAGTAACTATTTTTCTCATTAATACCCTCCTAAATAACTTTATACTAGTAGAATTTTAACATATTATTTACCTAAATCAAAGAAAAATTTACTATTATTTCATCATTTTTCCTAATGTGTATATTAATTCGTCGATTACTTTGTTCTCTTCATTATTTTTTATCCCTGATACAACACACTTTCTCAAATGATTTTCTAAGATTACTTTTGCTATTCCATCTAATGCTGCTTTTGCTGAAGATATTTGATTTAAAACATCATCACAATAAGCATCCTCTTCAATCATTCTTTTTATTCCTCTAATCTGTCCCTCTACTCTATTAGCTCTAGCGATTAATTTCTTTTTATCACCACAGATTTTATTTGAACAATTATCTTCCATAAATCCTCCTGTTACTATTTAAACCATTTCAATCTTAAAGCATTTGATACAACAGAAACTGAACTCATAGCCATCGCCGCTCCTGCTATCATAGGATTTAATAGATGCCCTGTAAACGGATATAATATTCCAGCTGCCACAGGTATTCCTAATCCATTATAAATAAATGCCCAAAATAGATTTTGTTTTATATTTTTCATTGTTGCTCTACTTAACTCTATAGCTTTTGGTACATCCTTTATATTCTTACTCATTAAAACTATATCCGCACTCTCTAAAGCTATATCAGCTCCACCTCCTACAGCTATTCCAATATCTGCTTGAGTTAATGCTGGAGAGTCGTTTATTCCATCTCCTACCATTGCAACTTTTTTACCTGCAATTTGAAGTTTTTTTATCTGCGAGTATTTTTGTTCAGGTGAAACCTCGGCTATTACTCTTGTAACACCTACTTCTTTAGCTATAGCTTTAGCTGTTCTTTCGTTATCACCAGTTAACATTATAACATCAATTCCAATATTTTTTAACTCTTCAATTACAGCTTTTGAACTTTCCCTTACTTTATCCGCTATGGCAATCATCCCTAAATATGTATCTTTAGCAGCTATATATATCACAGTTTTTCCTTGGTCGAAAAGTTCTTCACCCTCTTTTATATGCTCATCTATATTTATAGAATATCTATCCATTATTTTTTTATTTCCTACAATTACTTCTACGTCTCCAACAGGGGTATCTTCTAAAGTTCCTGTTACTCCCTCTCCTGTTATAGAATTAAAACTTCTTACACTAAACATATCTAATTTTCTTAAATTAACTTCTCTTATAACAGCATCTGCTAATGGATGTTCTGAGTTTTGTTCTAAACTTCCTACAACTTTTAAAAGTACATTTTCTTCTAATCTATTAGATACTATATTAGTTACAGTAGGTTTACCCACTGTTATTGTTCCTGTTTTATCAAATACAACAGTATCAACTTTACATGTTTTTTCTAAAGCCTCTCCTGATTTTATTAAAATTCCTAATTCAGCACCTCTACCCGTTCCAACCATTATAGCTGTTGGAGTTGCCAAACCTAATGAACAAGGACAAGCTATTACTAAAACAGATATTAATATAGTTAATGCAAACACACTTGGTGTAGCATTTAAAGCTACTAATCCTAAACTTCCTACAACATACCAAATTAAACTTGATACTATTGCTATCCCTATAACTATTGGTACGAAATAGCTTGATATTATATCAGCCATTCTTGCTATTGGAGCTTTTGACCCTTGAGCATTTTCAACAAGTCTTATTATTCTTGAAAGAGTTGTATTCTCACCTGTTTCAGTCACTTTTACTTTTAAGCTTCCTGTTCCATTTATTGTTGCACCATAAACTTTACTTCCATCTATTTTTTTTACAGGAATACTTTCACCAGTTAGCATAGCTTCATCAACACTAGAAATTCCATCTACAACAACTCCATCTGTAGGTATAGATTCTCCTGGTTTAATTAAAAGAACGTCTCCAACCTCAACCTCTTCAATATCTACAGTTACTACTTTACCGTCTCTAAAAAGGTTTGCTCTTTTGCTTTGTAAACCCATTAATTTTTTTATAGCTTCTGATGTCTTTCCTTTGCTTACATTTTCCAAATATTTACCTAAAGAAATCAAAGCTATTATTACTACACCAGATTCATAATAAAGGTTATGAACAAACTGAATATCACCTTCATATATTTTAAACGTTCCATAAAGGCTATATGCAAAAGCTGCTCCTGTTCCCAAAGCTATTAAAGAATCCATACTAGGAGCTTTCGATTTTAGCTTTTTAAATCCTGATATATAAAAATCTCTTCCAACATAAACAACAGGTATAGAGAGTATTAATTGAACCATTGCAAAAAGTAATGGATTTACATCATAATGAATTACATTTGGAACTGGTAATCCAATCATGCTTCCCATAGATATATAAAAAATTATTGCTCCGAATATTATTGCTACTAAAAATTCATTAAACTCTTTTTTTAATTCTATTTTTTTCTCTTCAGCCCTTCTATCAACGACTTCTTCTGTTATTCTTTCTCCAGTATATCCAAACTTACCTATCATATGAAAAATTTCTGATAATTTTACTATAGTTGAATCATATGAAACTGTTGCTTTTTCTGTGGCTAAATTAACAGCTACTGATTCTACACCTTTCATCCCTGAAACAATTTTTTCAACTGTTCCTACACAACTTTGACAATGTAAACCTTTTATAATAAATGTAACTGTTTTTAAATCTTTAATCTCATCTAAGCTGTAACCTAAAGGTACTATTTTATTTTTTACTTCACCTTCTTTTATAACTTTTTCATCAAACTTTACAACTAACTCCTCAGTAGCTAAATTTACTCTAGCTTCTTCAATACCATTTGTTGATTTTAATATTTTTTCAATTAAAGCTACACAACTTTGACAAGTTACATTTCCAACTCTATATCTTTTTTCCACTTTAAACACCTCCTGTTTTATAGGGTACACCCCTATAGTATGATAATAGCATACTAATAAAAAAAAATCCACTTTTTTTAAGTGGATTTTTACTTTTCTAATTCAACAGTTACTTTTAATCTCTTCAATCCTGTTTGAATAGCTTTTATTTTAAATTTACTAATACCTTTAATTTCTAAAAGCTCCTCCGTAGAAGCTTCTTGAATTTTAGATAAATTTCCATGATTATTAACTATTTTATCTATATCTCTTTTTGTTAGCTTTGTTATTTTATCTAATATTCTATATCCCTTTGGTGTTACTCTATTTCCTAAAGCTGAATATGTTTTTCCATAATCTAATACTGCCGATAATTTTTCTAACTCTTTTAATTCATCATCTGTTAATTTTGAAAGTCTATCTGTTATTTCAGCTAAATCAAAAGGTGCGTTAGAATAGTTCCAATAATCTCTTAAGAAATCCTCTTTTTCACTTTCAATATCCTGAATTAAATCGTTTAGATGTAGTCTAACAAGTCTTCCATCTACTCCCAGTTCTGTCATATAAGTGTTCATCTCCTGGAATATTCTTGTTACTTTTTCAAATCTTTGAAGTACAACAGTTACTTCATACAACGTTACTAAATCATCTAATTCAAGAATTGTTAAGTTTCCTAAAGCCTTATCTAAAACAAAACGATAACGCTCTAATGTATTTAATCCTTGAGAAGCTTCTCCCATTAAATCCGAAGTACTTCTAAGTCTGTGCTTCATTTCTCCTTTATATATTGTTACAACTTTTTTTCTTTCCGATACTGCTATAACTAATTTATCTGTTTGTTTTGCTACTCTTTGAGCTGTTCTATGCCTTGTTCCACTCTCATTTGTAGAGAATCTCATACTCGGTTGTAAATGTACATTCGCCGAGTGTATTCTTGTGATATCGGAATCTAATATTATTGCTCCATCCATTTTACAAAGTTCAAATAACTTTTCTGGCGTATATTCACAATTTATTTCAAATCCACCATCCATTATTTTTTGAACTTCAGAGTCTAAACCAACAACTATTAAAGCTCCCATTTCACCATCTAAAACGTTATATATCCCCTCTCTTAACTTTGTCCCTGGAGCCAAAAGAGAAAGAATCTCTAAGAATTCTGGGTTATTCATCTTTACTCATCCTCTCTAAAAATTCTTCTAAATTTTTTAAATATATTATTTTTAATTTATAACTATTTTTTTCAATCTCTTTTCTATTAGCTTCAGGAACATATACACCTTTAAAGCCAAGTTTTTCTAACTCTCTCAATCTTTTATCAATAAAAAAAGCTTTTCGAATTTCTCCTCTTAATCCCAACTCTCCAATTGCTGCTATTTTTTGACTTATAGCTACATTCCTATATAGCGAAACTATAGAAATAAGAGCTCCTAAATCTGCTGCAGGGTCATTTATAGAAAGTCCACCTGGTATATTTATAAACAAATCTTTCATTCCTAAATGTAATCCCATTCTTTTTTCAGCAATTGCTATTAAGATTTGCATTCTATTTCTATCAAATCCTTGAACAATTCTTTTAGGAATTCCGATAGTGCAATCAGTAAGTAATGTTTGAATTTCTAAAAGAAAAACTTTTGTTCCTTCTAATACCGGTACTACCATGCTACCTATATTTTTTTCATCCCTTTCACTTAAGAAAAATTCCGATGAATTCTTAACTTCGTGGATTCCAGTATCTTCCATACTAAATACAGCTAGTTCATTTGTAGATCCAAATCTATTTTTCAAACTTCTCAATATTCTATAAAAAAGTCCTTCTTCTCCTTCAAAATGAAATACAGCATCAACCATGTGCTCTAAAAGTTTTGGTCCTGCTACTTTTCCATCTTTTGTTATATGACCAACTATAAAAAATGAAACATCATTCTTTTTAGCAAGTTCTATTATTTTTAAAGTACACTCTCTTATTTGAGTTGGTGTCCCTGGAATAGAGTCTACCTCTGAATTATACAGTGTTTGGATAGAATCAACAATAACTATTTTAGGTTTTTTTGTAATAACATATTCGTATATACTTTGAATATCTGTTTCTGACATTAAATATAAGTTCTCAGAATATATTCCAAGTCTTTCTCCTCTAGACTTTATTTGAGCGGGTGACTCTTCTCCAGATACATACAAAACATCTCCATACTCTGTATACTCTTTAGCCGTTTGCAAAAGAAGTGTTGATTTTCCAATTCCAGGATTTCCTGTTATTAATACAACTTCTCCCTTTACTAAACCTCCACCTAAAATTCTATCAAACTCAGAAATTTTAGTTTTATATCTAAAGTTTTTTTCTATTTGTACATTGGCAAAAGATACTACTTTTTCTTGTATATTCACAAGTGAATTTGTAGATGATTTTATGCTTCTAGCTGCAATTGGAGAAATTTCTATCTCTTCTTCAAAAGTTCCCCATTCACCACAGCCATCACATTTCCCCATCCATTTTATAGTTTTAAAACCACACTCACTACATACATAAAAACTCTTCGCCTTTGCCATCTTTACTCCTCAAATCTTTTTTTTATCTTTTCTATTACAAAGTCATCTAAATAATTATCTAATTTGCCTTTATACAGTGCTAACTCTCTTACAACGGAAGAACTAACGTATAAATATTCTTTTGATGCTGGAATAAAAACCGTTTCAATCTCCCCATTCGAGATATCGTAATTTCCATATGCCAATGATAATTCGTACTCATAGTCGATAACTGCTCTTAATCCTCTAATTATATATTTACATCCTATCTCGTTCATATAATTAGCTAATAACCCGCTATGCTCGATTACCTCTATATTTTGTATATCTTTTAAAACTTCTTTTACCATCTCTTTACGTTCATCCAAAGAAAATAAAGTTTTTTTAGCACTATTATTCAAAACTGCAACAATCAATTTATCACACATTTTACTTGCTCTTTTTATTATCTCTCTATGACCTTTTGTTATTGGATCAAATGTTCCTGAATATAAAGCTAACTTCATCTTACACCTAACTTTCTAATAATATTTCGTAATCTTTTAGTAAATCTCTATTTTTTGTTGTTATCTCTATTGTTTTTCCAGAAGCTTGTAAAAGAGATTTAATAAAATCAAAATATATTTCTTCTATTTTTTCTTTAACAGAAGTTTTTGTTATTATTTTTACATTTTTTATATCTTTTTCACTAACTATATCTTTCAGCTCTTTTATTATACTTTCTACTATTGCTCTACTTCCTTTTATTTTTCCTGTTCCTTTACACAAAGGACATTCATCTTGAAAATAATAGCTTAATGGCTTTCCTAATCTTTTTCTAGTCATCTCTACTAATCCTAAATCAGTAAAATGAATTATATTTGTTTTTACTCTATCTTTAGCTAAATTCTCTTCTAAAACCTTTAAAACTTTTTGTTTATCCTCTTCAACCTTCATATCAATAAAATCTATAATAATAATTCCACTTAGATTTCTTATTCTTAATTGTCTCGCTATTTCTGCTGCAGCTTCCATATTAGTTTTAACTACAGTTTCTTCTAAATTCATACTTCCTATATTTTTTCCAGTATTGACATCTATGCTGACTAAAGCTTCTGTTTTTTCAATTACAATAGAACCACCACATTCTAACATAGTTGTTACTTCTAACGATTTCTCTATCTCTTTTTGAATACCATATTTATAAAAAATCTCCTCTTTTTCTGTATAAAGTTTTATTTTCATTTTTGGTATTCCTTCACTAAAAGCTCTAATATAATCTATTATTTCCCAGTAAACTTCTTCATTATCTACAACTATTTCATCAATATCATTACCTATAATATCTCTTAGCACTTTACTTACAATTCCATTATCTTTATATAAAAGTTCCCCTGTTTTTGCTTTCTTTATTTTAATCTCAATCTCTTCCCATTTTTTTATTAAGTATTGTAATTCTTTTTCAAAATGGTAGATACTTTTCCCTTCAGCAGCAGTTCTTATTATAACTCCCATCCCCTCAGGAACTATTTCTGAAAAAAGCTTTTCTAATCGCTCTCTCTCTATTTCATTTTTTATTTTTTTTGATATAGCAATATGATTATTATTTGGCATTAAAACTAAAAATTTCCCAGGTATAGTATAGTGAGTCGTTACTCTTGCACCTTTACTACCTCTAGGATCACTTAAAACTTGAACTACTACATCATCTCCTACATTTAATAGTTCTTCTATTGGTTTTCCACTATTTACAATTCCAGTTAAATACTTTTCTTCAAAATCTCTCAAATCCTTAACATATAAAAATCCATTTTTTTCAAGTCCAATATTGACAAAAGCTGATTCCATCCCTGGAAGAACATTCGCAACTTTCCCTTTATAAATGTTCCCGTTTAGTGTTCCTTCACCCTCTCTTTCAATATGAACTTCCATAACTTTTCCATTTTCTAAAACTGCTGCTCTTGTTTTAAATTTATTGGTATTTATTATTACTTGGTTCATTTATCTCTCCCCTAAGAACCTGTTTCCATGAGTAAATTTTTTCATTTATTTTGATTCTATCTATCTCTAATATATTATTAATTTTTATTATTAAATTTTTTCCTAATTTTTCTCTGTTAATTTTATTTATACCTACAATTTTGGAAACATTCTTTTCATTTATTTCTACTTCTAATCTTTTATCTTCTTCATATATTTCTTTAAGAAAATCATAATATATCTCTCCAACCACCAACTCTCTGAAAGCTGGATGGAAAGGTCCCCCTAAAACATTTTCATTGTCATTTAATTCTTCTGTCGGTTGTAACCCAACTCTAATAATATTTATATCGTTATAATCTAAAAGAGAATATATCTTTTTACATCTTTTTACAGCTTCTGCCAAAGTTAGAGGTATATAACTTCCCTTCTTAAACATATCTGCCATTTCAGTCTCTTTTATCACTAGTGTTGGATAAATTCTCGCAACAGCAGGCTTTAGTTCAACTGTTTTTACAGCACTCATAAAATCACTTTCATCAGTCGAACCAGGTAATCCTAACATAAGTTGGATTCCTAACTCAATTCCTGCTTCTTTTATTAATTTCGAAGCTTCATATACTTTTTCCATCGGATAAAATCTATGTGTTTTCATTAACACCTTTTCATCTAAAGATTGAACTCCTAACTCTACAGTTGTAACTCCGTATTTTTTCAGCATATCTACTATTTTTTTATCAATATAATCAGGTCTTGTTGATAATCTTATTCCATCAATCAAACCATTTTTTATATATTCATAAACTACAGATAGATATTCCTCTTGCAACTTTATAGAAATTCCTGTAAAAGTTCCACCAAAAAAAGCCACTTCTTTCTTGGATTTTTTTGGAAGAGTTTTTAAGTACGTTTCAATTATATTTTTTATATCCTCTGTGGTTACATCTGTCTCTCTACCATTTATCTTTTTTTGATTACAAAATACACAATCATTAGGACATCCAAAATGACTTATAAAAATAGGAATATTATAATGTTTCATAAAGCTTTACTCCTAACTTTTTACAAATATCTTTTGCTGCTGATTGTTCTGCACTTTTTTTATTTTTACCTTTTCCATACCCTTTTAAATCATCTTTTATAACTGCTACAACTTCAAAAACTTTTAAATGGTCTGGGCCATCTTCGCTAACCACTTGATAAGTAGGAATTATTTTATACTCTTTTTGACTATATTCTTGTAATATCGTTTTAAAGTCTAAAATATCTTCATTCTCATTTATATGCTCAATTGGATATTTTAAAAATTTCATAGCTATATTTTTTGCTACTATAAAATCTGAATCTAAATATATTGCACCTAATATTGCTTCAAAAACATCTCCTAATATAGAGTTTCTTTCTCTTCCACCAGTTAATTCTTCACCCTTACTTAACATTAAATACTGTCCAAAATCTAAACTTTTTGATATTCTTGCCAATACTGGCTCACTTACTACCATAGCTTTTAGTTTTGCTAAGTCCCCTTCTAAAGCATTTGGGTAACTTTTATATAGATACTCTGTCACAATAAGATCTAGAACTGCATCTCCTAGCAGTTCTAGTCTTTCATTATTTAATTTTCTATACTTAGCGTGTTCATTTCCAAAAGATCTATGGATAAGTGCATTTTTTAATAAATCCTTATTTTTAAAGGTATAACCTATTTTATCCTCTAATTCTAAGTATGATCTTTTCACTTATCTCTCTCCTTTTTACTTATATTTTCTCATTGCAATTACAGCGTTATGTCCGCCAAATCCTAACGAACTTGACATTCCAACTTCTATCTCTCTTTTTATCATTTCATTTGGAGTATAGTTTAAATCTAATGTTGGATCTGGATTATCTAAATTTATTGTTGGAGGTACTACACCTTCTGCTATTGATAGTGCTAAAATTACTCCTTCAATTCCTCCAGCTGCTCCTAAACCATGTCCTGTTGCTCCTTTTGTTGAAGAAACATTCATAGTATATGCTGAGGCTCCAAAAGCATCTTTTATAGCTGCTGTTTCATTTCTATCATTAGCAGGTGTTGATGTTCCATGAGCATTAATATATCCTACTTCTTCTGGTTTTATATTTCCCTCTTCCATAGCCATAATAAATGCTCTTGTAGCTCCTTCTCCACCTTCTGCTGGTGATGTGATATGATATGCATCACAAGTTTCTCCATATCCTACTACTTCTGCATATATTTTTGCACCTCTAGCTTTTGCTGATTCTAATTCCTCTAAAATTAAAATTCCTGCACCTTCTCCCATTACAAATCCGTCTCTATCTGCTGTAAATGGTCTTGAAGCTTTTTCTGGATCATCATTTCTTGTTGATAATGCTTTCATATTTGCAAATGCATTTATTGCAAATTTTGTGATACAAGCTTCTGTTCCACCTGTAATCATCGCATCTGTTCTTCCTGATTTTATCATCTCATAAGAATCTCCTATTGAGTGAGTACCTGCAGCACACGCTGTTACAACAGCTTTATTTGGTCCTTTTGCACCAAAATAAATCCCAACATTTCCTGATGCCATATTATTAATCATTGCTGGTATTGTAAAAGGAGATATTCTTCTTACTCCTTTTTCTAACATTGTCCCATATTGATCTTCAAAAATTTCTATTCCACCAATTCCTGACGATACTATTGTTCCGACTTTAGTTGCATTTTTATCGTCTATAACAAGTCCTGAGTCTTCTAATGCCATTTTTGCAGCGGCAATTGCAAATTGTGTATTTCTAGCTAATTTTTTTACTTCTTTTTTTTCTATTCCAAACTCAGTTGGATCAAAGTCAGTAACTTCTCCAGCTATTTTAACAGCACTTTCTGTTGTATCAAAAGATTTAATCTCTTTTATTCCACATTTTCCAGCCTTAATAGCTTCCCAAGATTTTTCCGTCCCAGTCCCTAGTGAAGTTATTAAACCAACTCCTGTTACAACTACTCTTCTCATTATTTATCCACCTCTTCGTTATTTTTCCAAAAAATATAACTAAAGGGGTACTTTCATACCCCTTTAAATTTATCTTACTTATTTGACTCAATGTAGTTTACAACATCTTGAACAGTTTTAATTTTTTCTGCTTCTGTATCAGGAATCTCTACGTCAAACTCCTCTTCGAAAGCCATTATTAACTCAACTGTATCTAATGAATCTGCTCCTAAATCCTCTACGAAGTTTGCCTCTAAAGTTACTTGATCAGCGTCTACTCCTAATTGCTCTACAACTATTTCTCTTATTTTATCTAACATGTGTTTTCCTCCTAATTTTTAAATTATTTATATTAATATATTAGCAAATTTAATATATTTTTTCAAGTTTTATAATCTTTAGTATTTTATACTAAATCTGAAAGTTTTTCAATATTGATAACTTCAATTTCTTTATCAATCTTTTTTATTAAACCATTCAATACTTTTCCAGGTCCAATTTCGTATACAGTTGTCACTCCTGCTTCTTTTAAAGCTAATATTGTGTCAACCCATTTAACTGGTCCAAAACTTTGTCTATATAATTCATCTTTTAAATCTTCTACTTTTGTAACCTCTTTTGCTGTTGTATTTGCCACTAAAATTATTGAAGAATCCTTAAAATTAAACTCTTCTAAAGCTTCTTTTAGTATTTCACCAGCTGGTTGCATTAAGCTTGAGTGGAATGGTCCAGAAACTGATAATTCCATAGCTCTTCTTGCTCCCGCTTCCTTTAAAGCTATACAAGCTTTTCCTATTGCTTCTTTTTCTCCTGCTATTACAGTTTGCTTAGGCTCATTGAAATTCACTGCCTCTGCTACTCCATCTACTGATTTTAAAGTTTCAACTATTTTATCAGCATCAAGTCCAATTATTGCTGCCATTGTTCCTGCAACTTCTCCTGACACCTTGCTCATTGCTTTTCCTCTTAACGAAGTTAGCTTTACAGCATCTTCCATAGATAAAAATCCTGCTGATCCAATTGCTGCATACTCTCCTACAGAGTGCCCTGCTACATAATTTGGTTCAATACCTTTTTCTCTTAATAATTTTTCTAAAACTAAACTCATAGCTACTATAGCTGGTTGAGTGTTTTTAGTATCTTTTAACTCTTCCTCACTACCTTCAAACATAACTGATTTTAAATCAAAATCTAAATTAGAGAAGATTTTATCAAACTCTTTTTTAGCTAGTTCATTATTTTCATAAAGTTCTTTTCCCATGCCAACATACTGTGTTCCTTGACCTGGAAAAACAAAAGCTATTTTGCTCATATTAACTCCTTTTTATAAATAACATGTGTTTTTTAATATATCATATTATTCTTACTCTGTCAATTTTAATTTTAGTAAGACCACTTAATTATCATTGAAGCATATGTTAATCCTGCTCCAAATCCTGTTAATGCTATTGTATCTCCTTTTTTTACAAGACCTTTATCTAAAGCTTCACCTAAAGCTAATCCAATTGAAGCTGATGATGTATTCCCTAATTTATTTAAGTTTAAATAAAACTTATCCATTGGAATTTCTAATCTTTTTGAAGCTGCCTCTATTATTCTAACATTTGCTTGATGTGGAAATACCATATCTATATTTTCTGCTTTTAAATTAGCTCCTTCTAATGCTTCTAAAGTTGCTTTTGGAAGAGCTTTTACAGCAAACTTAAATACATCTTGTCCTTTCATTTGTAAGAAATTTGATCTCTCATCTAAAACTTCTTGACTTAATGGTTTTCTTGTTCCTCCTGCCGGTGTTCTAAGAGCTCCTTTCACATCAGCTTCTGCTCCTAAAAATTGTGATAACATTCCGTACCCTTCTTCTACTTCGGCTACTACAGCTGCTGCTGCCCCATCTCCAAATAAAACACAAGTATTTCTATCTTGCATATCTACACACTTAGATAGAACTTCTGCTCCTATTACTAATATTTTTTTATTCATTCCAGAAGCAATCAAGCCCTTTGCCATTGTTAAAGCATAAACAAATCCACTACATGCTGCATTTATATCTACTGCTGCCGCATTTACAGCTCCTATTAACTCTTGTACAACACATGCTGTACTTTGAATTGGATAATCAGGTGTTGTTGTTGCTAAAATTATCATATCGATATCTTCTGCAGAAAGCCCTGCTTTTTCTAAAGCTTTTTTTGATGCTTCTGCTCCTAAATCCGATGTAGCTTGATCTGCGCTTGCAAATCTTCTTTCCTCTATTCCTGTTCTTGTCCTAATCCACTCGTCTGATGTATCTATAATTTTTTCAAAATCAAAATTTGTCATTACATTTTCTGGAACATAAGTTCCTAACCCTATTATACCTACATTTTTAAGCTTCATCGCTTCCTCCTTGATTCTGTTTCATTACCTCTGTCAATCTATCTATAAATTTGTCTTCTGCAAACTTATTGGCAACTTTTAAAGCATTTTTTATTCCTCTAGCTGTTGAATTTCCATGAGCTTTTATAGAAATTCCATTTATTCCTAAGAAAAGAGCTCCTCCGTACTCAGAAGAATCCAACTTTACTTTTAATTTTTTTAAAATAGGTTTCAACAATAGGGCCCCAACTTTTCCTAAAGTACTCTTATTTATCTCTTCTTTTAAAATTGAAAATATAAATTTAGCAGTTCCTTCTGCTGTTTTTAAAACCATATTTCCAGTAAAACCATCAGCTACAATAACGTCAACTTCTCCATCCATCATCTCTCTGCTTTCAATGTTTCCTATAAAATTTATTTTATCATTACTTTTCAAAAGATGGAAGGCCTCTCTTGTAATTTCATTACCTTTTCCTTCTTCAGTTCCTATGTTAAGCAATCCAACTTTAGCATTTGAAACACCAAACATCTCTTCATAATATAGAGTTCCCATTGTTGCAAATTGATTTATAAACTCAGGTCTACAATCAGCATTTGCGCCCACATCCATTAAAACAATATCTCTTTTTTTGCTTGGAAATATTGTTGTTATTGCTGGTCTCAAAACTCCTTTTATTCTTCTAAGTTTAAGTTGACTAGCACTTATTAATGCTCCTGTATTTCCTGCTGAAACTGATGCTTCAACCTCTCCAGATTTCACTAATTCTAACATTCTATTCATAGATGAATCTTTTTTAGTTCTTACAGCTGACATTGGATCGTCTGTCATCTCAATAATTTCTCTAGCATCATAAATTTCTATTCTATTTTTATCATAAGTATACTTTTCTAATTCTTCTTGTATTTTTTCTTTTTTTCCAACTAAAACCACAGTTAAATCTTTTAGTTCATCCAAAGCTTGTACAGCACCCTTTACTGTTTCTAAAGGTGCAAAATCTCCACCCATGGCATCTAAAGCAATTCTCATATTTTCTCCTCAATCAATATATAATTATTAACTATTATACCATATTTTTGGAAATAAAAAAAAGCAAGATTTAACTATCCCGCTTTTTTTTATAAGATATTACTCTACTTCTGTAGCTAATACTTGCTTTCCGTTGTAATCTCCACATGCAAGACAAACTCTGTGCGGTCTTCTTGGTGCTCCACATTTGTCACAAGTTGCTAAAGTAGAACCTGTTAATGCGTGGTGAGATCTTCTCATGTTTTTCTTAGCTTTCGAAGTTTTCTTCTTAGGTACTGCCATCTTAGTTTCCCTCCTAATACATTCATATTTAAAAATTTAAAATTTTATGTCTAATAATTGCTGCCATCTTGGGTCAACATCCTCTTTAGAGTATTTTTCTACTTCAGTAGTATCTGAACACTCTGGAAGACATGCCTCATATTGTGACAAATCAAGTATTATATATTCTCTAACCAGATCAGAGATATCTATTTCGCTATTTATAGCTTCTTCAAAATGTTTGTCTCCAAACTCCTCTTCTGGCTTCAGACTAGAAATATACTTAGAATATTCCTTTGGATCTAAATATTCTCCTTTGAATTCTCCTTGAATTAAAGGCTCTATCTCCGCTAGACATCTAACACACTCTAATCTTAGTACTGTTCTATAAGACCCTTCAATTACATAACCATTTCCCTCTTTATAGGCTTTTCCTTTTATAGTTACACCTTCTGGAGTGTCCATAGAATCCATAGTCTTTTCAACATAATCAAAGGTTACCTCTGATTCATTAATAATTTCACTAAGCTTGATTATCAATGTTATCCTCCTTATAATTACAATACCTTAATATTTTACTAGTTTTTTTAAAGGTTGTCAAGTAATTTTTCTTAACAACCCTTTATATTTTATACATTAAATAAAAACTCCATTAAGTCTCCATCTTTTACAATGTATTCTTTTCCTTCTAGTCTTAGAACTCCTGCTTCTTGAGCTCCTTTCCAACCAGAATACTTTATAAAGTCCTCATATCCAACTACTTTTGCTCTAATGAACCCTCTTTCGAAATCTGTATGAATTTCTCCAGCTGCCTTTGGAGCTGTATCTCCTATTCTTATAGTCCAAGCTCTTACTTCTTTTACTCCTGCTGTAAAATAAGTTTGTAACCCTAACAATTTAAATCCTGCTCTGATTAATCTATTTAATCCTGGTTCTTCTACTCCTAAAGCCTCTAAGAACTCTTTTTTATCCTCATCTTCCATTTCTTGAAGTTCTGATTCAACTTTTGCAGATACAACAACAACTTCTGCTCCTAAACCTGCTGCATATTCTTTTACTTTCTCTACATACTCATTTCCTGTAGCTAACTCATCTTCTGATACATTAGCTGCAAACATCATTGGCTTTTGTGTTAAAAGTTGATATGTTCTCATTAATTCTTGCTCTTCAGGTGTTAGTACTAATGTTCTTAACATTTTATATTCATCTAAATGTACCTTACACTTTTCTAAAACTGGCATTAATGCTAAAGCCTCTTTATTTTTTGCTTTAAATAATTTTGATTGTTTTTCTATGGCTTTTTCAATAGTTTCCATATCAGCTAAAATAAGCTCTCCATTTATAATTTCAATGTCTCTTATTGGATCTACACTTCCACTTACGTGAATAATGTTCTCATCTTCAAAACATCTAACAACTTGACAAATTGCAGCAGTAGTTCTAATGTTTGATAGGAATTTATTTCCTAGTCCTTCACCTTTTGCTGCTCCTTCAACTAAACCTGCAATATCTACGAATTCAACTGTTGCATGTTGAACTCTTTGAGGATTTATTATTTTTGATAATTCATCTAATCTTTGATCTGGAACTGTTACCATTCCAACATTTGGTTCTATTGTACAGAACGGATAGTTTGCCGCTTCTGCCGCTCCAGCTTTTGTTATTGCGTTAAAAAGAGTTGACTTTCCAACATTTGGAAGTCCTACTATTCCTATACCTATCATTTTAGAGATTCCTCCTGAAATTTTATTTTACTTTAGATTTTACCATATATAAAATCTTTTGTAAATAAAAAACCCCTCACTTTATTAAGTAAGGGGTTTCAATATTAAGCCTTTTCTGCTACACAATTTTCAACAGTTGCTTTTTTTAGTCTTACTTTTGGTTCACTTGGTAAACCAAATCTTGGAATAAATCTATCTAACCCTGTTAATGTAGCTATTAAAATTGTTGATACTGCGATTAATGCTAAGAAATTAAATTTAATTATATCCATTGCAGTAAATTTATATAATGGATATACAGCTTGAGCTATTCCTAAATAGAATCCTATATATACATGCCATGGAATTAATTGTGATCCAAATACTCCCAATGCATCACTAAACGTTGCATTTCTAAGTCTTAATGTTTCAATATCCTCTGGAGATCCTTCAACATTTTTTTCAACGATTTCTCTTATAATAGGTCCCATAGTAACTATCTGAGCCATTTCATCTGCTAAACCAGCATTTCCTAATATAGATAGTACTCCATTACAAAACATCAATTGTCTTACATTTTTCGAAACTGCAACAACTATATTTGATAAAGGTCTAAATGCATCCATCAACTTCATTATTCCACCAAATGCTGCAACCCACATCATCATTACAATTACCCAAGATCCTGCACCCTCAAATCCAGAGTATAATAGATTTAAAAATGCTCCTGTACTTTCAACTGTTCCTGCAAACATACCTAATATATACGCTGCAAATATTCCTATAAACAGACATAGTAGTGTTGTTAAACCTCTAAATGCTGCTATTAAAACAAGAATTAAAGGTATTATCATATAAGTCGGTACACCTGTTTTCACTTGATTTAACAGTGTAACTGCAGACTCTCTTTTCTCAGCTAGTACTGTCCAAACTTCTTCTGGTATTTGCCCAATAGCTGTTGCTGCATCTCCTGTCGTTGTCGGTAATCCCATCACAACTCCCGCCACATAAAAAGATATAATTCCTAAAATTAAAACCATTCCTGACCAGTACCCTTGATGTCTTATTCTTTTTATTACTTCAACTTTTTGAATTCCAGAACTAACAATTGTTGTATCTGATATAAGCCCTATGTTGTCTCCAAAACATGCTCCACCAGCTATAGCTCCCACAGTTAAAGCAATATTTCCTCCAACGATATGGTTAAGCCATAAAAATATAGGTGCACAAGCAGCAAATGTTCCCCAGCTTGTTCCTGTTGCTATTGATAAAACTGATGTTACAATTATTCCTACAACTGCTACTGTTCTTCCTGTCAATCCTACATTTAAAGCTAAATTTATAATAGAAGCTCCAACTCCTGTTGACATAAATACCTCTGCCATAGCATATGCTACCATTAAAATAAAAAATGCAACTTGCATCTCCTTCGCATTATTTATAACTGCATCAATTATGTCATTCACCTTTTTCTTCTCAATTACTACTGCAACTAACGCTGCATATACTGTTGCTATAGGCGCTGCTATTAAAGCATCATATCCCATAAACATTAACATTGCTAATATAGCAACTGGACTTAATTTTAATAGTTCTGTTATTCTGTTCATCCTAAAACCTCCAAGTTTAATTTTATATTTTAGTTTCACTGAAATTTTAGGTAAAAAAAACTACCGTATGGAAAATACGGTAGCTAATCTGCAAAATATATCACAAATTTTGGATAGCACAACACCAGATTCTATCTGATGACAGTCATGTGAATTTTTTTCACATGCCCAACAAAGATTTTTGACTTAACCTTTATTTCGGCGAATTCCCCTTTCACTCAACTTCAGCGCTCTGTCCAGCTCTATTGAGTTACTCTTGTCATTCGCAACCTCTACCTAAAATATTAAATTTTCGAAACTTTAAATTATAGTATCATTATTTGTTTTCTCTGTCAATTATTTTTTTATTAAAGAAACTCCATTCATTTCAGCTGGTTTCTCAATATTTAATATTTCTAACATTGTTGGAGCTATATCAGCTAATTTACCATTATTTAGCTCTCCTTTAAAATTATTAGAAACATATATAAACGGCACTTCATTAGTAGTATGTGCAGTAAATGCTTCATTTGTTACTGGATCTACCATTTTTTCTGCATTTCCATGGTCAGCTGTTATTAGTACTGTTCCATCTAACTCTAGAACTTTATTAACAATCTCTCCTACACCTTTATCAACAGCCTTTATTGCTTTTACAGCTGCATCAAATACACCAGTATGTCCTACCATATCAGGATTAGCAAAGTTCATTACAATAACATCAAACTTATCAGAATCTAATGCTTCTAAAACTTTTTTTGTTAATTCTGGAGCTGACATTTCTGGCTGTAAGTCATATGTTGCAACTTTTGGAGATGCAACTAATATTCTCTCTTCACCCTTAAATTCAGTTTCCTTTCCTCCATTAAAGAAGAAAGTAACGTGTGCATACTTTTCAGTTTCAGCCGTTCTTAACTGAGTTAAATTATGATTTGATATAACTTCTCCTAATGTGTTAGTTATATCTTTATCTGTATAAATAATTTCTGCATCTATAGTTGAATCGTACTGTCTCATGCAGTAGTATTTAGGCTCTAAATATTCTCTTTGGAATCCTTTAAAGTCTTTATCTGTTAAAGCTCTTGTTATTTGTCTAGCTCTATCCGGTCTGTAATTAAAATTAATTACAACATCACCTTTTTTAATTTCTCCAGATTTTGTTAATAAAACTGGTTTTATAAATTCATCTGTTATTTTCTCAGCATATGAATCTTCTATAATTTGCTCAGGAGTTTTTTCAGTTACTTCTACTTTTCCAACTATAGCATCATAAGCCTTTTCTGTTCTATCCCAGTTAGTATCTCTATCCATTGAAAAATATCTTCCAGAAATAGTAGCAATTTCTCCTACTCCTATCTCTTTTATTTTTTCTTCTAATTTTTTTATAAACTCTAATCCTGAAGTAGGAGCAGTATCTCTTCCATCCATAAATGCATGGATGTATACTTTTGTTAATCCTGTTCTTTTTGCCATCTCTAATAACCCGAATAGATGATTAATATGAGAGTGAACTCCTCCATCTGATAAAAGTCCCATGAAGTGGATTGCCTTATCATTATGTTTAGCATAATTAAATGCTTCTACAACTTTAGCTTTTTCAAAAAACTCTCCGTCTCTAATCTCTTTTGTAATTTCTACTAGAGGTTGATAAATAACTCTTCCAGCACCTAAATTTAAGTGTCCTACTTCAGAGTTACCCATTTGTCCTTCTGGTAATCCTACAGCTTCTCCAGATGCTTTTATTAATGTATGTGGATAAGTATTAAATAATCTTTCAAAATTTTCTGGTTTTGCTTCTGCAATAGCATTTTTTTCTGTTGCATTTGGGTTATATCCCCAACCATCAAGAACCATTAACATTAAAGGTTTTTTAGCCATTTTTTAGCCTCCTAATTTTTATTATCTTGCTCCTGCTTTTATAACTTGAATAAATGTTGGTGCATCTAACGAAGCTCCTCCTACAAGTCCACCATCTATATTTTCCATAGCTAATAACTCTGCTGCGTTTTTAGCATTCATTGATCCTCCATATTGGATTGTCATTTCTGATGCTGCTTCTGCTCCAAACATAGCTATCAATACATCTCTAATCTCTTTATGAGTCTCTTCTGCCATTTCTGGTGTAGCTGTCTTTCCAGTTCCTATAGCCCATACTGGTTCGTATGCTACAACAACTTTAACTGCTTCTTCAGGTGTTAACCCTGCTAATCCTTCTCTAATTTGCTTTTCGTTTACTTCAGATGTTTTTCCTGATTCTCTTTCCTCTAATTTTTCTCCAATACATAATATTGGAATTAAATCGTGAGCTAAAGCTGCCTTTACTTTTTCATTAATGAAAGCATTAGACTCATGGAAATACTCTCTTCTCTCTGAATGTCCTAATATAACGTATTTTACTCCAATTTCTTTTAACATAACTGGTGATATTTCTCCTGTATATGCTCCTGAATCTTTTGGATGCATGTTTTGTGCAGCTATTGCAACATTTGATCCTTCAACTGTTTTTACAGCTGATTCTAAAGCTGTGAATGGAGCTCCAATTACAATTTCTACTCCTTCTACACCATTTGTTAACTCTTTTAACTCTGATAATGTAGCTTTTGTTTCTGCTACTGTTTTATTCATTTTCCAGTTTCCTGCGATTATTGTCTTTCTCATTGATTTCTCCCTCCAAAACTTTTTTATTAATTTTAATTTTATGATAACATAATTTCTAGTTTTTTAACACGCACTACATTGTCTATATTTTCATCCTATTTTGAGTATTTTTTTCTCTAATTAAGTAATTTTTTTCTACTTTCTTCTTTCAAAACCTCTTTTAGGTAGTCTTTAGAGTTTGCTAATAAGTCTTCAAGTAAAGGTACTATAGCACCTTCTAAAACTTCTATAATCCCTACAAAATCTTCTTTTTTAAAGGCTTCAAATATCTCTTCAGCATACTTTTTAAATTCTTCCACATACTCATTATAATCAGAATATATTAAATCTATTGCTGTTGCTTCTTTTAGAGACAATACTATTCCAAACACCCATTCAACAAAACTTACCATTTCTATTAATTTTCCAATATCGCTCATCTCTTCTTCTATTTCAGATAAATTTTCAAAAAATCTATCTGAGTAAGGTTCTAAAAGATATAATGACTCTATCAAAATCTCTCTATGAGAACGCGTTGTTAACTCTAAAACCTTTACTTTTTTATTTAAAGGCAACGATTTTCCATCAACCATTTCTCCATCAAGTTTTAATTCAACAATAACTTCTCCATCTTTTATTACATTAGCTTCTATTTTCTCTAATACATTTAATAATTTTGTATTTTTTATTCCTATATTTATTTTCTCTCCATTTATAAAAATCTCCATTTCCACCCATCCTCAGTTTAGTCATTTAAAATAATCTTTTACTACAGCTATTGTAAAAAAAATTACATTTTTGGCATTTTGATTTTCTAAAAATTCTCTTTCGATTTCTTTTAAGGTTGCTCCCGTTGTTACAATATCATCAACTATCAATATACTTTTTTGAAAATATTTTTTTTCTATTTTAAAAGCTTTTCTTACATTCTCTCTTCTTTTTTTATGTTCCTTTATTTCATACATGTATTTTGTATTTTTTATTCTCTCAATATTTTCAAAATTTATATTTGCTGATTTCAATATCTCATCAACTTGATTATATCCTCTTTCTAAAAATCGCTTTTTATTTACAGGAACAGATATTACTACATCAATCTTTTCTTTTATTCTAATAGTTTCTATCGAATCTTTAACATACTTACTTAGACTGCTTGTAATGTCTTTTCTGTTTTTAAATTTTAAATCAAAAATAATTTTTTTTACATCTGTATAATAATATAAGTAGTATAAGTTCCTTCTTTGTTTCAAGTCACTCATTTTCTCTAGTTTTACAATACATTTAGAACACAAATACCCCTTATTTTCAAGATGGCAACCACATAAAGAACAGGTATTATCAAATAATAATTTTCTAAGGAGTTGCTTTAGCATATTTCTTACCTTTTTTATTTTTTGCAAACTCTTTATCTACTATTTTTGCTGAGTAAAACTCAGTATAGCCGCATTCTACACAAGTTTTTATATAATACGTTCCAATCTCTATTTTTAATCCAGGGCTTTTTTCTGGTATCACTGCAGTTTTGACTATATATCTATCACTTCCACATTTTAAACATTTATAATCCAAGTTCATCACCCCAAAAAATATTCTTAATCCACTCTATTTTTTCACCTAGAAAAACTACTGCATCAAATCTTATTTTTTCATTTTCTAATCTATTTTTTCTTATAAATTCTTTTGCAGTTATATATATCTTTTTCATCTTTTTTTTATCTATTGCTTCTTGTGGCATTCCAAAAGATAAATTTTTTCTATATTTAACTTCAAAAAAAACAAGGGTTGTTTCATCATATCCGATTATATCTATTTCTCCAAAGGAACCTTGATAATTCATAGATAACACTTTTACTCCAGTATTCTCTAAATATTCTTTACCTTTTTCTTCATAAATTTTACCCTTGTTTCTTTTATTCATATTTTACTCTCCTAAAATTTTCTTTAAAAAACTTTTTCTATGAATTTTATCAATAGGTCCTTTTTCTAATATCATTTCACGATGAGCTTTTGTTCCATAACCTTTATGTTTTTCAAAAGTATACTCTGGATAAAGCTTTGCTATTTCTAACATCATTCTATCTCTAGTAACTTTCGCTATAATTGAAGCTGCTGCGATAGACAAACTTTTTGAATCGCCTTTTATCACAGGTAATTGCTCTCCAATATATTCTCTAATTCTATGATTACCATCTACCAAAATTTTTTCAAACTTTACCTTTTTTTCTATCTCTTCTATTGCTCTTCTCATTGCTAAAAAAGTAGCATTCAATATATTTATCTCATCTATTTCATCCACACTAGCAATCCCTATACCTATATCAAAGTTTTCCATAATAATATCAAAAAGTTCTTCCCTAACTTTTTCAGTTAATTTTTTAGAATCATTTATCTTTTCTAACTTCTCGTCATACTTTTTTAATTTAGCTACTGCTGCAACTACTGGTCCTGCTAATGGACCTCTTCCAGCTTCATCTACCCCTATAATATCTCCATTTTCTAAATCAAAGAGATACATTATATTTTTTATATCCATTTCATCTCCACTATTTATAGGTTGTACCTATATCTCTATATTTTTCCTTTTATTATTTCTGTAATCTTACTATCTTATTTATATCTAATTTTAATCTCTTCGCTACATCTTTAAAATCCTCTTTCAATTCTCCTAAAATCACCATCTCTTTTCCTGTTATGGGGTGATTAAATTTTAAATAGTAAGAGTGAAGCATTTGTCTCTTTATCAAGTCTGAACTACTTCCATAAACTGCATCCCCTAAAATAGGGTGATTTAAACTTTTCATATGCACCCTTATTTGATGAGTTCTACCTGTTTCTATTCCTACATCTACTAAAGAGAATCCCTGTACACTATCGATAACTTCATAATTAGTTATCGCTATTTTTCCATTTTCTGTTACAACAGCCATTTTTTTTCTATCTTTAGAATCTCTACCAATTAAAGTTTCTATTCTACCAATTATATTTTTAAAATTTCCTTTACAGATACAAACATATCTTTTTTCAATAGTTTTATCTTTAAACATATCTGTTAATTTTACATGAGCTATATCATTCTTTGCTATAACTATTAATCCACTTGTATCTTTATCTAATCTATGAACAATTCCAGGTCGGATAACTCCATTTATTGTTGATAAATCCTTTATATGATAAAGAACTGCATTCACCAAAGTTCCTGTATAGTATCCTTGAGCTGGATGAACAATTACTCCTGGATCCTTATTAATTATGACCATATCTTTATCTTCATATACTATATCTATTTGAATATTTTCAGGTAACACTTCAAGTACTTCGTCTTCAGGAATTTTCACTATTATTATTTCTTTCCCTTTAAGCTTATTCCCGCTTTTTGTTTTTGATTTATTATCTATTGACACATTCTCATTATCAATTAATTTTTGAATATAACTTCTCGTAGCATCTTCAAAAAATTCATTTAAAAAAGCATCTAATCTTTTACCCTTATCTTTTTCTTCAACCCTTATTTCTATAACTTCTTTATATTTTTCCATCTTTCACTTCCTACCTAAACTCTATACTTTCTAAACAAAATTATATCACAAGTTATTTTCTATTACAAAATTATTACTCAAAAAAAAAGAAATCTATTTTTTTGGAGTATATATGTTACAGAATGGTAAAATTATTAATTCCATTTTTAATTTTAGGAGATTAATTAAGACGAGGAGGTTTATTTTTATGAAAAAATTAACACTTTTAGCATGTTCTTTATTCGCTTTTGCTGCTGTTGCTCAAGCAAAAGAAGTGGCTGCTCCTGTTACAAGTTCAAAAGAAGTTGTAGCTGAGCCTGTTATCATTGAAGAAGTTGTTGTAGCTCCTGTGGTTGAGAACCCTTGGGGATTCATTAACTTAAGAGCTGGATGGGATTTCTGGAGTGAGTATGGAGATTATACTGATACTAGAAATACTGCAGAACCTTACGGATTAGGACATAAAACTAAGGATTTTGGTGGAGAGTTAGCAATTGAGGCTTATAAATCTTGGGATCACTTAGATTTAGGTCTTGGTGTTGCTTACCAGCATCATATGAAAAGAAAAACTTCTGGTGATATTTCTGGAGCAGAGTTTAAATCAGTTCCTTTATACGTAACTGGTAGATATGATATAAATTATTGGGATTGGGCAGCTACTCCATATATCAAAGCTAACTTAGGTTACTCATTTAACTTTGATTCTAAGAGTATTAACACTCCACTTGGAGATGTTGGAACTAAAGTTGATGATGGTTTATATTGGGCAGCAGGTGTAGGAGTTCAATACGAAGACTTTAATGTAGATATTCTTTATGGTACTAACTATGCCAAAACTAAAGTTAATGGAGACGGATTTAATGATAAATTCGATAACGATTATGAGAGAGTTACTCTTTCTGTAGGTTATAGATTCAATATCTGGTAAAAAGCATTTTAAATATATAAAAGGAGATAACTGTTAGTTATCTCCTTTTTCTTTTGCTATTTATAACTTACAACTCTTGTATCATCTAGTATTCTAAATGTGAATGTTTCTGTTATAAATAATTCTACTTCTTGATTTGTATGCCCTTGATATCCTAGAGAAAAATCTTCTCCTAATACAAGCTCAATATTTTCATTATCGTAAGGAACTAATAATGCTCCAGTTATATTGTTTGAAACTATTATTGGTGTACCTAATATTTTTTCCAATCTTTTTGCTAATGAATCGTTTAAATTTACCATATTTAAATATATAAATTTTTCAAGACCTACAACTAACGCATAAGGCCCTTTACTAAATCCTGTATTTCTTAATTTAGAAACTCCATACATTAAATTTTTTATTGTTTCTTGCTCAGTTTTTCCAAAATCTAAGGCTTGTTTCTCATCCTTTAATAATCCTACTATACAAGCTTCAGCTAATCCAAAATATAAAGCTTCTTCTTCAAATTTAGCTGCTTTTTTTAAAGCCTCGTCTAAATTTGTATAATCAATATCTCTAGCTCCTCTTTCAAAGTTATCTAATTCCCATCTACTTAATCTAAAAGTTATTCTATTCTCTACAAAAGGTTGTGTTTGATAAACACCATAACTTAAATCATCTTTTTTATATATTGTTAACCTACCTGTATTTACTCCCCCTTTTTCTTTCCCAATAGGTCCAGTTACTTTTACAAATCTTCTTCCTGATAGTTGAGTTGTTAAAACCTCTTTTGCTCTCTCCTCTATATCTTTCCAAACTTTACTACTAATTGGTGCTAACTCTTTTTTTAGAAAATCCATATTCTCTCCTCCTTATCCTTTTAATGAACCTATATTTAATGATTTTACATCTACTACTACTTCACCGCTTTCTGAAGTTTGTTCATTTCCACCATTTCTTCCCATTAATTGAGCTTCTATTCCTACAATTTTTCCTTGTCTAAATATATAATCTTCCATCTCTTTTCCAAATTCAAATTGATTTCTTCTTAGCCATTCAACTATCATAACAGCATGCTCCATCTCTTCATTTCTATTATGAATCATAATCTCTTTAAGTTCAGGATCTACTGCCATTTCAGCTCTTTGATTATAATCATCAACTGCTTGTAATTCCTCCTTTAAACTTTGTATTGCATAGTCTAAGTCTGTAGCTTTTTTACTAATTCCATCCAACATATTTTTTTACACCTCCACATAATAAAATACTCTTATACTTCTATTATGTCTTTTTTTTATTTTTCCTTCTTTAATTTTTTATTTCTTTTTTTCAATTTACAATCCAAATAATAACTCTATTTTGGAAAATTTGAAATATAGCTAATCTCAGTTTTTTTTGATATCATACTAGTATAGTGTAATCTTATTAAAAATAGGTTCTTTTAAATGTTTAGCTTTTTTTATTTTTTATTTAATTTTTAGAAAGGTCGGGGGACAAGACTATGATTGAAAAAGAAGATATAATTTTAGCACAAAACGGAGATGAAGAATCAATTGAAAAAATTATCAAAGAGTATCAAGGAGCAATCTACAAAAATAATCGTTCATTTTTTCTCAAAGGTGGAGATAGTGACGATTTAATGCAAGAAGGTTTTATAGGGCTCATCAAAGCTATTAAATCTTATGATGAGACTAGGAACGCGTGTTTTAGTACTTTTGCAAATCTTTGTATTCGAAGACAAATGATTACAGCTGTTAAAAATCATAATTCTGATAAATACAAAAATTTAAATCTTGCTATGCAAGGAGAAGGTTATTCTACTCAAGAAGAAAGTATTCATTATTCACGTCCTTCCTTGGGATTTTATTCACCTGAAGATATCTTTTTAGGTAAAGAGTTAGTTTATCTACTAACTAGTTTCCTTGAAGAAAATCTAAGTACCCTAGAAAAAAATGTTTTTGCATACTTATGTAAAGAGTATACTTATGTTGAGATTGCTGGTTTTTTAAATGAACCTCCTAAAAAAATAGATAACACTATTCAAAGAATCAAAAAGAAAATTTTAACTTATCTTGGAACTTACTCAAAGTAAAATAAAAATAAGGAGAGCTAATAGCTCTCCTTATTTTTATTAATTAATACTGCTTCATTAATTCTTTTACTTTTAAAACAACTTCATCTTTAGAAACTTCTAAAGTTTCATTAGTTCTTCTAATTTTTAACTCTACAATTCCTTCAGCAGCTTTTTTACCAGCTACAACTTTAAATGGATATCCAATTAAATCTCCATCTTTAAATTTAAATCCAATTCTTTCATCTCTATCATCTAAAGCTACATCTATGCAATTATCTTGGAAATTTTTATAAATCTCTTCTGCTAATGCCACTTGTTCTTCAGATTTCATATTTGCTGGTATTACTTCAACTACAAATGGAGCTATTGCTGATGGCCAAATAATTCCATTTTCATCATTGTTTTGCTCTATTGCTGATGCCATAGTTCTAGAAACTCCTATTCCATAACATCCCATCTCCATAATTTGACTCTTTCCATTTTCATCTAAGAATGATGCATTTAATGCTTTCGAGTATTTATCTCCTAGTTTAAATATATGTCCACTTTCGATTCCTCTTGCACTTGCAAGCTCTCCTCCACACTTAGGACACTTTTCTCCAACTACTACTGTTCTTACATCAGCAACTACTTCTGCCTCATAATCTCTTCCATAATTAACGTTTATATAATGTGTATCTAATTTATTTCCACCTGCTGTGTGATTAGATATTCCTACAATACTCTTATCAGCTATAACTTTTATTTTTGTTAAATCAGCACCAACTGGTCCTATAAATCCTTTTACTAATCCTAAATTCTCAAGTTCTGAATCAGTTAACAATACAACATCTATAGTATCAATTATATTTTTTAACTTAACTTCATTAACCTCAAAGTCTCCTCTTATAAGAACCATATAAACATCATCTGTTACAACATCTTTATACATCATGGCTTTTACAGTTTGCTCTACAGGAACATTTAAGTATTCCACAACATCAACAATTTTTGATACATTTGGTGTATCTACTAATTTAACCTCTAAAGTTTCAGCTTTTGGCAACTCAACTATTGTACTTGTTGCTGTTTCAACGTTTGCAGCGTAATCACATGATGTACAATAAATGATTTCATCCTCTCCTGATTCTGCTAAAACATGAAACTCTTGCGATCCGCTTCCACCAATCGCTCCTGAATCTGCCTCAACTGCTCTAAATTTAAGTCCACATCTTTCAAATACTCTTGTATAAGCAGCCTTCATATTTTCAAACTCTTCATCTAAAGACTCTTTATTAGCATGGAATGAGTATGCATCTTTCATCATAAACTCTCTTCCTCTCATAAGTCCAAATCTAGGTCTTCTTTCATCTCTAAATTTAGTTTGAATTTGATATAAGTTTAATGGTAAAGACTTATAAGATGATATATCATTTCTAATAATATCTGTTATTACCTCTTCATGAGTTGGTCCTAATGCAAACTCTCTTGAATGTCTGTCTTGAATTCTCATCATTTCAGCACCCATTACGTCCCATCTTCCACTTTCTTTCCAAAGTTCTGCTGGTTGTAACACTGGCATGAATATCTCTTGAGCTCCTGCTCTATCCATCTCTTCTCTTACAATGTTTTCAACTTTTTTTAAAGCTTTTAAACCTAAAGGAAGGTATGTATAAACTCCACTTGCTAATCTTTTGATCATTCCTGATCTAAGTAATAGTTTATGACTTATTACTTCTGCCTCTTTAGGAGTTTCCTTAAGAGTTTTTACATAATATTTACTTAATCTCATCTTATCCTCCACTTTTTTTAATTAATTTTACCTCATATTCTATCATAACCTCTTTTAAGAGGTCAAACTTTTGTTAAACTTTTCATCAATATCCCATTGGAGAACTTGGTTATTTATTTTGCCTTTATTTTCTTTTAAGTATTCCATACAAATATCTTTAACTAACTTTATTGTTTTAACATCATGAACTATATCTATAAATTTAAGATCACTTAATCCACTCTGTTTTACACCAAAAATCTCTCCAGCTTTTCTTAATCTCAAATCTTCCTCTGCTATTTTAAATCCATCTTCAGTACTTTCTAAAACTCTAAGTCTTGCTGCTGAATTATCATTTTCTGTATTTGAAAGTAAGAAACAATAGGATTGGTGCTCTCCTCTTCCAACCCTTCCTCTAAGTTGATGTAATGTTGCTAGCCCAAAACGTTCAGAGTTTGTTATTACCATTATACTTGAATTAGGAACGTTTACTCCAACCTCAATAACTAAAGTAGAAACTAAGATATCTAGTTTTTGATTTTTAAAAAGATGCATAACTTCATCTTTTTCTTTGTTTTTCATTCTTCCATGCAAAATTCCAACTCTATATCCTGGTAAGTTTTTTAGAACTTCATTATATAACTCCTCTGTGGATTTAGCCGAAAGCTTTTCACTTTCATCTATTAAAGAAGCCACAAAATATGCTTGACGTCCCTCTTTTAATTTTTTATCTATGAAATGATACATTTTTTCTTCATCCTCTTCTTCACTAATCCATTTAGTTTTTATGGGCTTTCTTCCAGGAGGTAACTCATCTATTACTGCTACATCCAAATCTCCATATATACTCAAAGCTAAGGACCTCGGAATAGGAGTCGCACTCATAACAATAAGATTTGCTAAAACACCTTTATCTCTAAGCCTTTTTCTTTGTAAAACTCCAAATCTATGCTGCTCATCTATAACTATTAATCCCAATTTTTGAAATTCAACACTGTCTTCTATTATAGCATGAGTTCCTACTACAATATTTGTTACTCCTGTTTTTATCCTATCTAATAGTTCAACTTTCTTTTTTCCTTTTACACTTCCAGTTAAAAGTTCAACTTTTACTCCTAATAATTCTAAAGTTTCATAAATAGACAAATAGTGTTGCGTTGCTAAAATCTCTGTCGGAGCCATAAAAACTCCCTGATAACCGTTTTCTACCATGTATAAAAGTAACAATACCGCAACTATCGTTTTTCCACTTCCTACATCTCCTTGAATTAAATAATTTATTATTTTTCCAGCATTTATACCTTTATATATCTCTGTTATAACTTTTTTTTGAGCAGTTGTTAATGAAAAACATAAACTTTCTAAAAACTTCGAAACTAACTTTTTATTTCCTTTAATTTCATATAAACCCGCATTAGTCAAATCTATCTCAAAACGCTTTTGAAGTATTCCCATCTCCAATATTAATAGTTCTTCTATTGCAAAACGCCTTTTTGCCTCCTCTAAATTTCTTGGATTTGTTGGATAATGAATTTCTTTTAAAGCATTTTTTCTATTCATAAGTTTATACTTTTTTATTATTTCCTCTGGTATATTTTCTTGAAATATATCTAAATAATTTTTTAGCGCCTCTTTTAAAATTCTTCTTAAACTGTTTTGATTCAACTCTTTTATAGCACTATAAATAGGTAAAATTTCACCAGTATTTTCTTGTCCTTTATACAGTTTAAATTCTGGATTTACCATTTGAAATGTATATCCTCTTTTTACATTTCCTATAAAAATATACTCTTCTCCTATTTTTAAACTATTTCTTAAATAAGGTCTTTGAAACCATACAACTTCTAAAACTCCAGTTCCATCATTTACTGTTGCTTTTATCATTTTCATTCCTGTTCTTGTAGGAGGAGCAGATATATTCATTATATTTCCTTTTAATACAACATATTCATCTCCTCGTAATTCACCTATTTTTTTTATATTTGTTCTATCATCATAAGCTCTTGGAAAGTAATATATCAAATCATGAAGTGTTTCTATGTTTAATTTTTTTAACTTCGAATATGTTGCACTTGAAACTCCCTTTATATTAAAAAGTTCTATCTCTTTATAAATATCTATATATATCTTAATCACCACCTTTTTTTAATTATAACACACTTATATATCCTTTTGTACAATTTATAATACGTTTTGTATTTTTGCAATAAACCCTCTTTAAATAAGGTTTTGTGAAAAATATTTCTTTATATTTTATGTAATTTTTGTTTGACATTTTTTAAATTTTAATATATCATTATTATATAATATAAATAGGCAAAGTAGGAGAAATCCTATGACGCAAAACTATAGGGTCTTTAAAATGACAGCCAGTTGCAGTTACATTTTGGTTTAGCCAAAATATAAGTGCAACTGGCTTTTGTATTTTATAAACTTTATAAAATTACGGGAGGGAACAAATTATGAAAAAATTATTAATACTTTTATCTTTAACTACTACTATGACAGCTTTTGGTGTAACTTCAAATGATCAGGCTACTATGAACATTAAAGCTACTGTGATTAAACCACTAACTATTATAGCTAAAAATATGGAATTTGGAACTGTAATTCAAGGAACTAAGGCAACAGCTACTGGACAATACACTATTGATGGAGAACCAGGAGAAAAATTTGAAGTCACTTTATCTAACTTATCATCTTTAAAAAGAAATGGAAGTGAAGATACTTTAGATATTTCTTTTAATAATTTTGTTATTCCTCACAATCTAGATAATGCTGGAAAAGCAAGTTTTGACATGGTTGGAACAATAAATCCTACTACTGAAACTGTAACTGGTATATATACAGGTTCTATAACTGCTAGAGTTCAATATCAATAATTATTAACAACTGGGATATTCCCAGTTGTTTTCATATAAGGAGGAGTTATGTCATTAATTTTAAGTTTATTTTTATTAACTTTTAGTAATATATTTTCTTCTAATATTTCAGAAGAAAGTATGAATATCAATGCTACTGTTATAAAGCCTCTAAAAGTCATCCATAATGGTGATATTAATTATGGAAAAGTTATACAAGGCTCTACTCATTCAACTAATGGTCATATTTTTATAATATACGGTGAACCTGGACAAAACGTTGATATCTCTCTTAACGATAAAAACTTGAATGGTTTCAAGAAAAACATCTCTCTTTTTCATGAAAAAAGTGATTCAAATATTTTAAATGTTTCTTTAAAAAATACAAATGATGATGGTAAAAATACAAAACTAAATGAAAAAGGAGAATATAAATATTCTTTTGATACTGAACTTACAGTTCCTAAGAATGCACCAATTGGAAACTATTCTGGAACTTTAACTATGAAAGTTAAGTTTAAATAGCCCATTTATAATCTTAAAAATTATCGGAGGAAATAAATTATGAAAAAATTATTAACACTTTTATCTTTAACTACTGCTGTAGCAGCTTTTGGAAGTAGCAATCCTGATTCTGCTAATATGAACGTTAGTGCTACTATCATGGAAACTTTAACTGTTAAAATTGATCAACATGCTGAATTTGGAAAAATTGCTAAAGGAACTTCTGGAAATATTGCTATTGGAAAATTTTCTATAAAAGGACAAGGGCGTAATCAAGCTAAAATTACGATTTCTGGATTAACAAATGATGGTAAATTAGCTCTAAAAAATATAAGTGGAGCTACTGTTTGGGCAAACATTGATCACACAGAAGAAACTATAGTTCTTCGTCAAGATGAGTTTATTTCTGCCAAACCAATTAAATTCACTTTAGACATCCCAAATAATCAGCAAACTGGAGTATACAGCGGAAATGTTACAATCCAAGCAAGATATAACTAAAAAATAAAAACTGAGGAAATTACTCCTCAGTTTTTTTATGCTACAGAAACCTCTACTTTTTCATTTTTCTTAGGTAATATCAGGTTCATCACAACTGCTAAAGTTCCAGCTACAACAAATCCTGAATCTGTAAATATATATCTTATACTTTCAGGGAATGCTTCAATCACTCCTGGAACTAATCCTATTCCATATCCTAGTCCCAACGAAACTGCTAATATAACTGCATTTCTTCCTTCTAATGGTTCTTGGTTTATAAGATTTATTCCACTAATTGAAATCATAGAAAAAATCATTACTAAACTTCCACCTATAACACTTTGAGGAACTAATGTAAAAGCTGCTGCAACCTTTGGTATAAATGCACTTATTACTAAAAATAGCGCACCTATTCCCACAACAAATCGGCTCATTACTCCTGTCATAGCAATTATACCTGTATTTTGACTAAACGACGTCGTTGGTAATACTGAAAATATAGTTGCAAATGCGCTTCCTATTCCATCACATATTATTCCACCTTTAAGCTCCCTGTCTTTCAATTCTCTTTTAGCACCACCCATTGTAATTCCTGACATATCTCCCATCGTTTCTATAGCAGATACTACAAACATCATTACCATAGGAATAATTGCTTCTATATGAAATGAATACCCAAATGAAAATGGCCTTGGTATACTCACTATATCTGCCTGTAAAAGTGGAGTTATATCTATCTTTCCCATTAAAAAAGCTATTACTGTCCCCACTACTGTTCCTATAAAAATCGCTCCTGAACTTGTTACACCTTTTGTAAATTCCTTAAAAAATATTACCACTGCTAAAACTATTGTTCCTAAAATTAGATTCTCTTTAGATGCAAAGTCAGACGCTCCATATCCACCTGCAAAACTATTTATTCCAACTGGTAAAAGGTATAATCCTATAGCTAATATTACAGTTCCTGTAACTATTGGTGGAAAAAACTTTCTTATTCTCTTCATATGAAATCCTAAAAAAGCTTCAAAAATTCCTCCTATTAATGCTGCTCCTAAAACTCCTTCATACCCAAACTTGCTAGCTACTGATATAGCCACTGGTGCAAAAGAAAAGTTTGTTCCTACAACTACAGGCAATTTAGCTCCCATAGGTCCTAATGTATAAACTTGGACTAAAGTATTTAACCCAGCTACAAGTATTGTTGCTTGTATTAAGTTTATTTTTATATCTTGAGTAAAACCAAGTATTCCAGCAACTATTATTATAGGTGTTATATTTCCCATAAACATTGCCATAATGTGTTGTAAACCTAAAGGAATCGCTGTATTTAAGTCCGGCACTCCATTTAAGTCATAAGGTGATTTATTTCTCTGCATATTTAAAATTTCCTCCTATTTTAAATAAAAAAGCATAGACTCATGGATAGAATCTATGCTTAAATGCAGTCAGTTCTACCCATAGTGTCTTCATTTACGGTAAAGACGTAGAAACTATTGGACCATATTTCCAAAAATATATGAGTATGTTTTTTATTGTTTTTTATTTTTACAGTTGCTCTAATAACTCATCTGATATATCAAAGTTTGAATAAACATCATTTACATCATCTAAATCATCTAACCCTTCATATAATGCCATTACCTTTTTAGCAGTCTCTAAATCAGTAATTTGTACTTTATTATCTGGAATCATTGCAACTTCAGCTTCAGTTACATTATAACCAGCTTTTTTTAATTCTTCTGCTACTCTATTACAATCTGCTGAATCTGTTAAAACAGTAAACTCTCCATCTTCCTCTTTAACATCTTCTGCTCCAGCTTCTAAAGCTGCCATCATTAGCTCATCTGCGTCCACACCTTCAGCACCAACTATGATTTCTCCTTTTCTTTGAAACATCCAAGATACAGCACCATCTGTTCCTAAATTTCCATTTCTTCTAGAAAACGTTGCTCTAACTTCTGAAGCTGATCTATTTTTATTATCTGTTACAACCTCAACTATGAAAGCTGTTCCTTCTGGACCATACCCTTCATATCTAATTTCCATATAATCTACACCATCAAGTTCACCAGTACCTTTTTTAATAGCTCTCTCTAGGTTATCTTTTGGCATATTAGCAGCTTTTGCTTTATCTATTGCAAGTCTTAATCTTGGATTAAAGTTTGGATCTCCTCCAGCTTCCTTCGCTGCGATTGTTAACTCTTTTCCTAATTTTGTGAATAGCTTTCCTCTTTTAGCGTCTTGAGCACCTTTTCTATGCTTTATATTAGACCATTTACTATGTCCTGCCACAAAAACTCCTCCTCATTTTTAAATATCTTTTTAAATTTTATCATAACCACTATTTTTTTTCAATATATTTGGGTACAAGCTCCATTTTTTCCTTTACTTTTTCTAAAATAATATCTGGAGTAATTAATCTATATTTTTCTTCATACGATAAATCATCATATGTTTTATCTGAAAGTACATCTTTCGGTTCTATCCCTTCATGTCTTTTATTATCTCTTGAAAGCCAATCTCTTTTGCTAGAACCTGGGCTAAATATAGAAAAACTCGGAATATCTATAGCTTGGGCTAAGTGTCTCGGCCCACCTTCATTTCCTACAAATATATCACAATTAGATAATAACGCACCTAACTCCCTAATACTTTTTGTATTTACATCTGATATTATTCTTTTATCCCAATTTAAATCTTCATGAAATTTTTTAGCAAATTCTTTTTCATTTGGTGAATAGTATAAAATAATTTGACAATCAAATTCGTCTAATATTTTTTTTGCTAACTCTCTCATTAAATCTACAGGGTAAACTTTACTTTCTCTTCTTGAATTTATAGCTAAAGGAATTATTCAGGTATACTGTGTGTAATTACTATTACTTAAATTGTTTCCTTTAGACTTTTACATATCACAGAAGATAGTATTGCATCACCAATTTGTTTAAACCTTACCACTAAAATTTTCATATTAAATCTCCTCTATGGTATTTTTTATAGTCTTTAAATCTCCCCAAAATTCTACTGCTACCTTAGATCTCTTTCCACCATCATCTCTTGATTTTTTAGCAAAGTTAGCATCATATGTTACTAATAATTTTATGTCTCCTTTCCAATCTAACACTTTACCTTTTTCTTGAAGAAACTTAAACTCCCTTTCTAATAATAACTCTGCTACATCTTGACCTAGCGCTACAATAATTTTAGGATTCATTAATGATACCTGCATCATTAGATATTCTTTCAAATCTCTCTTATCTCTCTCTTCTAGCTCTCTATAATTTTTCTCAGATTTAGTTAATGTTGTTATATAATAACTCTCTGGCAGCAAACCTACTATATCACAAAGCTTTATTAGAAATTCTCCACTTGAACCTGGTCTTACCTTTAAATTTTCATCTATATATAAATTAGAATCATCTCCTACAAAAAGTACTGCTCCATTAAAGTTCCCTGTTCCTAAAACAATTTTTTCATTGCTGTCTTTTAATGCATCTGTCGTTCCTATTTCAAACTTCAGTTCTTCTAATAGTTTTTCAATTTCCTCCATAACTCCTCCTAAAATTTAATTAACTCACTACATATATCTTGATGAGCAATTTCTACTGAAATATCAATATTGTGTCTTACTAATTCATCTAAGACAGCATCAATAGCTAATTTTGGGTCATTACTATCTTTACTCATATGAGCTAAATAAACTTTTTTTAGCTTATCATGGTGTAACTCCCTTATAAATCTGGCACAATCATTATTTGATAGATGCCCATTCCTACTTTTTACTCGAGCCTTTAAATCCCAAGGATATGAACAATCCATTAACTTATGATAATCATAATTACACTCTATAACCATGATATCTACCTCTCTAAAAGCTTCTCTAACCGTATTATCAATATACCCTAAATCTGTAGCTATTGCCACCTTGCTTCCCGTACTTTCTTCTATTCTAAAACCTACTGTTCTTTCTGCATCGTGCATCACATCAAAAGGATATACCATACTATCTCCAACCCAAAATGCTTCTTCTATAAATCTCAAATTTTCATCTTTTATTTTTCCAATTTTCAGCATTCCAGCTTCATAGCTTTCTTTTGTGATATAGATTGGAATATCATATTTCCTTGATAGTATTCCTGCTCCTTGAATATGATCTCCATGTTCATGAGTTATTAAAATCCCATCTATATTACAAATATCTACTTTTATTTTTTTTAATTGTTCCTCTATTTTTTTTCCACTAAATCCAGCATCTATTAATAAGTTTATATTATCAGTTTCTACAAAAAGAGCATTTCCTTTACTTCCACTTCCTAGTACTGCTAATTTCATAACATTTCCTTTCTAAATATATATCTTAGTTATATATTATATCATAAAAAAACCTCTTAGCAAATATTGCTAAGAGGTTTGATATTATTATTAATTACATCTCTTCAAAATGGTCTTTACCCACATAACATAGTGGACAAACCCAATCTTCTGGTACATCTTCCCATTTTGTTCCTGGAGCTACTCCATTCTCTTGATCACCTATCGATTCATCGTAAACATAATCGCAAATTACACATCTCATATGCTTTCCCATTTTATACCCCCTTAATAATTAATTACTCCATAACCCGTGAATGTTACAATATTCTCTTGCGCATACTGATTCACCCTTCGGTACTTTAAAATATGCTTCTGGTGCATCTCCTGGCTTTAAATATTTTCTATATAAAAAGTTATCCACACAAATTTCTATCATTTGAATATAATGTTCCTCTGTCATCGGATGAGCCATTTCTTTACCAACTTTTACTAAGTAACCATCTTCTTTTTCTTCTACAAATGGTACATGTTTTTCAGTTGAAGCATCTTGAGTTTTTTCTTTTACTATTTCTAACCCATCTACAGAAATACCATCCTTATCTGCTACAATTACCTCTAATAATACTGGGTTTTCTTTCACTTTAAAAATTTCATAAACTTTCATGACAACCTCCTCTAATTATTAAACATATTTTTATAATTTGACAATTATTTATTCTGACATTTAGGACAAGTTCCTTTAAAATAAACATGATATTCATCAATTTTGAAATCTTTCATATCTCCAACTATAAGTTGATCTATTGTCACTGGAATATCAAAAACTTTTTTACAATCTACACACTTAAAATGACCGTGTACATGTGTGTCCACATCATATCTAGTTTCATTTTCTTCTATTGTTATTACTTTAGCAATTCCTTTTTCTATAAAAAGATTTAATGTATTATAAACTGTAGTTTTAGAAAGAGTGGGAATTTCAGGACATAAAGCCTTATAAATCTCATCAACTGTTGGATGAGTTTTATTCTCTAACAAATATTCAAATACTTTCATTCTTTGATATGAGGGTTTTATATCATGTATTTTTAAATGTTCACCTATATTTTCAATATACATGCTTCCTCCTTTTGAAATAATTACAATTTTGTAATTATTCTTTTTAATTTAATATACACCTTTTTAGTATTTTTGTCAAGAGATCATAATAAATTTTTAATCATCAAATAGCGATCTATTCCTTTTCCATATTCATCTTTTTGTAATTCTTCTATTGTATATCCTGCTTTTTTATACATATTAATAGCCTTCATATTATCAGGATCTACGGTTAAATAAACCTTTTCTATTTGTAACTTTCTCAACCTATTATGAGTTTCTTCTAAAAGTATCTTTCCATATCCCTTCCCTCTTTCCTTTAAAGAAGTTGAAAATCCATATAAAAAAACTTCTTTTTTTCCTAACACACCTTGATACTGAGCAACTGATAAAAGTTCATTATCTTCATTTAATAGTACATAAAGTTTTCCATATCTTATGAAACTCATAATCATCCACATATCTGCTCCACCCATTATGCCAAAACTTTCTATTTCATTATCAAATATTTTTTTTATTAATATTCTATTTTTTGCATCAACCTCTATTATTTTCATTGCTCCTCCTAATATCCTATGTCAAACAGATGAAGGCCAAAAGGTTCGGCTACTATTTTCGCGTACTTAACATTTGGATTTTTTAACATTTCAGTTAAGTAGTTTTCAGGTTTTTTTCCAAAATAAATAGATAAAACTGTGCCTACTATTATTCTAATTTGAGATTTTAAAAATGCGTTGCCCTTAACATATAATTTAATTGTCTTCCCATTTACCCTTTCAAATTTAGCTTCATAAATCTCTCTAATTGTAGTATTACTTCCACAATCTGAAAGTCTAAAATTTGAAAAGTCATGCTGTCCTACCAAAGGAGAAACTATTTTATTTAATTTTTCTAAGTCTAATTGTTCATCAACAAAAGTAACATATCGAGCTTGAAAAGGATTTCTATCCTCTCCTATATAGTATTCATATGATCTATATGTTGCTGAAAATCTTGAACTAAAGTCTAAATCTACTTCTTCTACATCTAATATAAATATATCATTAGGAATTAAACCATTTATAATTCTTTTTATTTTTTCTAAAGGAATACTTGAACTAGTATAAAAATTTGAAACTTGTTTTTTAGCATGAACTCCTCTATCAGTTCTTCCTGCAGAAACTAAATCTATTTTATTTTTAAAAATCGTTCCTAAAACTTTCTCTAACTCTCCTTGCACAGTTCTAAAACCAGGTTGTCTTTGAAAGCCAAAAAATTCACTTCCATCATAACTATATGTCAACTTTATATTTCTTTCCATACTATTCTCCTTTTCCTTTTTTCTATATATAAAAAAAAGTCTTGAATATTCAAGACTTTGTAGTATCTTATATGGTGCGAGAGGAGGGACTTGAACCCTCACGTCGAAACGCCAGATCCTAAGTCTGGTGCGTCTGCCAATTCCGCCACCCTCGCAAAAAGATGGTGCGTCATACTGGGCTCGAACCAGTGACAACACGATTAAAAGTCGTGTGCTCTACCATCTGAGCTAATGACGCATCTTATAAAATTATTTGGGGTGACCGACGGGATTCGAACCCGCGACAACCAGATCCACAAACTGGCGCTCTACCAACTGAACTACGGCCACCAAATGGCGTGTCTGAAGAGATTCGAACTCCTGACCCACGCCTTAGAAGGGCGTTGCTCTATCCAGCTGAGCTACAGACACATTTGATGAAATATTAAATTGGAGCGGGAGACGAGGGTCGAACTCGCGACATTCAGCTTGGAAGGCTGACGCTCTACCAACTGAGCTACTCCCGCAGATGGTCGGAATAGCAAGATTCGAACTTGCGGCCCCCTGCTCCCAAGGCAGGTGCGCTACCGGACTGCGCTATATTCCGACTATTTAGTTTTTGTAACTCGCTTTCGTTCGCTACAAAATTATAGTATCATAAATTCTCAATTATGTCAACAAACTTTTTTTATTTTTTTTATTTTTTTATTTATGCTTCAAAAAAAAGGATTGATTTTATTAAAAAAGAATAATAATTTATATACAAATATAAAAAGTTTTTCTATAATATCTATAATCATTTTTAGTTAAGGAGGTTTTTTATAATGAAAAATACAAAACTTATTTGCTCTGTTCTTTTAGCTGGATCTCTTTTTGGAGCGTGTACAGCTACTGGGTATAACAGTAAAACTACTGGAACTGCCGGTGGAGCCGCAGTGGGAGCTTTAATTGGACAAGCTATTGGTCAAGATACAAAGGGAACACTTATTGGAGCAGGAATTGGTGCTCTTGCTGGTTTAGGTTGGGGAGCATATAAAGACCAACAAACAAAGGAGTTACAAGCTAGATTACAAAATACTCAAGTTAAAGTTACAGATGAAGGAAATTATATAAATCTTAATCTTCCTGGAGGAGTTACATTCCCTACAAATGGATATGTTATAGGAAATGGATTCTATGGACCTTTAAATGATATTGCTGCTGTTTTAAATCAATATCCTGAAACAAGAATAGTTATTTCTGGTAATACTGATAACACAGGAGCTTACTCTTATAATATGAATTTATCTGTTAAAAGAGCTAGAAGTGTTGCCGATTACCTTGTACGTAGAGGAGTAAATCCTAATAGAGTAACAATTAATGGTTATGGTCCTGATAGACCTATTGCTAGTAACTCAACTGCTTCTGGTAGAGCACAAAATAGAAGAGTTGAAATTCAAATTTTCCCAGCATATTAATATAAAATTAAAGAGGGCCAATTAGGCCCTCTTCTTTAGTTTTTTATTTTTTCTAATGCTTTTTTAGTAGCCTCTTTTATCCCTTCTGATGTATATGTGGCTCCTGATACAATATCAAATTCAGCATTTTGATTTTTTAGGATATATGTTTTTAATGTATCTACAGCTGGATCTGCTATTGGCGGTGTATCTTGATGAACAACATCAACTCCAACAATTTTAAATCCATTTCCTTTTGGTTTTACTTGTAATTTTACACTTAAATCACCATTATATCCAGTTCCAACCTCTTCTATAACTAATGGTCCTGGTTTATTTGCTTCATATACTCCTAATAATAATCCTAGCCCTATAAAAGCTATTACTATTTTTTTCCTTAAAGATTCTTTATTCATCTATAACCCCTTTTATTTTTTCGGTATTAATCTAGGAACTACCTTATCTCTACCTTCTAATCCAACTTTTTGAATATACTCAATTAAAACCTCGTCTAAAGCTGGATAGTGTCCTAATTCTTTTCCATTAGCTAAAGATGAATATCCATCTCCACCTGCTGCCATAAAGTCATTTGTTGCTACAACATATGTTTTATTTGGATTTAATTTTTCATTACCTATTTTTATCTCTAAAACTCTTCTATAAGCTGGATTTTTAACATTAAATTTAACTGTCATTCCTGCCACTTGTGCCATTGCACCTAGTGATTCTGGATATGATCTAATTCCATTTTCAACAGCCTTTTGTAAATCTGATCCTTTTACTTCCTTTGTAATTACATAATTTCCAAATGGTAATACACTAATTACATCTCCTACTGTAACCTCTCCTGGATTAATAGATGCTCTAATTCCTCCACCATTTGTAAGAGCTACATCTGCTCCTGTTTTCCATAGCATTGCATCTGTTATTAATTGTGACAGATTCGTTTCTCCTGTTCTAACAAAAGCTCTATCTCCTTGTAATAATATTGGTGATTCTCCAACTTTAACACTAGTTATCATTTCTTGTTTTCTAGAAATTTCATCTATTGTAGCTTTTACTTTAGTATCTTCTGGAACTGGATTATCTCCATTCATTATTATATTTTTCGTATAAAGAGTATAATCTATTGCTTCAATTTTATTTTTTAATTTATCAAAGTCAACTTTTACTACTCCAACATTTTTAGCATATTCTCCTGTTTGTACTATTGTAACTCCATTAACTACCTTTTTCTCTTTTAATTCAGTATGACTATGTCCATCAATAATTAAATCTATTTCAGGTACTGCTTCAGCTAATCCTATACTTTGTAAATTTTTTGCTGTACTTTCATCATCACCTAAGTGAGATATTACAACAATAAACTTAACTCCTTCTTTTTTCATTTGGGCAACAACCGATTTAGCAGTTGCTATTGGGTCAGCTATTGTTATATTTTTTACATTATTTGGATTTGTTTTAAAGTATGTTTCAGGAGTTGCTAATCCAAAGAAACCTACTTTTTTTCCATCTATTTTTCTAATATCATAAGTTCCTGCAATAGGCTTACCTGTTGTTTTATCTACAACATTTGCCGCTAATGTTTTATATTTTTGCATTGATAACAACTCTTCTAACTTTTCTTGTCCATAATTAAAATCATGGTTTCCTAAAGTTGCATAATCAAGACCTGCTGCATTTAAAGTTTCTACCATTGACTCACCTTTAGTTAAAGTGGCAAAAGTTGTTCCGTGCATTGTATCTCCAGCATCTATCAGTAATACTTTTCCATTATTTTTATCCTGCTCTAAAGCTTTAGCTATAGTAGCTACTCTAGCTAATCCTACACCATCATACTTCCCCTCTTTTGCTCTCCCATGAACATCATTAACATGAACTAAAGTAAGTTCATATTCCCCATCTTTTGGTGGTAATACTTTACAAGCAGAAAGAGCTAAGACTAACCCCATTAAACCAAAAACTTTTAAATTTTTATTCATTTTTCCTCCCTAATTAATCCTAGTTTTCAAATTAAATTCGAACATATTTTATCATATTTAGACAAAATTGTAAAAGAAAAAACTGCATATAAACGCAGTTTTTTCAAGACCTTATATTTTATTTTTTAAAGTTTTAAGTAATTTTAAACTAACTTCTAAACTTTCTTTATCAACTTCAAATACATCTATCCATTTTTTTAAAGTCTCAATCTCTTTTAATCTCATTATTTTTTCACTTTCTTCTTGAAAAAGATATTTTTTTATACTTAAAGCTTCTTGGATTTGATATCTATAAAATTCTAAATATTTTTCATCCTTTATTAAAACTTTTTCTATCTGAGTTTTTATTTTTTCAGAAGATAAATATCCCTTTTTTAATAAATCAACTGTTATTCTTTTTAAAAATAGATATTCTTTTAAAAAAAATTCTTTTTTATATCGATAAATTCTTAGTTCTTGAATATAGTTAATCAAAAGAAAAGGAAATACAACAACCATCATAGATATTCTAGGCTTTTCTATTATTTCGTTTGATATTTCTATAGCTCTTTTTTTTTCTTCCTCTATAAATATATCAATGTTTTGCATCTTTACTCTCTCCCAAATTTGAGTAAGTTAACGTATGTCTAACATTTTCTGAACTTGGTTCAACCTTTTTTACAAAAATATAATACCATGCTCCTGATTCTATATCCTCTTCTGCTAACTTCTCATGTGCTTCTTTAAATCCTAAAGTTTCATCTAAAAAAGGCAATACAGAGAAACAGAAAAAATATATACATACAAAACTACCTATAAAAGCTATCCACTTTTTTATCATATCTCCTCCTAAAACTCTCTATAAACTCATTAAAGATTTTGTTATATCAGGGAAAACTACATGGAACATTAAGTATGCAGCTCCAAAAGTTACACCTAGGTTTATAATTTTTCCTACTATATAAAGAGTAATTGGCTTTCCACCTTTAAATAACTTACTTAATTCACTGAAGTTTGTAGATAATCCGATACTTGTAAAAGCTAAACAGAATAACCAACCTTGTAAAGGTGAAATTAATCCATTTACCATACCTTTATCTATAATTATTTTAGACCCATCTACGCCTAACATTCCATAAATTCCAGAGAAAACAAGAGAGGCTCCAATAAATCCTAATATGAATTTTGGAAATCTATTCCAAATCTCTTTCAACGAACCTTTTAAAGAGAAATCTCTTTCTTCAGCCATAGATTTATCAACTTTTAATGACCAGTATGCTGCTACACCTAATGCCATTACCCCAATTATTATATTTTGAATCATTTTTATAGTTGCTGCAACGTCTCTAGCAACTGGACCTAAATATTCTCCAGCAGCAACTACTGCTCCTGTTGAATCAACAGTTCCGCCAATCCATGCTCCACCTAATACTGGATCCATATTTAAAGCTTTTATAAACATTGGCATTGCTATCATCATAAACGCAGTAAACATAATAGATATACTTACAGATAGCGTAAGCTCCTCTTTTTTAGCTTTACAAGCTGCCGCTGCTGCAATAGCTGCTGATACACCACTTACAGACATATCCGCTGACATAACCATATTTAAGCTCTTTGATTCCATTTTTAAAATTTTATCCCCAAATCCAAAAGTTAAAACTAAAACTACTGGAGTTACAAACCAAGTTACAAAAATTCCTGGTATTCCTATTAATAAAACTTTATTTACTAAAACTGTTGACCCCAATAAAATCAATCCTGTTTTTATAAAATATTCTGTCTGAGCTGCTGCTAAAAGCTTTTTTGGTGTCCCAACTGTATTACTAACTATTAATCCTAAAACTAGACCCCAGAAAACATAACCTAGACCCCAAGCTTTTAAAGTCTCTTGCTCTCCTAATAAATAAGCTCCTGTAGCTAAAGCAAATACTGCTGGAAATCCTTGTAAAAACCCTTCTCTATCTCTTCCCATTTTTTTCATACCTAAACTAAAGTAAATTCCTATAGCTGCTAATAATATTGCTAAATTAGGAATTAAGTTATATGGCTTTACAATAGCTTTTGATTTCATTTTATTTTCTTTATCTCTACTAACTAACCACTTATCTGTTAATTCATTTGCAGCTGTATTTAAATTAGTATCTGCAAAAGCCTTTTCTTCAGCTAAAGCAGTTGCTGCTAAAGCTTGATTTTTTAATAACATTGTTTCCTTTTTTAAATCTTCATATTGTTGAATAAACGGTGCACCTTTTACTTTAGCTGCACTTTCACTTAAATATATTGACTCAATTGGATTGGTAACCCATTTTTTAGGTTTTCCTAAAATACTTTTTACCTTTTCTGTTGTTGATGTTTTTATAGCCAAACTATTTTTATCAAATTGTGCTTCATGCCACTGAACTGTTTTAAAAGGAGCTCTTTCTCCCTCTGCTTTCATTATACTATTATAAACCTCTGTTTTACCTAAAACACTTTGTGAATCTGACCCCATGTAAATAATTGTACAAAATATAAGTATAATTGTTGCTAGTAATATTGCCCAGTAATCTTCAAATTTAAATAAATCTAGTATTGTTTCCTTTAAACTTTTTTTGTTCTCTTTTACAGCTTCCATTTTTACCCCCTAGGTTTTTTTTAATGTGCTCTTTGTTGAACTGATATTCAAAGTCCCAAACATGACTAATGGGAACCCTTTTGGGGTCCCCATTAATCTGACTATATTTTTTGGATTTTAAAAACTAAATTTTAGTGACCTCCACCGTAGTTAAAAGGTTTTTCTAATGTATATGTCTCTCCTGGACTTGGGTGTTGAGATATTGGCTTAACGTTGATATTAGCTCTATACTCTGTTTCTGCCCAAAGGATTCTTTGTGCTACTTGTGCTTCTGGATTTAACTCTACTCCATCAAGTATCATCTCTTTAAACTTCTGATATCCAGCTCTATCAATTAAGTGACCTCCATGGATATACATAGGCTTATGATGTAATACATTAGCAGAGAACTTCTGCCAGTTTCCAATAACTTGAAGAATAACATCCTCAGTTACCCAGTTTAAGAACATTTTACCCATTCTTGGATATTGCTTTCCTGTTCTTCCACCTATTGTCATTCTATATAATTTTTGCTCTGGTCTTACCCATGCAGATGATGGACATGCCTCAACACACTCTCCACATCCTACACAACAGCAAGAATCCTTTACAATTCTGTGATTTTCTAATTTTAAAACTCTTGTAGCAGCGTGATCACAAACTTTAACACATCTTCCACATCCAATACATCTATCTTTTAAGTAGATTGGCTTAGTTACACCCATAATTCCAAAATCGTTAAAGTGTGCTTTAGCACAGTCATTTGGACATCCAGCTATAGCCATTTTTATATGATAGTGACTTGGGAAAATTTTCTTCTCAAGTTTTCTAGCTAATTCCCAAGTATTGATATTAGCTTTTACGCAGTGAGAGTTTCCGATACATGCCATGATGTTTCTAGCTCCGATAGTAGGATATCCAGCTTTGTTAACTTCCATCTCAGCTCCACACATCTCTACATCTACTTCTTTAATATATTCCTCTAAGTAAGCATTTACTGCCTCTACATTTTCAAATTTTATTCCAGGAGCGTTAAGAGTTTGTCTCATACCCATGTGGAATGTTCCATCTCCCCATCTCTCTGCAATCTCTTGTATTACTTTTAAATATTTAGCTTCAATTAATCCACCTGGAACACGAAGTTGGATCATGAACTCTCCAGGTACTTTTGATTGACGGAAGCAGTTTAATTTTAGTTTAGTTATATTAATATCGTGATTCACTTATTTTACCCCCTTAGTCGATTAGATATTTAGCTTGAGAATAGTTGAATACTGGTCCTTCTAGACATACATAAACTTCGTCAATTCTACAGTGACCACATTTTCCAATTGCACATGACATCTTTCTTTCAAAAGAAACCCAAATCTTATCAGCTGGAACTCCTAGCTTTTCAAATTCAATAGCTGTATATTTCATCATATTAGGTGGTCCAACAATTACAACTTCTAAATCATCAAAATTATCTGATACCATTTTTAAATGAGGTACATACTCTGTTACAAGTCCTACACACTCACCATCTAATCCGCATCCTTTATCTACTGTTAATACCATTGGATGTTTTTTTCTCCAATTGATAATCTCGTCTCTAAATAATATTGATGCATCATCCTTAAATCCAAATAATAATTCCATTGATTGAACTTCTTCTGGATTTCTATGAATATGATTAATTAAAGATCTAACTGGAGCTAACCCTGATCCTCCTGTTACAATAACTACTTTTTTATTTTTTATATCAATTGCATCAAAACCTTTTCCATAAGGTCCTCTCATTGGTAATAAATCCCCTGCGTGAAGATTAAAAATCTCATCAGTTACTATTCCAACTTTTCTAATTAAAAACTCTACCCATCCATCTGCTGCTGAGAAATCTGTAACAGAGATTGGACACTCCCCTACTTTTGGTAGAGATAATTGCATAAATTGTCCAAACTTTACATTTCCTGCCTCTGGATATTCAACTCTAAATAAGTATTCTATATCTGTAACTTTTTTTACATCTAAAAGTCTATATGGCGTTGGCATTATTAAATTTTCCATTACTTATTACCTCCATTTAGTTTATCAACTTCTGCAGCTAATTTGTTTACAGTTGTTGAGAAAGATATAAACACTGGACACTTATCATCACATCTTCCACATCCAACACACATATGGTGCTCTTTGAATCTCTTTTTATGATCGTGGATTTTATGCATAACTTTAAATCTCATTCTATCTCCACCAGTTTTTCTAAACGAGTGATTTCCAGCCATATCAGTATATCCATCAACATGGCAAGAAGCATTTATTCTTCTTCTCTCTCCTGCATTTGTATCAGAACTATAGTTCATATCATAAGTTGTAAAACAAGTACAAGTCGAGCATGATACAGTACAACTTCCACACATCAAACATCTCTTATCAAACTCTTTCCACATCTCTAATGATTTTACAGCTATTTGAGTTTCTTTATCATTTATCTCTGGAATTCTAACAACTCTTTCATTTTCTACAACTGGAGTTACTAGGAAGTCTACTTCATCATTTCCTGCAAAGTAAGAATTAAATGCAGTATCTTTAGTTTCTACTAAAACTTCTTCACCATTAAATTTTACTCCAAATGCATACTCGTCCGCTGATCCAGTACCCATTGAAGCACAGAAGCAAGTATCCCAACCTTTTGCTGGACACTCCATTAATATAAACTTTGTTTTTTCTCTCATTCTTTTATAATATGAATCTTCGAATCCACCATTTTTTAAGAAGATATCATCATATCTTTTTATCGAGTGAATATCACAAGCTCTTGCAAATACAAGCATTGGTCTATCGTCAACAACTTTTGACTCTCTATAGTCTGCATCTGTAAAATATAAAACTGTTTCTGTTATAGGGCTTAATGCTTCCTTCGCTGCATAATCAGATTTCTCATCATGTACAATCTCATCTGCCGAATAAACTCTATCATATCTCACAATGTCTGTGTCTGAATATCTTCCCTGTTTAGGAAATCTTTTTGGAGCATAAATTTTATACTCTTTACTAAGATTTTTTAACAAGCTATCAAAATTTTCTGCTGTTATTTTGTATCCCATTCTTACTTTGCCTCCCTGTTATTTGAATTTTTATTCAATTCATTATGTGTTTATATTACAACCTTTATGTTTTTTTGTAAACCATTAATTACCGTTTTTTATTAATTGGTTAAATTTGAATTTTTAGTCGAAAAGTATTTGGTCATACTTTAATTTCTTTATTTTTTTACTAAAGTTTCTACTTTTGAATCCCCTTTCAAATTCTAATTTTATACAACACTAGTATACTTATACACTAGTGTTGTAACGATCATTTTTTTGTCACTTTAAAATCAAAAGATTGTTTTTTTCTGAATTTCATTATAAAATATTATAAAATAATATAAATTTTAAAGGTGGAAATATGAAAAAATTTGTTGTCGAACCCGAATTTCACAATATGAAAATTTCTCAATACCTTAGAGAAAAAGGGTACTCTGGAAGAGGAATTAGAAATGTTGAAGTATATTTAAACGGAAAAAGAACTAAAACTACAAAGCAAGTTAAAAAAAATGCGAGACTTTTAGTTAAAGAAAAAGAAAAGGAAGTTGGAATTAGATCTATTCAAATGGACTTAAAAGTAATATATGAAGATAAAAATTTACTTATTATTGACAAAGATCCTTATTTAGTTGTTCATCCAACTACTAAAAAAACAGATTTAACTCTAGCTAATGGTGTTGTTCACTATCTCCAAGAACAAACTGGAAAAATTCAACCTCCTAGATTTTTTAATCGTTTAGATATGAATACCTCTGGATTAATTGTCGTAGCTAAAAATGCTTATACGCAAGCTTTTTTACAAAGCGATAAAGAAAAAGTTTCTAAATTTTATCAAGCTATTGTTAAAGGTATTGTTAAAGAAGATGAAATGATGATTGAAATTCCTATTGGTAAAGAGGGAGATGAACTTAGACGTAAAGAGATGACTCCTGAAAATGGTGGCCAAACTGCTAAAACTTATATGAAAGTTTTAGAGCGTTTTCCAAATGAGGATTTAACTTTAATTGAATTAAAACTTTTCACTGGTAGAACTCACCAAATTCGTGCTCACATGTCTTTAGTAGGATATCCTATTTTAGGAGATGAACTTTATGGTGGTGATGATATTAGAGCTAAAAGACAACTTCTTCATGCATTTAAACTAATTTTCACTGATGTTGAAAATGGTGAAAAAATTCAAGTTGAAGCACCCTTACCTGAAGATTTCAAAGAGATTCTCCATATAGCAAACTAATTTTAGATTACAATAAATAAAAAAGATACCTATTAATGGGTATCTTTTTTATTCTAATATTAAGCTAGTTTATTCTTTTTAACTGATGTAGCTACCTCTTCTCCTTTTAATTCCCCCTCTGTTCTTGCTACAATCAGTGTACAAACTGCGTCACCTGTTATATTAACAGTCGTTCTAAACATATCTACAAATCTATCTATTCCCATTACAAGAGCCATTCCTTCTAATGGTAATCCCACTTGCTGTAATACCATCCCCAACATTATTACTCCAACTCCAGGAACTCCTGCAGTTCCTATTGATGCTAATGTAGCTGTTATAATTACTGTTACAAAATCTCCCATTGTTAAGTTAACTCCATAGATTTGAGCTATAAATATTGTTGCAACACCTTGCATTATTGCTGTTCCATCCATATTTATTGTACTTCCTAAAGGAAGTGTAAATGAAGATATTGTTTTAGATACTCCAAACTCATCTTGCATTGTTTCCATAGAAGATGGCAAAGTTGCACTACTTGAAGAAGTTGAAAATGCTACCATCATTGGTCCTGAAAATTTCTTTAAAAATTTAATCGGATTATATTTAGCTACAAAAATCAATAAACTCTGATATGTTATTAGATAATGTAATAACAGAACAATAATTACACCTATAAAATATTTTAGTAAAGGTAACATTGCTGTATATCCTAGTGTTGCAAATGTTTTTCCAATCAATCCATATACCCCAAATGGAGCCAATTGCATTATAATATCAACTAATTTTAACACTAAATTATTTAACTCTTCCATTCCCTTTCTAACTGTAGAAACCTTATCTCCTAATATAGCCATACCAACACCACATAAAATCGCAAATACGATTATCTGCAACATATCTCCTTTAGCTAAAGCTTCTATTGGATTTATCGGTATCATTCCTAATAATATATCTATAAATGGTTTTGTTTCATTTACTGAAACATTACTTGTTGCAATTTGAGATAAAACAACTCCTTTTCCTGGATTTATAAGAGACCCAACTCCTAAAGCTAAAGTTATTGCTACTGCTGTAGTTCCTAGATAAAAAGCTAAAGTTTTTATCCCTACTCTCCCTAATTTTTTTATATCTTCAACACCTGCTGCTCCCACAGTTAAAGAACAAAATACTAATGGAACTACAATCATTCTTATAGCTCTTATAAATCCTGTTCCTAAGAAGTTAAAGAAAAAGTCTATTATATATTTTTTCACTATCAAATCGTTTCTAAATGGATATAATAATAATCCACTTATCACTCCTAAAATCAATGATATAAAAATCTTATTTGTCAAACTCAACTTTTTCATTTCAATTCACTCCTTATAAACATCTTATTTTTACAAAATAAATTATATATTTAAAAATCAAAAAAATCAAGAAAAAAATAAATTATTTTTTCTAAATATATTTTTTTGAAAATATATTTTTAGTTTTAGTTTTATAGAGGATTTTTTATTTTTCTATTGAATAATTCTTATAATAAATTAATCTTATTTTTGGAGGATATTTTATGATTTTTGATAAACTAAGCACTTATGACAAACATAAAGTTTTAAAAAATATGATTGGTCCATATGTAGCTGTTCTCATTGCTCAATACTTCTCTTTAGAATATAAATACTCTGCAGCTACAATTTGTATTCTAAGTTTAGAAAGCACACGAAAAGCATCTCTAAGAAGTTCTTTTGAAAGAGTTTTAGCTGCATCTTTTGGATTGATTTTATCTGCCACAATTATTAAAATTTTTAAATTTAACCCTATTTCTTTAGTTATTTTTACAGCTATTTTTATGCCTCTTTGTATTCGTTTTAATTTAATGCAAGGATTTTTTACGAATATTGTTTTAGCTACACATTTTTTACTCGATGAAAATGTATCTTTAATATTTGTTTTAGATCAATATATTCTTTTATTGGTTGGAGTTCTCTGTGCTATAGTTTCCAATCTATATATGCCTAGTCAAAACAATGAAATTATTTCTCAACTAGAAAAAATTGATTCTATAATGAAAGATATTATTTTTGATTTTGCTAAAGCTTTAAAATACAAAGCCGTTTCATTGAAACAAGACGAACTTTTTGAAGAACTTAAAATTAATCTAGATGACTGTAAACAACTAGTCGAAATGGAAAAAGATAATAAATTATTTTTTAAAAAAGTTGATATTTCTAAAAATTACTCTTTAAAATTTTCAGAATATCTAACTCTTTTAAAAATTAGAGAGTGCTTTAACAAAATCTCCACAAACATCTCAATAACATCTGAGTTAGCTATAATTTTAAAAGATTTAGCCACACTAAGTTCAAATAATTACACTTACAATATTCTTTTAAATAAAATAAAACGCTCTGAAGATAAGTTTAAAAAAGAAATTGATGAAAATAATTTAAACATTGAAAACAAAGCAACTTATTTCTTACTTATAGAAAATATAAAAGAACTTATCAATATAAGAATAAAAAATATTTTTTAAAGGAAACACCCCTTTTTTTTTTAACAATATCGTGAGTTAATTTTTGTTCTACCAATTAAGGAGGTTTTTATTATGAAGTCTATTGATTATTTAAATTGGTCCTTGTTAGTTTTTCATGAATTAGATTCAACTTACGAGTCTTCTAAGCAATTAGACACCCTTTTAGAATCTTTCGCTACTTCTTTTGTTGACAATAAAACTGATTTTAAAAGAGTTTATTCATCTAACAAAGCTCTTATTGGAGTTGTTTTAAATTCAGATGAAAATCTAGAGGAATTAGTTAAATTTGTTAGAAAAACAAATCCAAAAATTCCTATTATTGTATTAACAGAAAAAGATTCTTCAACGATACCTTTACAAGTTTTAAATTCAATAAATCTTGTAATGAATATTTTTGAAGATAGTATCCCTTTTTTAACAGGTCAATTAGAAATAGAATTTGAAAAATATATTAAATCTATAAAACCTATTTTTTTCGGTGAATTAATGGATTATACACAAAAATTTAAATATCCTTGGCATACACCTGGACATGCTGGTGGTCTTATGTTTATGACTAATCCTATTGGTAAAATGATGTTAGATTTTTATGGAGAAAATACTCTTCGAGCAGATTTGTCTATATCTGTTCCTGAATTGGGATCTCTTTTAGATGATGAAGGACCTGTTAAAGATGCCGAAAACAATTCAGCTAGAGTCTTTTCAGCTGATAAAACATATTATATTTTAAATGGAACAAGTTCAGTTAATCAGGTAATTTGGAAAGGTAGAGTTACTAAAGACAACTTAGCTTTTGTTGATAGAAACTGTCATAAATCTCTTAATTACGGTATGGTTATAACAGAAGCTATTCCTATGTATATGATTCCTAGAAGAAATAGTCTTGGTATCATTGGTCCTGTTAAATTAAACGAATTTACAAAAGAATACATCGATACAATGATTGCTGAGAACTCAAAGCTAACTGCTGAACAGAAAAAACAAAAAATTAAAATGTCTGCATTAACAAATTCAACTTACGATGGTCTTTGTTATAATGTCAATAAAATCAAAGAAACTTTAAATAATAACGTTGAAAATCTTCATTTTGATGAAGCCTGGTATGCTTACGCTAAATTCCACCCTATATACAAAAATCACTACGCCATGACTGAATCTGATAATTTTATTGAACATCCTCCAATATTTGCATCACATTCTACACATAAATTATTAGGAGCATTTTCTCAAGCTTCTATGCTTCATGTTAAAGATGGTACTAAAGATAAGGTTGATTTTGTCGTATTTGACGAAGCATACTTAATGTATGGATCTACATCGCCACAATATAGTATGATTGCATCTTTAGATGTATCAACTGCTATGATGGATTTTTCTGGTAAAGAGCTTATGGATGAAACTATTTTAAATGCAATTCATTTTAGAAAAAGAATTGCTCAATTAAATAAAGAATATGCTAGTTTTAATCAATGGTTTTTCTCTTTATGGCAACCAGAAAAAGTTTCATACAATGGTGTATTAACTAATTTTGAGGATGTTCCTGATAAATATTTATTAGAAAATCAAAACTGTTGGACATTAGACTCTTCTAATAATTGGCATGGATTTAACGATATCGAAAAAGACTACGTTATGTTAGATCCAATCAAGTTAACATTAAAATGTCCTGGTTTAAATATTGATGGTAATTATGAAGAGATTGGTATTCCTGCTTCTATTTTAAGTAATTATATTATTGATAAAGGAGTAGTTAATGAAAAAACAGATACTTACTCTCTGTTATTTCTTCACTCTATAGGTACAACTATTACAAAACAAGAAGCTCTTATCAAAGTTTTAATGGACTTTAAAAAAGATTTTGACAAAAATACTCCTCTTATTGAAATTTTTCCAGAATTAGTTAATTCTTATCCTGAAAAATATAGCACTAAAGGATTAAAAGATCATTGTTTAGATATGCACAAATACATTATCGAATCAAAACTTTTAGAGCTTATGGATAAAGCATTCCAAATTATTCCTAAACAAGAACTAACGCCTGCTGAAGCTTCTAGAGAAGTTTTTAGAGGAAATATTGAGCATTTACCTATAAAAGATTGTATGAATAGGGTCGCTGGAGTTATTGTTGTTCCATATCCTCCAGGAATCCCTGTATTAATGGGTGGAGAAAAAATAGATGAAATTTCTAAACCTATTTTAGATTTTCTTTTAGCTAGAGAAGAATTTGAAAGAATATTCCCTGGATATTTTAGTGATATACATGGAATTGAAGCTTTTGTTGATAACGATGGAATCAGAAGATTCCACACAATGGTTATAAAAAATTAATTTTAAGGAGGGTTTAAAATGGCTGATGATAACAAAAAACTTGGTTTAGTAGCTCTTACTGCCGTTGTTATTAGTGCTATGATTGGTGGTGGAGTATTCAATCTACCTCAAAATATGGCTCAATCTGCTGGTGCTGGAGCAATTACTATTGCATGGGTTATAACGGGAGTAGGTATGTGGTTTGTTGCTAATACATTTAGAATTCTAGCAGAAGCTAGACCTGATGCAACAACAGGAATCTATGCATATGGTGAACTTGGATTTGGAAATTTCACTGGTTTCCTTATGGCTTGGGGTTATTGGATCTGTAACTGTTTTGCTAATATTGGTTATGCAGTTTTATTAATGGATTCTTTGGATTATTTTTTTCCAGGTTACTTTACTGGAGGAAATAATTTTAACTCTGTTATAGGTGGTTCTTTAGTTATTTGGATTATTTACTTTATTGTTTTAGCTGGTGTTAAAGGAGCAACTTCGTTAAATACAATAGGTACTATTGGTAAATTAGTTCCAATTGTACTGTTCCTACTTATTACAGCTTTCTTCTTTAAAGTTGGTTTCTTCTTCACTAACTTCTGGGGTACAGATACTATTACAACTCTTTCTGATAAACCTCTTGGTAGTCTTTTGAGTCAAGTTAAGGGTACAATGCTTGTAACTCTTTGGGTATTTATTGGAATCGAAGGTGCTGTTGTTGTGTCGGATAGAGCAAAAGATCAGGCTGAAGTTGGTAAAGCAACTCTTTTAGGATTCTTAGGATGTTTAATTCTTTATGTTTTATTATCTTTACTTCCTCTTGGACATTATTCTCAAGGTCAACTTTCAAATATGGCTGCTCCATCAACTGCAGCTGTTTTAGGTGGAATTGTTGGTCAATGGGGAGATTGGTTAATGAATATTGGAGTTATGATAGCTATATTAAGTTCTTGGCTTGTTTGGACTATTATGCTTGCAGAATTACCATTTGCCGCAGCTAAAGGAAAAACATTCCCAAAAGCTTTTGCTAAAGTAAACAAAAATGATTCTCCATCATTCTCTTTACTTATTTCTAGTATAATTATGCAAATAACTATGATTGTTGTATATTTCTCTAATAATGCATGGAATTTAATGCTAAGTATTACAGGAGTAATGGTTTTACCTTGTTATATCGTTTGTACTGCATATTTATGGAAAATTGCTGCTAAAAATGACAACTATCCTACTAATATCTTTGCAAGTAGAAAAAATGCAGAAATTACAGGACTTTTAGGAACAATTTATGGTTTATGGTTAGTTTATGCAGCTGGTTTAAATTATATGCTTTTAGCTGCAGTTATATATGCTATTGGTATTCCATTCTTTATGAAAGCAAGAAAAGAGTTTGATCCTAGTAATCCTGAATTCAATAAAGAAGAAAAAGTTTTCTCTATAGTTTTATTCATATTAGGAATTTTAGGATTAATCTATTTAATCATGAACTATAAAGCTCTATTAGGTTAATGAAAAGAGATGAGTATAATGAACAGTCAAATAACAAGTAAGGTTCTAATGATTAAACCTGTTAAGTTTTATTATAATGCTCAAACTGCAGTTAATAACGCTTATCAAAAAAATCTTGAAGAAAATCCAGAACTTGTAGAAAAAAAAGCATTGAATGAGTTTGATACTCTTGTTAATAAAATAAAAAATGTTGGAATTGAAGTGGACGTTATTCAAGATACGTCCACTCCATATACTCCTGATAGTATTTTTCCAAATAATTGGTTTAGTTCTCACCAAAACAATACTCTTATTGTCTACCCTATGTTTGCAGAAAATAGACGATTAGAAAGAGTTAAATTTCTACCTAGTTTAAAAAAAATTTATGAAAACGAGTCTATTAATATTATAGATTTGACATCTTTTGAAAACGAAAAAAAATTTTTAGAAGGAACAGGAGCGTTAGTTTTAGATAGAGTCAATAAAATCGCCTATTGTTCCCTTTCTCCTAGAGCAAACGAAGATGTTTTAGAAGAGTTTTGTAAATTAACTAACTATAGATCGTTAAAGTTTCACTCAACACAAAATTTCAACAATAAAGAAACTCCTATTTACCATACCAATGTCATGATGGGGGTCACTGAAAATTTTGTTGTAGTTTGTCTAGAATCTATTCCTAATTTAAAAGAAAGAGAAAATTTAAAAAACTCTATTTTAAATTCAAAAAAGGAGATTATTGATATATCCCTTAATCAAGTTTTAAAATTTTGTGGAAATGTTTTAGAATTAAAAAACTCTCAGGGAAAATGTTATACACTTATGTCTAAATCAGCCTTTGAAGGCTTTACAAAAGAACAAATCGATGTAATTAAAAAAAGTTCTGAAATTATTTATTCAGATATTTCTACCATTGAAACTTATGGTGGTGGATCCGTACGATGCATGATTGCTGAACTTTTTTAAAATAAAGGAGGAACAAAAATGAAAATTGACAAAACTGCGATTAGCTTTTATGAGGATTATTGTGATGGATATGGAGCTCCTGGTTCAACTGGAAACGGATATGTTTCAGTTTTAAAAGTTTCTGTAGGTACAGTTCCTAAAACTGACGATATTTTAATAGATGGTATTGTAGCTTATGATAGAGCTGAGGTTAACGATGCTTATGTTGGACAAATTAACATGTTAACTGCTTCATCTTTCTGTGGACTTGCTGGACAAGTTTGGGGATATGACTTAGCTAAGCATGATTCAATTGCTGAAGATTCAAACCCAACTGTTTTAGAAGTTCCTCAATTTGATGGTTCAATTTTAAAAGTTTATGATGCTAAACCTCTTTTAGAGGCTGGTGTTGAACTTTTTGGAACTGAATCTAAAAGAAGATTCACTCCTCTTCCTGGATCACATATGATTTGTGCTAACAAAGGGGTTACTGCATATAGACCTACTGAAAATAGAGAATTTAAAGAGAATGAAGGGTATGGTGTTTGGTGTTTTATCGCTATATCTATAGCTAAAGATAGAGATAAAGATGCGAGCTTATTTATTGAAGATGCTGGAATTTGGACTGAAAATGACAATCCAGACGATCTAAAAAAATTCTTAGAAGATCATAGAAAAGCTATCGTTTGGTCTGTTGTTGAATGTGGAAAAGACTCTCATGTTGCATACGATAGAACTTATGTAGGATTTGCTTATACTATTATGAAACCTGGAGAAATTGGAACATCTCTAACATGTGGACCTTATGTTACTTTAGCTAGAAAAGCTGTTCCTGAAAAAGGATTTGGAGAATTAAATAACTTAACTCTTTCTCAGTGGTTAGATGTTCAAGGATTAGAACCTATCGTAAAAAAATAGTTCTAGATATTTAGGGAGGTTTTGGCTACTATGGAAAAAAAGAACTCTTTAGGAATTTTCGCATTATCAACAATTGTTGTCGGTTCTATGATTGGCGGAGGAATATTTAATATGCCTAAAAACATTGCTCAATCATCCTCTGCTGGAGCTGCCATAATCGGATGGTTAATCTCTGGTATTGGAGTTCTTTTTTTAGCCAAAACCTTTCAAATTTTAGCTACTGAAACTCCAGATGTAACAGATGGAATTTATAAGTATGCCAAAGAAGGTTTTGGAACTTTTTCAGGTTTTCATTCCGCATGGGGATACTGGATTTCAAATGTAATAAGCAATGCTAGCTACCCAGTTTTATTAGTTCAAACTTTGAATTACTTTTTTCCCAGTATTGGACCGATTAGTAGTTTCAACGGCATCCTTTTAGGAAGTATTTTAATTTGGATAGTAATTGGAATTGCTCTTGCTGGAGATATAGGACTTACATTTATAAATGTTTTAGCTACAATAGGTAAAGTTGTAGCTATTTTTTTAGGTATTATTATTTTATATATTGGTTTTACTCGCCAAATATTTATAAAAGATTTTTGGGGTGGTTCATTTAATCATGCTAGCATTTTTACTCAAGTTAAAGGCTGTATGCTACAAACTCTGTGGGCTTTTATAGGAATAGAGGGTGCTGTTGTTATATCTGATAAAGCATCTAATATTAAATTAGTTGGAAAAGCAACTATGATTGGCTATTTCATATCTTTATTTTTATATGTTTTTATTGTACTTTTGAGCTATGGTGTTCTAAGTGATGCTGAATTAGCTGCACTTAAAGATCCAGCTTTATCATATATCATTGAAGCTGTTATTGGACCAGTGGGAGCTACTTTAGTTAATTTAGCTGTTTTGATATCTGTTGCTGGAGCTTGGCTTAGTTGGACTTTTCTAACAGCAGAAATACCTTATAATGTAGCTTTAGATGATTTATTTCCTAAGTTTTTAAAAAAAGTGAATAAAAATGATGCTTGTTCTGGAGCTCTTTTCACAAATGGTATTTTAAAACAAATTATATTTTTTCTTTCATTGTCAGCACAAAATGCATATCTTGTTATTACAAATTCGGCATCTTGTATGATTCTTATTCCTTATATTTTTTCAGCTATGTTTTTAATGAAAATAGCAATTCAACATGCTCATAAAAAATGTTTTTATTGGGGAATAGGTGGAGTAATTTATGGAATTTGGATGATTTATTCATCTGGACTTAATTATGTTTTCCAATCCTTAACAATTTATGCACTTGGAACTATCTATTTTTTATTTGATACTAAGAGAAAAACAGGATACTTTTTTCAAAATACTAAAGATAAATTTATATCTTTTATAATTTTACTCTTAGGTTTAATCTCTTTTTACAGTATAATAACTTAAAGTAAAAGAGAGCAAAATATAGTATTTAGCTCTCTTTTATTTTTATATATGTGAATTAAATAATCTTTCAAATTTAAATTCATTTTCTAAAAAAACCTTTACTACATTAGGATCAAAGCTTTTTCCACTTTCACTTCTTATTATTTCTATAGCTTTTTCATGTGTAAACCCATCTTTATAAACTCTTTTTTGTCTCAATGCATCATAAACATCTACGATTGATACAATTCGTGCCTCTAAAGGTATTTCCAAACCTTTTAAACCTCTAGGATATCCCTTTCCATTCCATTTTTCATGATGATATCTCGCTATATTTTCAGCCATTAAGCTTACACCTGATTTTTTTATAATTTCATAACCTATTTCAGGATGTTCTTTTATTATTTTAAACTCTTCCTCATTTAGTTTTCCTGGTTTTTTTAATATGCTTCTATCTATACCAATTTTCCCTACATCATGAAGAGATGCTACTCTTCCTATTTCTTCACAAAATTTTTTATTACATCCTAATTTATTTGCTAAAAGTTCTGAATATAAGTTTAATCTCTTTATATGATTTCCTGTTTCAAGATCATTAAATTGATTAACAGCCTCTAACGATGAAACTAAAGATAACATCAAATCTTCATATTTTCTTTTTTCTGTTAAACTTTTTTTCCCTTTATACAGTAAAATTAAGCTAATAAATAAAATTCCAATTGAAAATATTAAAAATTTTTTAGAATTATCTGTTTCATAACTATTTTTTTCTAAATAAATATTTTTACTCATATTTTCATTTAAAAAACTAGCTGAAATATCTTTTAATGCTTCGTATAACTCATGTTCTTTCTCGTTTACAACCATTGATACATCATACTTTTTATCTAAAATTCCAGCAATTTTAATTTCTTTATCATAACCATTATTATACAATTTATTGATTAATGTTTTATAATCACTAATACTATAATCAGCTTCTTTTTTTCTTACTTTTTCAATTGTTTCATCAATATCTTTAGCATATATAAAATTTTCTTCTTTTAAAAATTTTCTCAAATAATCCATATAATATGAATTTTCCACAACAGCAAATCTTTTTTTTCTTGCTTCTACTAAATTATTTATAAATCCTTCTTCTTTCCTATTAAAAATAATAGGAGTTAAAGTATAATATGGATTTGTATAATTCTCATTATCTCTAATACTACTTTCTACTGTTGAAGCTATTGTTATATCACTATTTTTCCAATCCTCATCTTTTGAATAAAAGATTTTTCTTATTTTAACACCTAATATATCTCCTACATCTTTTAAATATTCAATAGCTAATCCTTTCTCTTCACTATTTTCTATATAATAGAGAGGATAATTGCTTTTCTCTGTTGGAAAAACTACATCTATTGATTTATTTTTTAAATTTATATATTTATCCTTAAATTTATCTTTATAATATTCTTTTCTAGAATCACTTATCATATTCTTAAGTACTTCAGGAGACATTTCTTCAAAATATTTTTTTAAATCCTTATAAAGTTTTCTCTGAATTTTGGGTACTGCTAAAGTTGTCACCATAATTGGAATTCTATTTAACTCTATTTTTTTCAAATTATCTTTAAATCCATATTGATTATCTGCTACAAAACCATCAATTTCTCCATCTTTTAGCATTTGTAATCCTTTTTCTCTAGTTTCAATGTCTATTACATCACTATATAAAAAATCATATTTTTCTAAAAACTCTTTATCTAAATATGTTCCTTTTATGATTCCAACTCTTTTTTTATAAAAATTTGTAATATCTATATAATTATTATTTAAAAAATACATATTAGCTTTTAAATAAAAAAAGGTAGGTATAAAATAATATTTTTCTCTTCTTTCATCATTTTCTATTAAATCCATTATTAAAATATCTTTACCTTTTTCCATATCTAATATTAAATTTGTATCTAATTCTTTTAAAGTTAAATTTATTTTCTTTTTTTTATTAATATCTTCAAATATTTTTGGATATAATCCCTTATATTCATCTCTCTCTTTATAGAAGAAAAAACTATTTTCATTTTCTAATAAAACTACATGCTCTTTTCCTATCAAATTTGTGCACAATAAAAGAGAAAAGAGTAGAAATTTTAACATGTATTCGATCTCCCCCTAATTTGTTTTTTTCAATTATACTATAATTTTAATGAAAAAGTAATCATAAAAAGATTAATTTTAGTTCCCATGAATAAATTGACAAATTAACCAAGATAATATATCATTAAAACATAAACAAAAGCATTTTAGAAAAAAAAGAAAAAAGGAAATACAAGTTTATCTTGTAATTTCTAAAAGATGTACAAATATTTATCGAACTTAATTTAAAAAAAATATAAATTTTTAGGAGGTTTCCAAATGGCAGTTAAAGTAGCGATTAATGGATTCGGAAGAATTGGAAGATTAGCATTAAGATTAATGATGAACAACCCTGAGTTTGAGGTAGTAGCAATAAACGACTTAACAGACGCAAAAACTCTTGCTCACCTTTTCAAGTATGATTCAGCACAAGGTAGATTCAACGGAACTATCGAGGTTATCGAAGGAGGATTCTCAGTTAACGGAAAAGAAATTAAAGTTTTAGCTGATAGAGATCCTAAAAACTTACCATGGGGAGAATTAAAAGTAGACGTTGTTCTTGAGTGTACTGGATTCTTCACTTCTCAAGAGAAAGCTGGACTTCACTTAGAAGCTGGAGCTAAAAAAGTTGTTATATCTGCACCTGCAACAGGAGATATCAAAACTGTAGTTTATAACGTAAACCACCAAATTTTAGATGGTACAGAAACAGTAATTTCTGGAGCTTCTTGTACAACTAACTGTTTAGCACCAATGGCTAACGTATTAAATAACGAGTTTGGAGTTGTAGAAGGATTAATGACTACTATCCACGCTTACACAAATGACCAAAATACATTAGATGGTCCACACGGTAAAGGAGATTTAAGAAGAGGTAGAGCTGCTGCTGCAAACATCGTTCCTAACACAACTGGAGCTGCAAAAGCTATCGGATTAGTAATCCCTGCATTAGCTGGAAAATTAGATGGAGCTGCTCAAAGAGTACCAGTAATCACTGGATCATTAACTGAGTTAGTAACTGTTTTAGAGAAGCCAGTAACTGTTGCTGAAATCAACGCTGCTATGAAAGCTGCTGCAAACGAGTCATTCGGATACACTGAAGAAGAATTAGTATCTTCTGATATCATCGGAATCGAATTCGGATCATTATTTGATGCAACTCAAACAAGAGTTATGACAGTTGGAGATAAGCAATTAGTTAAAACTGTTGCTTGGTACGATAACGAAATGTCTTATACTGCTCAATTAATAAGAACTTTAAAGTACTTCGTAGAAATTTCTAAGTAATTAGAGCATCTAGGAAAAACAGAATAAACAGAATAGCGGGACTATTTAGTTCCGCTTTTTTTTAAGAAAATATAAGTTATTTATAAAAATTTTGGGAGGTTCATACAAAATGGCAAAGAAAATTGTAACTGATTTAAATGTAGCTGGTAAGAAAGTTTTAATGAGAGTTGATTTTAACGTTCCTATGAAAGATGGAAAAATCACTGACGAAAACAGAATCGTAGCTGCTTTACCAACTATAAAGTATGTTTTAGAAAATGGAGGAAAAGTAATCGCTTTCTCTCACTTAGGAAAAGTTAAAGAAGCTGCTGATTTAGAAAAAAGAAATATCGAGCCTGTTGCTAAGAGATTAGCTGAGCTTTTAGGACAACCTGTAACTTTCATCAATGCTACAAGAGGAGAGGAGTTAGAAAAGGCTGTTGCTAACTTAAAAGATGGAGAAATCTTAATGTTCCAAAATACTAGATTTGAAGATTTAGATGGTAAAAAAGAATCTAAAAATGATCCAGAGTTAGGAAAATATTGGGCTTCTTTAGGAGATTTATTCGTTAACGATGCATTTGGAACTGCTCACAGAGCTCATGCTTCTAACGTTGGAATCGCTGCTAACATTGGAGAAGGAAACACTGCTGCTGGATTCTTAATGGAAAAAGAAATCAAATTTATTGGTGGAGCTGTTGATGCACCAGAGAGACCTTTAGTTGCTATCTTAGGAGGAGCTAAAGTTTCTGATAAGATTGGAGTTATTGAAAACTTATTAGTTAAAGCTGATAAAATATTAATCGGTGGAGCTATGATGTTCACATTCTTCAAAGCTTTAGGAAAAAATACAGGAAAATCTCTTGTTGAAGAGGATAAAGTTGAGTTAGCTAAATCTTTATTAGAAAAAGCTAATGGAAAAATAGTTTTACCTATCGACACAGTAATCTGTAAAGAATTCTCTAACGATGCACCTCACTCAGTTGTATCTGTAGATGCAATTCCTGATGACGAGATGGGATTAGATGTAGGACCTGCTACAGTTAAATTATTTGCTGATCAATTAGTTGGAGCAAAAACAGTTGTATGGAACGGACCTATGGGTGTATTTGAAATGTCTAACTACGCTAAAGGAACTATCGGAGTTTGTGAAGCTATCGCTAACTTAGAGAATGCTACAACTATCATCGGTGGAGGAGACTCTGCTGCTGCTGCTATCTCTTTAGGATTTGCTGATAAATTCTCTCATATCTCTACTGGTGGAGGAGCTTCTCTAGAATATTTAGAAGGTAAAAAATTACCAGGTGTAGAATCGATTTCTAACAAATAATATAAATATTTAAAAATTAAGACTACCACATTAATTTTTAAAACAAAAAAGGACGTTATAAAACGTCCTTTTTATTTTTAAACCTATTCAAATAAAATTTATAATAAAAAAAGAACTCCGGGGGGTGGAGTTCTTCTGGAATTTTTCTCAAATATATATTAGGGGGAATATATTAGAGAAAAGGATTTGTACATATAGAGTATCATTTTTGAGGTAGTGTGTATATATACTTTTTTTAACACTTTTTATATCATAAAAAACACGTTTCTTATTTTTTTAACTTTAAAAATCTTTTATCTAAAACATATTCTATAAAACATCTTTGAATCTCTCTTAAACTTAAAGTATTCACTTTCCTTAGATTCTTAATACTATAACTTTCTGTATCTGATATTATTAAATCATAACTTTCGATTTCTTTTCTATCTTTAAATCTAAACTCTAAAAAAGATTGTATTGTGAATGATATTTTAGGATAAAAAACTTTCATAGAATTTATAACTCTTTGGCTATATTCATTATCTATATTTCTAGATACACTCAATACTTTAAACCCCTCACCATATTCTTCTAACATAAAAAAGTTTGTTATACATCCTGCTAATCTTAATATATCAGAATATATCATCTCTATATAATGGGTTAACGATTTAAGACAGCTTCCCTCTTACCTTAAGCAAAATTTTGAGGTATAATATATCATAAAATAAACTAGGAGGATGAGGTTGTGGCTAGAAAATCATATTCACCAGAATTTAAATTTGCAGTTGTTTTGGAAGCACTTAAAGAAAGAAAAACTCTTCAAGAAATCGCTTCAGAACATCATATTGCACCTTCTCAAATATCTCGTTGGGTAGATGAGTTTAAATCGGCGGGTATCTCTGTTTTTTCTAAAGATATGTCTAGCTCTAAAAAGATTGAACTTCTTGAAGAGCAACAACATGAGCTTTATGCTAAAATTGGTAAACTTAGCTCTGAGAACGATTGGTTAAAAAAAAAGCTCGAGAGATAGCTGATTTATTAGGTAATCCAGTTTCTTTAATCGAAGAAAACCTTTATTTTAGCATCTCAGAACAATGTAGAATATTTGGCGCTAGTCGAAGCTCATACTATTACGCTCCTAGGCCTAAAGTTGATATTCAGGTTCAATTAAAAGAAAAAATAAAGGAACAATACAGTCTAGATCCTTCAGCGGGTTCTAGACGTATTACTGCAGCTTTGAATAGAGCTGGAATACCTGTAAAAAGATCAGTCATTAGAAGACTCATGAGGCAGCTAAACCTTAAAGGAATTGCACCTAAAAGAAATTTAAGTAAACCTAAAGCTGGAGCGCAGAAATTCCCTTACCTTTTGAGAAATCTAAAGATTGAAAAGCCTAATGCAGTATGGTCAACTGATATTACGTATTTAAAAACACCAACAGGTTTTATGTATTTAACTGCAATAATTGATGTTTATAGTCGTAAAATACTAACTTGGGAATTGTCAAACAGTATGTCTAAAGATTTCTGCATTAATTGTTACAAAGAAGCAGTAAAAACTTATGGTTCACCAGAAATATTAAATACGGATCAAGGTAGTCAATATACAAGTAATGAGTTTATCGAAACAGTGCTTTCATCAGGCGCTTTATTAAGTATGGATGGAAAAGGCCGTTGTTTAGACAATGTCTGGATAGAAAGATTTTGGAGAACAATTAAATATGATTATTTATATCTTTACGAGCATAAAACAACACTGGAATTATACAAAGGAATCCAATCATATTTAAATTTTTACAACTCAGAAAGAGGACATAGTTCTTTAGGATATTCTACTCCAAATGAAGCTTTTGAATTATCAACTTTTGAGTACAAAAAAATTGCTTAGGTTTTAAGAGAAACTGTTTGACAAAAGAGCCCACCATACTATTCCTAAGTCTTTTAAAGTCTCTTCTACTACTTGCCCTAGTCTTTTACATCTTTCTGAATTTGGACTTTTTCTAACCCATAAAACTCCATATTTCTTATCAAAATATCCCATAGCATAACAGTTTACAAGTTGCTCATATAGTTCTTTTCTCTCTTTTTCATTAAGCTCAAATAACTCTTGAATTTTATTGATAAAACGCTCATAGCTTTCCTTTAAATCTATATTTAAATCACAACTATATCTAATTTTTAATGCCACGCTTGCTAAAAACTTCTTAAATTCTGATGAAAGTATAATCGTTGTCTTTAGATTTTCCATTTCTAATAATGTTTCATTAAATTCTTCATGTTTTTCAATTCCATTTAAATCATAATCAATAGATCCTTTTATCTTTTCAATTATTGCCATTGTATAAATAGCATAATATGAAAATGAAGATTTTTTTAATTTAAACTTTTCAGTTATTTGAGAATAAATTTCTAAATATCTTTCTTCTTCTAATATATCAATCTCTTCTAGCAATTCTTTTCTTTGTTTCGAAAGAAACTCTCTGTCTATAAATAATTTCATTATTTTTTCACAAAGTATATTATATAAGTTCCCTTCATTAATTTCTTTAAGAAAAATTCCTTTTGAATTTCTAGATTCTACATTTATTTCATTTTTTTCTAAAAACTCTCTTACTTTTTTTAAATCTTTAATTGCGGTGGTTCTTGAAACGCCCATGGCTTGTCTTTCTTTTTCTAAATTAATATATCCATCTAAAAGTAACCTTATGCAATATATATCTTGTCTTTCTCTAGATGAAAGAATATCCAACTTTGAGAAAAATTCAGAAAATTTTTCATCTCTATTTTCAAGACTATACATATTATTAACCTTTTTTATTGGTTTTATTCCTTTTTCATGTAGGTATTCATTTAGTACATTTATATTTCTTTCTATAGAATTAATATCTAAATCTACATATTTTGTTATTTCATCTAAATGGATATCTCCATGTAACAAAACTTTTAGTAGAGCTATTGCTTTATTTGACATATACCATCCCCCTAAAATTTTATTTATATATAGCTTTTCATAATCTCTAACTTACCACTTATTGTCACAGATGTATTTGCTGGTATAAAATATGTATCTCCCTTTTTTACTTCATATTCTATTTCATTAGACTTTAATTTTCCCTCTCCATCAAGTATTGAGTATATTTTAAAGTTTTTATAACTTTCATCTTGAAATACTCCATCAACTAATAATCTATCAATAGAAAAATATTCTCCTCTTATTAACTCCTCAATAGTTGCATCTTGAACTTTTATCTTTTCTCTTGAAGCCTCTGAACTTATCTCTACATCTTTTCCAAATTCAATTACATCCATCGCTTTATCTAAATGTAGTTCTCTTTTCACTCCATTTACTTCTCTGTCAAAATCATATATTCTATAAGTTGTATCTGAGTTCTGTTGAATCTCACATATTAAAATAGATCCCTCTAAAGTTCCGTGTACAACTCCAGGTTTTACATCTATAAAATCCCCTTTTTTTACTCTTACTTCATTAAATAATCTACTAAAATCCTTTTTATCCACTTTTTCTTTATATATCTCTGGTGTAATCTCTTTGTTCAATCCTAATATTAACTTAGCATCTGAACTAGCTTCCATTACGTACCATACTTCACTCTTACCAAACTCTTTTTCTACTCTTAAGGCATATTCATCGCTTGGATGAACTTGTACAGAAAGCTTATCATTAATATCTAGATACTTTATTAAAAGTGGAAATTTTTCACCATATTTTTCAATAATCTCTTCTCCAACAAGTTCTTTTCCATATTTTTTAAATATATCTTCTAAACTTTTTCCTTCTAACTCTCCGTTCTCAACATAAGACATTCCTGCTGGATGACAACTTACTTCCCAAGATTCACCATATAATTCATCGGTAGGCAATTGAAATCCTAAAGTTGTTTCAAAGCCTCTTCCGCCCCATATTTTTTCAACTAAATTCTTTTTAAATTTTAATAGATACATCTTTTCCTCCTAGAACTAACACATATGATATATATTAAGTATTTTATTTTCATAAATTCCCTTTATTGTAACTTGATTTATTAAAAAAGTAAACAAAAAAGAGGAAAAAACTTCCCTCTTTTTTTGCTTTTACTACTATTATAAGTTATTTATGTTTATTGATTGAACATTCAACGTTCTTCCATCCTCAGACATAGGTACTTTTATCTCACCTGTTCTGATTTTTTCAATAACAACATCCTTTCCAGGAACATTTTCTTCAAATCCAATTATTGACCAGTTATTATCAACTTTCGGATTTAGCTCACCTTTTAAGTTTTCTTGTACATATTTTACAATTAAATCTCTAATTCTTCCACCGTCTTGTAACTCTTCATAAGAATCATAGTATTTATCCTTATCTGTTACAAGTCCTAAGTTCATAAGCGTTCCGAATCTATAGTTATTTACAGCTACCTTATATGTTTTATTTGGATCTATTGGTTGGCCATTTATTGTTGCGTCAACTATTCTTTGTCCAGCTGGCTTTGATATATCAACCTTGTAATTTACTCCATCAAACATATCATAATTATATCCTCTAACTTTTGGATTAAACGATATTGTTACATCCCCAGGCTCTGTTTGATTATAATAATCCATTGACCATTCCATATATTTTAATAAATTTTCACCAGTCATATTTACACCCATTAGAGTATTTGTATACTTATAGATAAATGCAACATCTTTCTTTTTAAAGTCTCCTGCATTTAAATTTGAATCAAAATTAAATACTGCTGCTGCTGAAACATCTGATTTTGCAAAATAATTTTGCACTTCATTTATTAATTCAATTATTGCATTATCTTCTAATTGAGAAGTTGGCATTGTTGTAACCTTATCTTCTCCAGTTATATAGTCTGCTCTTTCTATAAACTTAGCATTTACTTTTCCTACTACTTTATTTGCATCCGCTCTTGATTCATCATGAATATTTTTAAATTGATCTAACATAGCTTTATCAGCTTCAACATCTTTAGTTTCTACATTTTTAGCTACGATATCTTTTACTTCCCACTTACCATCTTTTTTAACAACTTTGATTTCTCCATTAGAAACTCCCCATCCATAAGCACCAGGCTCAAGAACTGTTGTTCCATTTACATCAGTTACATATCTCGCATGCTCATGACCTGCAAATATAAGATCGAACTGAGGGTAAGCTTGTGCTAAATCGAATACACCAGTCTTTCCATACTCATCTTTTCTTCCTAAGTGGAATGCTCCTACAAGCACATCATATTTTCCTTCTAACTCATCTAAAGTTTCTTTTACTGCTGTCATTGGATCTTCAAAAGTAAGTCCTTTGAAATGCTCTGGAGCTGAAGCTTCCCACATAGGAACATGAGGTGGAATTCCTCCTACTAAAGCTACTTTAACTCCTTGAATATCATAAATCTGATATGGTAATACAAATTTTGATCCATCATCTTCATTCTCTATATTTACAGAGATTACTGACCCTTTAAAGTTTTTTACATTTCTTAATAGAAAATCTTTTTCAAAATTAAACTCATGATTTCCTAAAATCCATGCATCATAATCCATTGTATTCATAGCTTCAACCATAGGATGTGTTTCTAAGTTATTAAATAACTCAGCGCTGTTATCTTGAACAGTATCTCCAATATCCATTAAAATTAAATTTGGATTCTTTTCCCTTAAGTTCTTTACAATTGTATAAGTTTTTGCAAATCCTGCACTCTTATCTTCTGAATCAATTCCATATTCATATGGATATATTCTTCCATGTACATCAGATGTAGCTGCAAATGATAACGTAACTTCCTCTGGTCCTGCCTCTCCCTTTGTAATAACCTTTTTTTCTAGATTAAGTTTATTTTCTTTATATTCCTTAACCTCTGTGTTTGTTGCTGTTTTAGGTGTTTCCTCTTTTTTCCCACAACCAATTAAAGCCATAGATAAAAGAGCTCCTAAAACTAAGAATTTAGTGCTTTTCACTATTTATTCCTCCCCTTTTCTTTTTATTAATAATATTGAAACAACTGCTGTTATTGGTACAGTTGCTATTATACCTATGCTTCCTGCTAAAGCATTCACAATTTCTATTGCTATAGCTGGTATATTTATAAACTGCTGATAAACCATTCCATAACCCCATATCATCATCATCAAAGGTAATGATCCTCCTGCAAAAGCGAGTATCAATGTATTTATCATTGTTCCCACAATATCTTTTCCTATTACCATCGCTGACTGGAATAATTCTTTTGAAGTTAGATCTTTTTTATGTTGGTGTATTTCATTAACAGATGACGATATTGACATAGCCACATCCATAACAGCTCCTAAAGAAGCTATTAATATTGATACAAACAATAACCCTTCTATTTGAAGCTTAAAATCTCTTGTTATATATAATAACTGTTGCCCTTCTGATAAATTTAATCCACTTAAATTCATTATTTTTCCAAATCCATAAGAAATTAATCCTGCAATAGTTATTCCACTTATAGTTCCTATTATTGCTGAATATGTTTTTCTATCATATCCACCTATCAATAAGAAGCTAACTACTATTATTATAGAAGATAGAAATATTGAAGTTGATACTGGATCTACACCCTTAAATAATAATGGTAATAAGACATAGATTATCATCGATCCTGTAAAAACTAAAGCCAAAAGAGATTTGACTCCCTTCATTTTACCTAAAATCAAAACAGCCCCTATAAATATTGCACCTAAAAGATATATAGCACGATCTCTTTTTAGATTGTATAGCCAAACTGTAGTTTTTTCTTTTTCTTCTCTCACTGTAAATATAGCTTTCAATCCTACATCTGCGTACACATTGTGAAGAGCACTTAAGGAATTATAAACCTTAAAAACTTCTCCCTTATGTTTTCCCTCTAAAATCTTTACTTCTAAATTTTGTCCACCTCTAAATTTTCCCTTTATAACAGGGTCTTTCATTAACTCTTCGTCTATAACTTTAGTTACTTCACCTTGAACAAATTCTTGTGGAAATTTTGTTTTTCCTTTTAAATCCACACTTAATTTAGGTGAGTAAATTGCCATTATAAAAATAGATATAACTACTAGTATTGGTAATATTGTCTTCTTCATTTCGACCTCTTGTTCTATTAAAAATCACTTTCACTAAAAATTATAACATTTTTTTTGAAAAAAATCTCTTTTTTGTTTGACTATTTCGTAAAATTTTTGTATTATTATATGTGTAATATTATAACTTTTGGGGTGAGGTGGAAAAATGCTTGAAGCTAACATAAAAGAACTACTAAAAGGTAAAACTATGGATGAATTACTAGATTTAATAATTTTAGGATTAGAAGCTACTGATGAAAAAGAATCTTTTATCAACACTTTTAATGAAGATAAACCTCTTATGGAGATTGCTTAATAACTCTCTTGATACTTTTTCAAGGAGTTTTTTTTATTTTTTGTAAAATTTAACCTTGATTATTTGAAATTTATGAGCTATATAAGTATTGAGATTAACTTCAATATATGGAGGGTACTATGGATTATAAAATTGTTAGGAAAGAAAATCAAAAAGAACGCCTTTGGACAGGTGGAGTTTCTAAAGAATTATATATTTATCCCGATGGTTCAACTATTAACAGTCCTTTTAATTTTAGAGTATCAACAGCAAGTATAAATCCTGGAGAATATAATTTTACATCTTTCAAAGGTTATAAACGACTTCTTATTCTTTTATCAGGAAATGTTAAATTAGATGTAGATGGAAAAGATTACTATTTAAAACCTCTATCTCATATATTTTTTTCTGGAGATAGTCATACAAGTAGTTTGGCAGAAGAAAAAAGTATCGACTTTAATCTTATTTTCAAAGAGAATATTAATCTTTTAGATTTTAAGGTTCTTGAAACTGAATTTTCTGGAAACAACTTATCCTCTAAAGCAATTAATATTTTTTATAATTTAGAAGAAAATCGGCATATCCGTGTAAATAATAACGAGTATACTTTAGGAAAAGAAGATACTCTTATTACTTGTGGAAATAATTTTAATATAGAAGGTAATGGAACTGGCATACTACTTTCTTTAAACATCAAATAAAATTTCTATTAAGAAGCTGCTTTAATTAAGCAGTTTTTTATTTTTTAGTTCAAGGTACAAAAATACAAATTGACAGATTCCATCAATTATGGTATACTTTTTTGGTATTTTTTATATATTTACTAGTTTTTATACTCTATTTTTAATATATTTTATTTAAAGGAGTTTATAATTGAAAAAATTTAATTTATTTATGTTTATTTTTGGTTTGTTCTTTACTTTTAATTGTTTTGGAAAAGACTTAAAAAAAAGTGAAAGTGTTTCTATTCCCGTTGTTGTAAAAGCTGAAATTGTAAAAGCAACTAAAGTTTCTGAAAATATTAAAACTAATGAAAATATTATATCTATAAAAGATAAGGATATTAAAGAGGTTTTCATTAATAAGAAAAATATTTATAAAAAAAATAATAGCTTTTCTTATAACTTAGATGGAGATAAAAGAAAATTTATTGAAATTGATATTAAGTTATAGGAGGATTTTTTGAAAAAAGTTTATTTTATTTTATTTTTTTTAGCTATTTTTAACTCTGCTTTAAGTATAGCTGTTTATCCAAAAGAATTCAAAAAAGATATTACCAAAGGCTCTTCAGAAACTTTTTTAATAATTAATGATTCTAATGAAAAAAAATTATACAAAGTTTCTATTAATATAGATGAAGAAAAAATTAATTATAAAATTTTTCCAAAAGTTTTTATATTAAATCCTGATGAAAAAAAAGAGGTTAAAATTTTTCTAAAACCCTCTTCTAATACAGAGATTAAAAATATTTATAGTGGAGTCCTTTCTATTGAAACACTTCCTATCAATCTTACTAAATACAATAATTTAAAATTTAATATTCATATGGATATTTTGGCTTATGTAAATAAAAAGCCCCTTATTTAAAAGGGGCTTTTTATTTTAAATTACATTTCTCATAAACATCATTGTAAGTAAAATTAGCATAGTAATTGTGATTTTTTCTTCCAATTTAAAACTCCTCCTATTTTTACTAATCACTACATTCTATCATTGATCTCTTACTTTTTCAATGTGTTTGTATAAATATAATACTTTCTATTTTTTATCCTTTTTCTCTGGATTTTTTAAAGATGGTAACTTCACTCCAAAGTTAAACTTCATCATAACTTTTCCTAAATGACGAACTCTTGGGTTTTCAGTTGTAAATTCCGCTCCTTTTGGTAAAGTAGTTGGATCTACCTTTATGATATAGTTCTTTCCTAAAGTCTCTGGTACAGGAGGAACATGATATCTACCAAATCTATCTGTTTCTACAACTATTCCTTCTGGAGTTGCTAATCTTACTCCTGGTAATCCCTCCTCTTGTATTCCGTTATTTAATACAAAGACTTCAAGTATTATTTTATTATCTTTATTCTTTATTACTCTTTGAGTTATTACTATATCTTGATTGGTCATTCCTTTTATTTTATCTCCAGTATGATTTGTTATAACTTCACCATTTCCTTGTTGAGTTATATCAGTTCCTCCAAATGTTTGAACTCTCACATTTGCCATTACAGGTTTTATTAACTCTTTTCTTATAACAACCATATTATTTGTTGCTGGTTCTAATTCCGACACTCTTCCCTTAATATTTCTTATTATTATTGTTTCATAATTATCAGCAAAAGAGTATATTTTTCCCTCTTTAGAAACTGTTGTTGTATTTTTTACATAATACTCTTTTGGAATATTAACTGTTATATGAGCTTTTCTTGCATTAGCATAATCTTGAATTCCATCTTCGTCTCTGTCATGGAAAACTTTTCCTATAACTGTTGTATGCTCAAATATTGGATCTGCTACTATATCAATATCAACAGAATCTGTATTCGAAATATTTTCTTTGTTTTCATTTTTTACAACAGCTATATTTTTATATGTTCCTGGTTTTACACCAACTCCAACCTTTAGTAAATATTTTATTACTATCGTTTCTCCAGATTTTATCTGAGAAATAGGTCCAATCTCTATCTCTTTTGTTCCTATTACTTGAAGTTTTTTCTGTGCGTATCCATCTTTTAGTTCTTGTACAGCAGAACCTTCTACATATGTAAATCCTGGTGGAAGTTTATCTGATATAATAATATTATCTACAGAATCTTTACCCATATTTTTGATTTCTATTGTATAGGGAACAAATTTACCTATTGAAGCTTCTTCTATTTCTACACTTTTACTTAATACTAAATCAGCTTCTCTTCGACCTATTACAATTACAGCTTTTCTTAGTTCTCCCTCACTAGTATTTTGTTCTGAATCAAATGGTAAAAATGCATATGAACTTATTCTCGTATTTTTATTGAATGTTCCTTCTGGATTAACAGTTGAAGAGAACACAAAAGAAATTGCTGTTCTCAAAGGAATTTTTTCTTCAAATGTAAAACTACTAGTTTTTGGTGTTATTTTTAGTTCATTAGCTTCTGGTAACATTCTTGCATTCTTAGCTTTTGTCTGTCCTCCACTTAATTCTTTTTCACTGTAAAAAATCTTTTCATTTGTATCTAGATTTGTCAATACAATTCCTTGGAACTTGTGTTCATTAAAAATGGGATTTCCTTCATCATCTTTTAATTGTTTTCCATCTAATTGATGATTTATATCTGACTTACCTTTCAAATCTACCTTAGAAGGATTAATTAAACTAATAAAATGGATTGCTTTATTACCTGGAAGTATAACTGGTGGGTTGCTATTCTTATTTTCGATATTTTCAAAATCTGTCACTATCCCTTCGTCTTGATTTATAAGTTCGTCTGAATCATCAAATTTCTCCTCATATGCAAATACATCATGTCTTAATCTAACATTTGGTTTATCTACTTCTATTATTATATTCTCTCCCTCGTTTGCTGAGTTTACTATTGTCTCATTTGGATACGCGCTTGGTACTGTTACTGTGTATGTTATCGTCACTGTTTTTTCTGCTGGTACTGTTACACTTCCTCCTGTACCATCAAATATATCTCCTGTTAACGTTCCTCCTTCTACTAATACATCTGTTGGTTTTGTTAACAACGGATTACTTAACAGCGTATCTTTTACTACATAGTTCGTTGCATCTACTTTCGTTGCATTTGTTAGTTTTAATGTATAACCTATTACTTCTCCTGCTTGAACTACTTGACCTGTTTTATCTGATGTCTTCACTACTGATACACTTGGATCATCATACTCTATTACTACTTCTTCTCCATTATTTACTGAGTTTACTATTGTCTCATTTGGATACGCACTTGGTACTGTTACTGTGTATGTTATCGTCACTGTTTTTCCTGCTGGTACTGTTACACTTCCTCCTGTACCATCAAATATATCTCCTGTTAACGTTCCTCCTTCTACTAATACATCTGTTGGTTTTGTTAACAATGGATTACTTAACAGCGTATCTTTTACTACATAGTTCTTTGCATCTACTTTCGTTGTATTTGTTAGTTTTAATGTATAACCTATTACTTCTCCTGCTTGAACTACTTGACCTGTTTTATCTGATGTCTTCACTACTGATACATTTGGATCATCATACTCTATCACTACTTCTTCTCCATTATTTACTGAGTTTACTATTGTCTCATTTGGATACGCGCTTGGTACTGTTACTGTGTATGTTATCGTCACTGTTTTTCCTGCTGGTACTGTTACACTTCCTCCTGCACCATCAAATATATCTCCTGTTAACGTTCCTCCTTCTACTAATACATCTGTTGGTTTTGTTAACAATGGATTACTTAACAGCGTATCTTTTACTACATAGTTCTTTGCATCTACTTTCGTTGTATTTGTTAGTTTTAATGTATAACCTATTACTTCTCCTGCTTGAACTACTTGACCTGTTTTATCTGATGTCTTCACTACTGATACATTTGGATCATCATACTCTATCACTACTTCTTCTCCATTATTTACTGAGTTTACTATTGTCTCATTTGGATACGCGCTTGGTACTGTTACTGTGTATGTTATCGTCACTGTTTTTCCTGCTGGTACTGTTACACTTCCTCCTGCACCATCAAATATATCTCCTGTTAACGTTCCTCCTTCTACTAATACATCTGTTGGTTTTGTTAACAATGGATTACTTAACAGCGTATCTTTTACTACATAGTTCTTTGCATCTACTTTCGTTGTATTTGTTAGTTTTAATGTATAACCTATTACTTCTCCTGCTTGAACTACTTGACCTGTTTTATCTGATGTCTTCACTACTGATACATTTGGATCATCATACTCTATTACTACTTCTTCTCCATTATTTACTGAGTTTACTATTGTCTCATTTGGATACGCGCTTGGTACTGTTACTGTGTATGTTATCGTCACTGTTTTTCCTGCTGGTACTGTTACACTTCCTCCTGCACCATCAAATATATCTCCTGTTAACGTTCCTCCTTCTACTAATACATCTGTTGGTTTTGTTAACAATGGATTACTTAACAGCGTATCTTTTACTACATAGTTCTTTGCATCTACTTTCGTTGTATTTGTTAGTTTTAATGTATAACCTATTACTTCTCCTGCTTGAACTACTTGACCTGTTTTATCTGATGTCTTCACTACTGATACATTTGGATCATCATACTCTATTACTACTTCTTCTCCATTATTTACTGAGTTTACTATTGTCTCATTTGGATACGCGCTTGGTACTGTTACTGTGTATGTTATCGTCACTGTTTTTCCTGCTGGTACTGTTACACTTCCTCCTGCACCATCAAATATATCTCCTGTTAACGTTCCTCCTTCTACTAATACATCTGTTGGTTTTGTTAACAATGGATTACTTAACAGCGTATCTTTTACTACATAGTTCTTTGCATCTACTTTCGTTGTATTTGTTAGTTTTAATGTATAACCTATTACTTCTCCTGCTTGAACTACTTGACCTGTTTTGTCTGATGTCTTCACTACTGATACATTTGGATCATCATACTCTATTACTACTTCTTCTCCATTATTTACTGAGTTTACTATTGTCTCATTTGGATACGCGCTTGGTACTGTTACTGTGTATGTTATCGTCACTGTTTTTCCTGCTGGTACTGTTACACTTCCTCCTGTACCATCAAATATATCTCCTGTTAACGTTCCTCCTTCTACTAATACATCTGTTGGTTTTGTTAACAATGGATTACTTAACAGCGTATCTTTTACTACATAGTTCTTTGCATCTACTTTCGTTGTATTTGTTAGTTTTAATGTATAACCTATTACTTCTCCTGCTTGAACTACTTGACCTGTTTTATCTGATGTCTTCACTACTGATACATTTGGATCATCATACTCTATTACTACTTCTTCTCCATTATTTACTGAGTTTACTATTGTCTCATTTGGATACGCGCTTGGTACTGTTACTGTGTATGTTATCGTCACTGTTTTTCCTGCTGGTACTGTTACACTTCCTCCTGCACCATCAAATATATCTCCTGTTAACGTTCCTCCTTCTACTAATACATCTGTTGGTTTTGTTAACAATGGATTACTTAACAGCGTATCTTTTACTACATAGTTCTTTGCATCTACTTTCGTTGTATTTGTTAGTTTTAATGTATAACCTATTACTTCTCCTGCTTGAACTACTTGACCTGTTTTATCTGATGTCTTCACTACTGATACATTTGGATCATCATACTCTATTACTACTTCTTCTCCATTATTTACTGAGTTTACTATTGTCTCATTTGGATACGCGCTTGGTACTGTTACTGTGTATGTTATCGTCACTGTTTTTCCTGCTGGTACTGTTACACTTCCTCCTGCACCATCAAATATATCTCCTGTTAACGTTCCTCCTTCTACTAATACATCTGTTGGTTTTGTTAACAATGGATTACTTAACAGCGTATCTTTTACTACATAGTTCTTTGCATCTACTTTCGTTGTATTTGTTAGTTTTAATGTATAACCTATTACTTCTCCTGCTTGAACTACTTGACCTGTTTTGTCTGATGTCTTCACTACTGATACATTTGGATCATCATACTCTATTACTACTTCTTCTCCATTATTTACTGAGTTTACTATTGTCTCATTTGGATACGCGCTTGGTACTGTTACTGTGTATGTTATCGTCACTGTTTTTCCTGCTGGTACTGTTACACTTCCTCCTGCACCATCAAATATATCTCCTGTTAACGTTCCTCCTTCTACTAATACATCTGTTGGTTTTGTTAACAATGGATTACTTAACAGCGTATCTTTTACTACATAGTTCTTTGCATCTACTTTCGTTGTATTTGTTAGTTTTAATGTATAACCTATTACTTCTCCTGCTTGAACTACTTGACCTGTTTTATCTGATGTCTTCACTACTGATACATTTGGATCATCATACTCTATTACTACTTCTTCTCCATTATTTACTGAGTTTACTATTGTCTCATTTGGATACGCGCTTGGTACTGTTACTGTGTATGTTATCGTCACTGTTTTTCCTGCTGGTACTGTTACACTTCCTCCTGCACCATCAAATATATCTCCTGTTAACGTTCCTCCTTCTACTAATACATCTGTTGGTTTTGTTAACAATGGATTACTTAACAGCGTATCTTTTACTACATAGTTCTTTGCATCTACTTTCGTTGTATTTGTTAGTTTTAATGTATAACCTATTACTTCTCCTGCTTGAACTACTTGACCTGTTTTATCTGATGTCTTCACTACTGATACATTTGGATCATCATACTCTATTACTACTTCTTCTCCATTATTTACTGAGTTTACTATTGTCTCATTTGGATACGCGCTTGGTACTGTTACTGTGTATGTTATCGTCACTGTTTTTCCTGCTGGTACTGTTACACTTCCTCCTGCACCATCAAATATATCTCCTGTTAACGTTCCTCCTTCTACTAATACATCTGTTGGTTTTGTTAACAATGGATTACTTAACAGCGTATCTTTTACTACATAGTTCTTTGCATCTACTTTCGTTGTATTTGTTAGTTTTAATGTATAACCTATTACTTCTCCTGCTTGAACTACTTGACCTGTTTTATCTGATGTCTTCACTACTGATACATTTGGATCATCATACTCTATTACTACTTCTTCTCCATTATTTACTGAGTTTACTATTGTCTCATTTGGATACGCGCTTGGTACTGTTACTGTGTATGTTATCGTCACTGTTTTTCCTGCTGGTACTGTTACACTTCCTCCTGCACCATCAAATATATCTCCTGTTAACGTTCCTCCTTCTACTAATACATCTGTTGGTTTTGTTAACAATGGATTACTTAACAGCGTATCTTTTACTACATAGTTCTTTGCATCTACTTTCGTTGTATTTGTTAGTTTTAATGTATAACCTATTACTTCTCCTGCTTGAACTACTTGACCTGTTTTGTCTGATGTCTTCACTACTGATACATTTGGATCATCATACTCTATTACTACTTCTTCTCCATTATTTACTGAGTTTACTATTGTCTCATTTGGATACGCGCTTGGTACTGTTACTGTGTATGTTATCGTCACTGTTTTTCCTGCTGGTACTGTTACACTTCCTCCTGCACCATCAAATATATCTCCTGTTAACGTTCCTCCTTCTACTAATACATCTGTTGGTTTTGTTAACAATGGATTACTTAACAGCGTATCTTTTACTACATAGTTCTTTGCATCTACTTTCGTTGTATTTGTTAGTTTTAATGTATAACCTATTACTTCTCCTGCTTGAACTACTTGACCTGTTTTATCTGATGTCTTCACTACTGATACATTTGGATCATCATACTCTATTACTACTTCTTCTCCATTATTTACTGAGTTTACTATTGTCTCATTTGGATACGCGCTTGGTACTGTTACTGTGTATGTTATCGTCACTGTTTTTCCTGCTGGTACTGTTACACTTCCTCCTGCACCATCAAATATATCTCCTGTTAACGTTCCTCCTTCTACTAATACATCTGTTGGTTTTGTTAACAATGGATTACTTAACAGCGTATCTTTTACTACATAGTTCTTTGCATCTACTTTCGTTGTATTTGTTAGTTTTAATGTATAACCTATTACTTCTCCTGCTTGAACTACTTGACCTGTTTTGTCTGATGTCTTCACTACTGATACATTTGGATCATCATACTCTATCACTACTTCTTCTCCATTATTTACTGAGTTTACTATTGTCTCATTTGGATACGCGCTTGGTACTGTTACTGTGTATGTTATCGTCACTGTTTTTCCTGCTGGTACTGTTACACTTCCTCCTGCACCATCAAATATATCTCCTGTTAACGTTCCTCCTTCTACTAATACATCTGTTGGTTTTGTTAACAATGGATTACTTAACAGCGTATCTTTTACTACATAGTTCTTTGCATCTACTTTCGTTGTATTTGTTAGTTTTAATGTATAACCTATTACTTCTCCTGCTTGAACTACTTGACCTGTTTTGTCTGATGTCTTCACTACTGATACATTTGGATCATCATACTCTATCACTACTTCTTCTCCATTATTTACTGAGTTTACTATTGTCTCATTTGGATACGCGCTTGGTACTGTTACTGTGTATGTTATCGTCACTGTTTTTCCTGCTGGTACTGTTACACTTCCTCCTGCACCATCAAATATATCTCCTGTTAACGTTCCTCCTTCTACTAATACATCTGTTGGTTTTGTTAACAATGGATTACTTAACAGCGTATCTTTTACTACATAGTTCTTTGCATCTACTTTCGTTGTATTTGTTAGTTTTAATGTATAACCTATTACTTCTCCTGCTTGAACTACTTGACCTGTTTTATCTGATGTCTTCACTACTGATACATTTGGATCATCATACTCTATTACTACTTCTTCTCCATTATTTACTGAGTTTACTATTGTCTCATTTGGATACGCGCTTGGTACTGTTACTGTGTATGTTATCGTCACTGTTTTTCCTGCTGGTACTGTTACACTTCCTCCTGCACCATCAAATATATCTCCTGTTAACGTTCCTCCTTCTACTAATACATCTGTTGGTTTTGTTAACAATGGATTACTTAACAGCGTATCTTTTACTACATAGTTCTTTGCATCTACTTTCGTTGTATTTGTTAGTTTTAATGTATAACCTATTACTTCTCCTGCTTGAACTACTTGACCTGTTTTATCTGATGTCTTCACTACTGATACATTTGGATCATCATACTCTATTACTACTTCTTCTCCATTATTTACTGAGTTTACTATTGTCTCATTTGGATACGCGCTTGGTACTGTTACTGTGTATGTTATCGTCACTGTTTTTCCTGCTGGTACTGTTACACTTCCTCCTGCACCATCAAATATATCTCCTGTTAACGTTCCTCCTTCTACTAATACATCTGTTGGTTTTGTTAACAATGGATTACTTAACAGCGTATCTTTTACTACATAGTTCTTTGCATCTACTTTCGTTGTATTTGTTAGTTTTAATGTATAACCTATTACTTCTCCTGCTTGAACTACTTGACCTGTTTTGTCTGATGTCTTCACTACTGATACATTTGGATCATCATACTCTATCACTACTTCTTCTCCATTATTTACTGAGTTTACTATTGTCTCATTTGGATACGCGCTTGGTACTGTTACTGTGTATGTTATCGTCACTGTTTTTCCTGCTGGTACTGTTACACTTCCTCCTGCACCATCAAATATATCTCCTGTTAACGTTCCTCCTTCTACTAATACATCTGTTGGTTTTGTTAACAATGGATTACTTAACAGCGTATCTTTTACTACATAGTTCTTTGCATCTACTTTCGTTGTATTTGTTAGTTTTAATGTATAACCTATTACTTCTCCTGCTTGAACTACTTGACCTGTTTTGTCTGATGTCTTCACTACTGATACATTTGGATCATCATACTCTATTACTACTTCTTCTCCATTATTTACTGAGTTTACTATTGTCTCATTTGGATACGCGCTTGGTACTGTTACTGTGTATGTTATCGTCACTGTTTTTCCTGCTGGTACTGTTACACTTCCTCCTGCACCATCAAATATATCTCCTGTTAACGTTCCTCCTTCTACTAATACATCTGTTGGTTTTGTTAACAATGGATTACTTAACAGCGTATCTTTTACTACATAGTTCTTTGCATCTACTTTCGTTGTATTTGTTAGTTTTAATGTATAACCTATTACTTCTCCTGCTTGAACTACTTGACCTGTTTTGTCTGATGTCTTCACTACTGATACATTTGGATCATCATACTCTATTACTACTTCTTCTCCATTATTTACTGAGTTTACTATTGTCTCATTTGGATACGCGCTTGGTACTGTTACTGTGTATGTTATCGTCACTGTTTTTCCTGCTGGTACTGTTACACTTCCTCCTGCACCATCAAATATATCTCCTGTTAACGTTCCTCCTTCTACTAATACATCTGTTGGTTTTGTTAACAATGGATTACTTAACAGCGTATCTTTTACTACATAGTTCTTTGCATCTACTTTCGTTGTATTTGTTAGTTTTAATGTATAACCTATTACTTCTCCTGCTTGAACTACTTGACCTGTTTTATCTGATGTCTTCACTACTGATACATTTGGATCATCATACTCTATCACTACTTCTTCTCCATTATTTACTGAGTTTACTATTGTCTCATTTGGATACGCGCTTGGTACTGTTACTGTGTATGTTATCGTCACTGTTTTTCCTGCTGGTACTGTTACACTTCCTCCTGCACCATCAAATATATCTCCTGTTAACGTTCCTCCTTCTACTAATACATCTGTTGGTTTTGTTAACAATGGATTACTTAACAGCGTATCTTTTACTACATAGTTCTTTGCATCTACTTTCGTTGTATTTGTTAGTTTTAATGTATAACCTATTACTTCTCCTGCTTGAACTACTTGACCTGTTTTATCTGATGTCTTCACTACTGATACATTTGGATCATCATACTCTATTACTACTTCTTCTCCATTATTTACTGAGTTTACTATTGTCTCATTTGGATACGCGCTTGGTACTGTTACTGTGTATGTTATCGTCACTGTTTTTCCTGCTGGTACTGTTACACTTCCTCCTGCACCATCAAATATATCTCCTGTTAACGTTCCTCCTTCTACTAATACATCTGTTGGTTTTGTTAACAATGGATTACTTAACAGCGTATCTTTTACTACATAGTTCTTTGCATCTACTTTCGTTGTATTTGTTAGTTTTAATGTATAACCTATTACTTCTCCTGCTTGAACTACTTGACCTGTTTTATCTGATGTCTTTGTTGATAAAACTACTGGTTTTTCAACATTGATTACTATCTCTTGACCACTATTTAATGAGTTAACTATTGTTGGTTTTGCATAATCTGTAGGAACTATTACTTTGTATGTTATAGTTACTACACCTGGCGATGTTCCTACTTGCGCAGGTACTGTTATTGTTCCTCCACTATTTTCGAATATATCCCCTGTTAAGGTTCCTCCCGTTATTGTTAATGTTGGTTTTGATAATCCCTCATTAGTTAATAAACTATCTTTTACAGGATAATTATTCGATGGTACTTTTCCTGTATTTGTCAATGTTAATGTATATTCTATCTCATCTCCAGGTTGAACCACTTGACCTGTTTTATCTGATATCTTTGTTGCTATTACTAATGGTTTTAATATTACTACACTTGCTTGACTATCACTTGTTACTTGTTTATTTGGAATTGCTCCCGTAACAGTATTATTTATCCTATCTGTATCTCCACTAAAGTCATATATTTTTATTTTTAAAGTATATTCTATTTCTAATCTCTCACCTATTTCTAATCTTGGAAGTTTACCTAATTCTGAAGCTAATTCAAATTTTCCTGTAGAATCATATGTCAATGTTGTTGGTACTACATTAACTACTGTTCCTATACCTCCAATTAATGTAGGAAATTTTTTCGCTACAACATTTGTTGCCACTGATTCTACCTTATTTAAATCTACTTTGTCTGAAATAATATATTTAGATATATCATCTGCACCTAAAGGATAATTTCCTGAGTTTTTTATAACTAATTTATATTTAATCTCATCACCTTGAGAAAAAATTTTATCTCCATTTGTGTCTATCACTCCATTTGTAATTTCTTTACCTACTGCCAAGTTTGGAATTAATTTAGAATAATTTCTAGCTCCATCTCCACTAGTTGTTGTATTTTCCAAAGATGTAAATGATAAAGAAGTTGGTGTAATCGCTGTTAAATCCACTTTATAAATAGTATTTGTTCCTGATGGATTATAAAACATATTTGTTCCTGCCATAAATACTGCAACTACTGTTCCTCTATCTGTACTTAATCCTGTTGTTACTTGAGTAGGTCCTGTCAATCCTCCTCCACTTTTTTCATAATATTTTAAAGTACCATTATTTAAAATATAATAAAACCTTTCTTTTCCATTGATTTCAGTATAACCCCAATCTGCAAAAGTACTACTTTCTCTACTCCCTATATTCGCCGCATTTGCTGTTCCATTTGATGCTATTGTTATCTTATAAACATTATTATTTCCAGCTACATACATATTTCCATCTTTATCAAAATCTCCTATAAATATAGATTCATTTAATGATATTCCAGTTATTTTCCCTAAAGAAAATCCTACTGTTCCACTATCTTTACCTATTTTTATTAAGTTGTGTCCTGAATTTGTTACCATTTGAATTCCATATATATAATTATCTTTAGAATTGTAACCAAATGCATTATTTGTATTTCCACCAACATTTAAAGTCTTTGGTGTTATACTATTATTACCGTTTACTAAGTTCTTTTTGTTTACTATTATATTTCCTGATCCTATATCCTGAATTATAAATCCATCTCCTTCATTAACATCAAAACTACTTGTTATAGCTCTAGTTTTTTTCATTACAGGTGGAATTGGTTCTTCAGAGCCATTTGGCTTCATTCCTTCAGGTATTGCAAAGGTAAATAACGATAATATATTAAATATAGTAAACAATATGAAGCTTTTTATACAATTTTTATATTTTAACTTCATAATAACCTCCCTCTTTAGAATTTACCTATAATGTTAATAAACCAACCTTTAGCATTATAGTCTAAGTCACTTAAATCATCATCGAATTTAGTAAAGTTATATCCTACTCCAACTTTCAAATTCTGTTGAACTTCTTTATAAACTCCTAAAATTGCACCATGTTCATATGAATTATCCTCTATATCTCTTAATAGATGATATTCTCCAAAAGCATACCAACTTTTAATAACCTCATAATTTAATCTAACTGCATATAAATCCAGTTTCGAATTAAACCAATCACCCTCTCCTCTACCTGCACGAAGTTCTTCTGTACGGAATGCATATTTCCCACCAATATCAAGCCTTTGAGTTAATTCATATATTCCTTCTAAAGATAAGATATGAGCTTTAGTATCATTTGTTGCATTGAATTGATTATTAACCCCAATATTTTGTACATATTCATACTTTCCTATAAGATTTAATCTATCATTCCAAATAGGTCTATATCCTAATCCCAATCCTGTTTCAATTGATCTGTCATCTTTTTCTATTTTTGCATCTCTATATAAATAGTTAAATTCTCCAAATAAAGTATATTCATCACTTAATATTAACTTTCCTCTATTTATCGTAGCCCATCTATCAGCTGACATTCCTGCACCTCTATCTTTTCCAAATTCAAGTTTATTTTTTATCATAAAATCTCTCTTATAATATCTACTATAAAGACTTACAGACGTTCTTGATAAATTTCCATCATAAGTTTCTAAATCACCATCTTGAATTAATGCTCCAATTGTCATATCTTCAGAATATGTATAATCTACTCCATAAGATTGTAGAACACCTTTCCCAACATTGTCTTTTAAAAATTGATTTTCATGATACATAGATGTCTTTTCATCATACAAGAATTTCTGTCCAATTGTGAATGTATGTTCTTGGCCATAATTTGATCCAAAGTCATCATTATCATCTAATGCATATCCCATATAAAGACTATGCTCTGGAGTAAAGTCATATGTTCCTAATATTTCAACACCATTACCTTTGTTTCCTGTACTACCTTCTGCATTTAATTTAAATTTATCTGTTACTCTTAAATCTGTCCCTAAAGTATAAATATTATTTGCTCCATAATTTTCATCCCAGATTGCAGTTTGAACTATTCCATATATTGTTCTGTTAGGCTGAAACTCATAATCCGCTCTAACTCCTGCTAATACTGCTTCTTCCTTAAGATTATCTAAGTCTTCTACCCCATTTTCTTTATTTTTTAAATATTCAATTTCAGCGGATAACTTTAATTTTTCTGTGTATTGATATCCTATAGTTGTATTTATTCTATCTTCTTCTAGTGATATTGGGTATCCTGTATACAAATCTGAATCGTTTTCTTTAAACTTATTTGCTCCAAATCCAATATCCCATTTATCTGTCAATTGAAACTTACTTGTAAATCCATAATCATCGTGTTCGCTACTATTTGAGAAGCCCGCTGTTGAAAATCCTTTATCTTTTCTGTTATACCAAAAAGTTCCACTATCTCTATCATCAAATTTTCTACTAAAATCTTTAAAAGCTATTTCTCCTGATACAGAGTATGCATCTCCTGATATATTGTTAAAATATTTCATAGGATTACTTATAATCTCTTCATATTTATCTCTATCTAAAAACGAATCATAACCACCATTAAAAGAAAAATTATTCACTAAAGCTTGAGTTCCTTTCGAATGAGCATATTCAAATCTCATAAATGTATTATCTGTTTTTCTTAAAGTTACATCTACACCTTGTAATTCATAGTCTTGTAACTCATCTCCCCTAGATTCTGATACTAATGTTCCTCCAATTGCAACATTATCTGTTATCCACGATTTCCCTCTAACTCCGTAAGTTGTTTTTGCAAAGTCTGTATCTCCAGAATAAAATTCATAATCTACAACTAAATTTACATTATCTCCGTAATAAGGTTCATCCTTTATTACTCCTCCTTCTGTTGTAGCAATTATCGATGGTAAAGGATTCTTTAAAATAACTCTACCTTGAAGTTCATTTACATCATAATCTCTTCCATCTTGTAAAACTATCTCTCTTAAAATTCTACCTGTCCTTCCATCAGTTACTTGAACCTTCACTTTAGCACTACCCGTAACTATATCTTGAAAACTTAAAAAATAAACACTTCCTCCTGTTCCTCTAAATTCATCTCTTGTAAAAAGTGTCTCTGGTTCACTTACAAAAATATTTGCTTGAGTCCTTGTATCTCCAAATTTGGTGGATTGATTACTGTTATATAAACCTTGAAGACCATACAAACTTCTATCATAGTCTGCATAATAATTACCTGTAAATCCAGTATTAAAGCTTCCCCATAAAATACTAGACTTTTGTTTTTCTAATTTCACATAAAACTTACCTGCAGTATCAGTATCTTTATAATACGTTGACTCGTCTCCTAAATTAAATTCAATATCATCTCTTTCTAATTTTTCGAATAAATCTCTTGGTCTTCTTTTAGAGAATCCTTTAAATAAATATTTAGTCTCTTGTTCCCAAGTGTCCGCTTGAGCTGTTAATCTATAATCTTCCCATACTTTCTTATAATAAAAAGCTAATCTACCAGAAGAAAATACGTTTTCATCATATTTATAGTTATCTTGAAGAATTGCATCACTACCAGAGACATAATTTTTACCTACAAATAAATCAGCTATTCCTACTGCAAAACTATAACTTGATGGAAGATATATATCCATTCCATAGTTATATTCATTTCCCTCTATATCTGTCATTAAGACAGGCAAATTTAAATCTCCTATCATGTCAGTATAATATTCATATGCAAAATCTCCCTTATAATCTAAATTTACCGGCTGACTATTTATAGATAACTTCTGAACTCCTTGCAAGTCTTTTCCATAAACTCTTACTTTAGAGCCTTTAAGTTGAATATTTCTTGTAACTACTCCATCGTCTCCATAAATACTATTTGCTATATCTACACTTTTATTTGAATTAATAGGAGATACAAACTCTAATGGATAAATATCTGTTTGATCAAAACGACCATCTTTATCATAAACTTTTAAAGTATAAAAATACTTATCTCCCTCTTTTATTTTCTCTTTAGAATATTCAAAAACTATGGGTTTATTTAAAATAATTTCTGTTCCTTCTAATTTTGTTATTGGATCAAGTTTATGAATATCTTCTTCATCATAAACCAATATCTCCCATTTTTTTATAATCTCTTGATAATTTGTATACATAAAAAACTCGACTCTCTCAGAGTCTATATTTTGTTTTTTATTTGCTTTTATTGAAAGCTTGGGTTCTCTTGGAATTGGATCGACTATGGAATAAATATATCCCCCGTTATTTTTTAAAATTATTTTACCTGGTGTGATTAAATTTTGTTCTTCGTATGGTTTATCTAAATCAACTTGAACATCAGTATTTGTGGAAATTTCTTTTAAAATAATTTGGTTATCCACCTTTTCTTCTGTGTAAACACTCCGTACTACAATAAGAAAAGCTGATAAAAATAATATCTTTTTTAAGTATCTTTTATCTCTCATTAACTTCACCCCTCTTTAATTTTTTTATTTAAATGTTTCTTCAACCGTTTTCTTTTCGTTCCTTTTTATTAAAAAAAGTTTTATAAAAAAATAAAAAAAGTACTAATAGAACATTTCCACTTATTCTATAGTACTATTTTTTTATTATTATTCTATTTTAAATGAATTAAAATTTGTATAGTTTTTTCATATTTTCCCTCTGATGCTTTTAGAATACTTGGACCATGGATTGTCCCCGTTAAAGGAAGTATTCTTTTTGTAGTTTCTTTTCCTAATTCTTCTCCTAAAAATAAATCTTTAACTAATAAAGTTTTATTATCATCTAAGTATAGATAATTTTCAAAAATTTCAGCTCCTATATTTAACTTTCCTTGAGAAATATCCAAAGAATATTCAGCAATTACATTCGTATTATAATGTAGATCTATATTTGTTGTAACTGTTTTATCTTGGGGGCTTCCAAATTTATATAACTTTCCAAAATCTAAAACTCCAGATGATGCTATAAAGAACTCAGGACATTTTACATTAAACTTATATTGATTAGTCAATGTATCTTCTGTTTTATATTCTAATACAAACTCGTCTTCTACATTATAATTCCAATAGATAGGTTTAATTTTCAAATCTCCATTAGCTTCCCTTTTTGCTTTAATTTTAGTTCCTTTACCTAAAGTAATTGTTGTATAATTATTTTCCAAGATCTCTGTACTTCGTATATACGCCTTTTGTCCAACTTTTAGTTCAACAGGATAATCACCATTTAAAAGCTTTAAATCTAGAACCTCTGTTTGATACTTTATTCCATCTTTAGTTATTAAAATAGGTTCACTATTTAATTGACCATCTATTGGATTATATCTTGAACTAATAGTTAAGTCCACCTCACCTTGCTTTATTGAAGTCGAACCTTCTAATCCAGAATTAATTCTAAGATTTGTTGTTCTTCTAATATCTCCAGAAGGATCTATATGCTGTAAAACTAAATCATAATATTGTATTCCATTTCTATTTGTCACCCAAACATGCACTTCATTTCCTGATTTATAATCTATATTTAAAGTTATACTTTTAGCATTTTTTTCTATAATCTCTTTTATAGTTATCGATCCATCAAGTGAAGTAGTATATTCCTTTATTTCACCTCCTGGTAAAGTTAATTTGATTTTATGTTGATAATTTAATCCTTCTATTACTCTATTATCATTAGTAGGATTTATTATTACTTTCCCAGCTGAATAAAATGGAGGTTCTGTACTTTTAAAAATAATTTTTTCTTGTTCATCTTTTAAAGGATATGTTGGTAAAAGATTAATCTCTAAATTTTTATTTAATTTTTCTTTATCTACGAATATACTTGGAAGTAACTCCTCTATATATCTACTCGTAATATTTGTATCTGTAGGTAATGATAATGTATTTCCATTGGTTGAAACTCCACTTCCTCCAATATCTCTTCCATGAATATATGCTATTTTAGCATTTTCTCCTATCGGCTTTATTTCTATAATATCTCCTTTTATATTTTTTAATTCATTTTTTATGACTTTTAATTGTTCTATCGGAATATTTAAAGTTAAACCTGTTGTTATTCTTTCACTCATAGTATCTCTGTACTCAGCATATGATACTGCTGTTAAAATTTTATCATCAGAATTTTTCTCTATATATAATTTTATTGGCCTATTATAGTTTAAATTATCTTGAGTTGCTTTTGTTTTTGATTTAGTTAATTCTGGAAAAACTTCTATCTTTTTCACTGGATTACTTCCAACTATTTCATATTGAACTTTTAACTCTGTTCTATTCGTTCTAGAATTACTTCTATCTCTTTTTGCTATTCCATCAACTCCAAATTTCCATACAGTATAATTACCAATAGCTATTGCTGGAACTGAATTTCCTTGTCCACTATTAATTTGCCTTAAAGTCATTTGTCCATCTAAATCAAATTTAGTTTTATTAGTAGCAATTACACTATCTATATCTTTAACTTTTAAATTTGTAACTGTTGATATATAAGTCATACTTGATAAATTTCCACTTTGAGCATTACTTAAAGTTATGATTAGATTATTTAAAAGGACCTCATTTTTTTTCCCACCACTAATTTTTATTAATTCTAGGGGAGTCATTAACGAAAATGTTTTTCCTATCAAATTTTCTATATTATCTATAGATTCTTGAGATAATACAAATCTTAAGTTAGCGCTCTCATTGGGATTTGATATATCTTTATTTCCATTATCATACTTTAAATTACCTTTTAAAAATACATTATCTGAAGTTGTTGATAAAGTTATTTCCTTTGATAAAGCCTCTATTTTTATTCCTTTTGTATCTTCTACTGTTTTTGTTATGTCCTTTTGATAATTTTCCAATTTAAGACTTCCTAACTCTATAAAATCTTGTCTTGCATCAACTGTTACCTTTAAAGTTTTATTTACATCTATTTTATTTATAAGAGTAGAGTTTGTAACATCTAAATATTTTTTAGGTAAAAACTCTTCTATATTCATTTTATAGGTATCTTTTGCAATTATTCTTCCCACATTATTATAATGTACTAAAGTTATAACTTCTTCCAATACTTCCATAAAATTCCATTCTAAAACTCCAACAGCTAATGATGTATTTTTACCTTTCATAAAAACATATTTATTATTTTTTGTTTTTATTGTATGAACTCCTTTTATTTCTCCATTTTCTGTCGTCATAAACTCCGCTTCTGGAGTTATCCCCTCTCCTATATCTGTTCCTGAATATATTTTTATTTTATGATATTCTGGAATATTTGCAACTCCATGCCAAGAAGATGTCAATCCTTCAACAATTAAAGAACTAGGATGATTATATTCTGGCAAATTATTTGGTTCTATAGTTCCATTTTTTATATCAAATGTTCCTGATATATCTCTATTTGATTTAGGTACTGGATTTTTAAAATTCAATGTAGCTGTATTACTCTCTATCATATTTTCATCTTTAATTACATAGATTTTTGGAAAATCTATAATTCCATAAGTTAAAATATTACTATTATTTACTCTATACTTAATTTGATTTGACTCAGTACTTTCTTGTAGACCTCTTATAGCTAATATTTTATGAAAATTTTTAGAATCTAAGTATGGTATTTCTACTTTAGTTTGTCCTTGTTCAAATTTTTCTTTTGCATACTTTAATATAGCTTCCATTTGACTTGTTGGAATATTTTCAAAAATCATTTCAAAATCTACTTGGACTTCATTATTTAAAGGTGAAATATTTAAAGAATTTAAAGGTGTGTACGCTCCAACAGCTGTATTTCTATTTGTCATATCTCCACGATCATAAACTAAAAATTTTTCTGCTTTTTGAAATGGTGTTTCTCTTATATTTATAGGAACTTTTATATTACTTCCATTTGATGAAGTAATAGCTAAACTTGCAAAAGGTTTATGGTTAATTGGATTTAAAGGAGTTTGTGTTTCTAGACTCCAAATATTTTGCATTTCTCCTAAAACTTGATTAATTCCAATTATTGGAAATTTTTTCTTATCATCTACTAATTGAGTTATTTTTACCCAATTATCTGGATATTCAATTTTTGTTTTATTTGGATCTCCATTTGGATCTGGAATAATAATTATATCTTTCATATTCCATGTTACTTCAAACTCCTTATTTATATTTTTACTTCTTATATTCAAAATATCTTTATTTTTTAATACTCTTATTCCACCAACTTCTATATACTGTTCTATTCTATATTTATAACTATTAGAATTATTTAAGTTCTTAACTATAACAGACATACCATTTTTTCCCACTGTTAAATCAAAATCATTCATTATTAGAGATTCTTCTATTCCTCCTACTTTCTCTTCTCTTGGGATATAATCAGTCCCATCTAAATTCAATCTTATTATTTTCACTTTTATCTCATAATCATTTGCAGGAGACGTATTTAAACCTGTTATAAACCCACTAGGAAAGTTATCTCTTATTAATTCTACTGGTATCCCTGGTGTAATTTGTCCTTGAGAGTCTATGTCTACTTTTTTTACAAAATAGTGGTCATATCCCTCTTTATAATTTAACGTAGCTTCTCTATCAATAACGTTTTCTTGAATAGATTTTATATTTAATTTATCTTTTAACTCCAATTCGTTATTATTATAATGTTCAATTATGTATTCAAATATTTTTTGATTTTCTACTGTTTTCATTTGTAAACTAAAGAACCCCTGATTACTAAAAAATAGTTTCACCTCTCCTAAGTCTATCTCTTTTTCAATACCACTAACTTCTTTTATTAATTCTCCATTTTTATTTTTTATTTTTACAGTACTACCCCCAGTTAATCCTGATATAAATTCTCCATCTATATCAACTTTTATATATTCATTGGTACTTGTATTTACATTTGGGTTTCCCCATGTATCAAAATTAATTTTTTCAAATCCTTGTTTATCTAACATTAATCTATCATATCCCTTTAAATAAGTTATTGTTGCTAATCTTTCTTTAGTAAAATTTTCTTTAATAACTATATCTAAATTGTAGTTTAATCTTTCTAATCCACTTGGTTCATAATGTTTTATGTTTAATTTATAAATTCCTGCCATAGGTTTATTTAATATTTTTATCTTAGGATATCTGCCTTCATATTTAATTTCTAAATTTAAAGTGTTCAATCCATTAAAAATATTTATTGTATTTATCACTGAGTTTCCTGTAGCGTCAATATCTATTTTATTACCATTATTTAAAGTATATGTCCCATTAAAATGTAAAGACTTCAAACTTCTAGTTCCAGGTATCGGACAAACTACTCCTACTTCTGGATTTATACCATTAGCATTAAAGACTATATAATTATTTGTATTAAGAGTCTTATTGATTTCTAATTGCGAGTTTTCAGTTATTTGTGGCTTTACTATTTTTATATTTGGATATTTTACACTTTTTTTAAATACTTTAGGTTGATTAGCTAAATAATAGTATAAATATTTACCCCAAGTATAACTATAGGTATATTGTCCGCCTGCAAAAGTTAGTTGTTCTCCCACTGGTTTTGAAGATGAAAGTGTAAGTTCCGTTGAATTGACACTTCTAAAATTACTAAGAATAGTTTTTAGTTCATCCAAATTTATTTCTGCAACAAGATTTCCACCTATTTTCTCTTTAGTATTAAGCTTATGACTACCCATTGCTGTTATCTCTTTTTTTCCTACTTGTGTCGACCTCTCTAATAAAGTGCCACCATTTGGATTTATATCTGTAAAATATAAATTTGCATTTAAAATATTGTTATTTCCATCTTTAAAACTATCTATAATAGAAATGGTTCTTTTTTCGTTAGGATTATAAGTTTCAGCTCTCCATCCATCTCTATTTATTTCTAATTCAGGACCTAATCCTATTACAGGAAATGCTTGATCGTATAGAACTGTTTGACTAGTTTGTTCTAAACTCACATTGCCAAAAGTATAAATATCTTGTGTAATATTTTCAACATCTTGTATTATAATATCACTCAACGAATTTGTAATTGTCATCAATTGTTCAAGATAACCTTCAGTTAGATTTAGGGTGTGCTCTTTTATTTGACCAGTTGTATTTGTATAAAGGATTTTAAGTTTGTAAGTTTTTTTATTCGTTGGTAATTTACTTATATAAAATTGTATATAATCCCCATTACATGAAATTCTCATAAATATTTGCATTTCTCCAATTGATATATATCTATCGCTATAATTTGCTCCCAAACTTTCAGGTATTTGAACAGGTGTATTATTCTCTATACCTACTAAAATATTATGATTATGTTTAATTGATGTACATCCATAATTAAATCCTGTTATATTTCCAGATGTAAAGTTCTCTTTAGTTAATTCTACTCCATTACCATTTATACTTCCATTGCTATTAAGTGTTATCCATTCTCTATGATATCCATTCAAATATGTAACTGTTGCTTCTTTTCTTTCAATAACTTGCTTTTCTACATTGCGAGCTTTTTCAATATCCACCCCGTATACTTTTATAAGCTTTCCACTTCCGTTTTCCTGAACTGATATATAAAATTTCTCTGGTTCATTTTCATATGGTATTTTCAAAACTTTTTTTCCTTGATATTCAACTACTTCATAACTCATAACTTGTGAATTACTTTTATTTTTGATTTTACTTCTTCCATTTACTTCACTATCACCTTGAACACTTTCGCTCACTATTAAATTATATTTTTTTTCTAAATCTTCAGTATCTTTAACTCCTTTAAGAGCTTGCTCTCTTTTTTTAGAAAAGTCTACGTATATATTTTTATTTTTCCTATCTATATATACATCTTCTAAAGGTTCACTTTTTATCTTTGTAACTTCTATATTTAACTCAGCTGGCTTTGTCCTTCTAGGAAGTGCCTCTATTTTTTCTAGCTCTGGTGCTATTCTATCTGGAAGATCAGGTGTGTTTCCACTTTCAACAATTGAAGAGAATAAAAAAGAAAAAAATATTATAAAAAAGAGCTTGTGAAAACTCTTTAACTTTTTACTCATAGCTCTCCCCCTTTGTTTTCATTTGGTATTTCATCTGGAAATATAGGTAATATCTGTGGTCTATTTTCCCCTTCAGGATTTGGTATTGGTTCTACTGGTTTTGTATTTGCATTTACCAATGAGTACACTCCCATAACTATTGGTAATTGCCCAACATACTCTCCCTCTATAACCTCAATACTTTCACCTTTATCAAGTTCACGTCTATCTAAAATAGCATAAAACTTAACTAACTCCCTCTCATTTTCAAGTATTATCTCATTTTGTTTTCGATCCATTCCAACTCTTTCAACTTTTACCCACTTTTTTCTATTCGTCATATTAACAAAATTCGGAAATTTAAAAGTTATTCTCTTTCCTAAATCTTTTTCTTTATCAGTTGTATAGATTTCCACATGAGATACTGCTACAACTTGGTTAGGTCCAACCTCTGTGTGATTTATATCTCGAAATCTAAGTGGCTCAACTATTTTTACTTTTATCTCACTAAAACTCATTGAAAAGATAGTCATAAAGACTATCAAAACTATATTTTTTCTCATGACTATCTCCTCTCATTTAATTCAACAGTTATATAAACTTTTTTCTTATGTACACCCTCACGAGATATATTTTTACCATCTATAAATAGATAGTTATCAGTAACTAGCTTTTTGTTAATATATTTTGGTGCATATATAAACGTGTCTAAAGTACCATCTCCATCTATGTCTATCTCAGTTTCACTATAATTTAAAACATAGAAATTTTGCTTATCAGGTTCTTTATTCATCTCTAGTTCAAATGGTATTGTAACTTGCTCATCATCTATAATAAGTGCCTTTATATCAACATCTGTTATAATTTCTAAAGGTACAACTGCTTTAACTTTTGTATCTAAATGTATTGTATATGAATCTTCTAACTTCCATTTTACCTCTTCTCCAGTTCCATCTATTGTAGACTCTTCACTAGGTAAAGCTGGAATAAGAGGAATCGCTGGCAAAAGATTTGGCTGGTTTTCATAATCCTCTGGTAAAAGAGGCAAGGTAGTTGGTATATGAACCAACTCACTTGCCAATATATTACAACTTAGAAGGACTAGTATTAGAACTAATAACTTTTTCATACTTTCCTCCTTCACTTAAGAATATCTGCTTAAGTGTTAATCTTTCTTTATCTAAGTGGATAATAAACCTGTTCTCTCTATCATCATAGTACCCCAACACTACATTCTCAGCGATCTTTCTGGCTTTATTATCCACACCTATATATTCAATTTGTAACATATATTTTCTAGCATATAACCCACTAACTTCAAATGTTCCATCACTTTCTGGATTTAAATACTCTATTAACTTGCCTTTTTCATCTAAAACTTTAATAAGTATATTTTCAAATAAAGCCTCTTTTTCTTTATCTTTCAAATTTAAATTTTTATCTACTTGAATCTCTCCAACTATAGTAACCATTGGTTTTATAGGAATATGTGCCGTAACTGTTCCAACTTGTTGTCCTAGTATTTTTATCTTTGTATCTCCAATTGTATATGATGGTTTTCTAATTGTTGGTTTCATATCATAAACTATTTTATTAGGAACTCCAAAGAACATAGCTTCTCCATTTTCATCAGTATCTATCTCTTGGTCTCCAATTTTTACAGCTACATAGTCTACTCTTTCCTCATCAGCGTCCATAATTCCGTTATCATTTTTATCTAGGAAAGTTATAACTTTAACTCTAGTGCTATCAATGCTTTCCAGTGGCTTTCTAATATTTTTCAAATCCACAACTCTATTTATACCAGCAGAGTATCTTTGAGCACCACTTTCATCAAAGTTAACTTCACTTCTAAACCAGTTATCATAATCTAAAGTGAATCTAAATGTAAATTTTTCTTTGTATGAATCTGAATAGCCAAACTCTAGGGAGTAATCAAATATACTAAAGATATTTTTATTTGTTAATCTTAAAGTTGTTTCTAAATCCTTTCCATCCTCTAACCAGTAGTTTGTAAGTTGTACGTTATACTTTTTAAATCCATTGTAATACATATTAACTTCATAACTATCCTCTTGATTTAAGGACTTATTGTAATCTAGAGAAAGTAGAAAATCTTTCCAACCTTTACTAATATTTAAACCAACACTTTCATCATTGTTATCATCTTGGTCTATATTATATTTTGTTTTACTCCACTCATAGTTAATTTGAAAAATTCCTGTTGGATTATATGTTATAGAGTAACTTTCATCTGATTTTTCATCAAAATATTTTCCATATTGTGCTCTATCAATTATAAATCTAAAATCTTTTATATCAATTTGGAATGTTCCATCATACGAATATCTATCTTTGTTACTAACTCCCTCTTCATTAACTACACTTGTATTTAGTGCTCGCTCTGTTCCAAGAACTAAAGTGTATGGGAATCTATAAATATAGTTACTGTATACAACCTCTCCTCTAATATGCTCTAAATACTCAATTCGTCCATCACCAACATCCTCAGGTTCATGTACATATCCTAATCCTAAAGTTAGATTTTGAGTGATACCGTGATATAGATTAGCATTTATTGAGTATCTATCATATTGATCCACTTCACGGAAAGAGATATCATACTCTGTCTCTCCTTTGTTTTGTTGAAAATAGTTTGCAGCAGTATCTATATCTATTGTATATATTCTTCCATCTGGTTGATAAACTCTTAAAGTGTAACGTCTATTCTCTTGAATCTCTGAATTGTCAAACTCTATAGTTCCATCTACAGCGTCTTTAACTTCAATGGGAAATCCCAAGTATAACAGCTCTACTCTACTTCCAATAGGAACAGTTTCACGAATTACATAGTTTTTACCTTTAATGTAATACCCACGCTCTTTTTTAAAGCTTGCTGCCCACTCCCTAGCTCCTCCGCTACCATTATTTTCTAATTTTAAAGAGTGATTTTTATAGATATCAGGATAGTATAAACTTGTATTTCCAAGTTCACTATTTCTCACATCATAAGCTGCTGTAAACTCTCCATAAAAAAGTGGTCCTTGGTATTCTAAATTTCCTGTCCAATCAGTTTCTAATTTTCTATCTTCAGAATCCTTTCCAGCTTTATTTAAAACTCCTTGGAAATCAAAACGCATATATCCCACATCAAATAGAGTACGCTCACTTGTAAACATAAGTTCTCCAGCGTTTTCTGCATCAATTAATCCATCTTTAACATTAGCTAAATATGCTTCTATCTCTGCTGTAGTTTCAAAGCTAAGTCTCATTGAAACACTTGAGTTTTCTTGATCTAAGTATAACTCTCTTAAAAATAGTTCTTTAAACTTTTCACTCTCTACAAAGAAATCACTTTGCTCTACTATAACATAGGAATCACTTGGCTTTAGTGTAATCTCTCTAACCTCTGTTCCTAAAGTTGCTTTTAAAATTTCACTTTGGATTGTATAGTCTTTAAAGCCTATTGTATTAAATAGATTTATAACAGGAAGGTATATTTTATTATCTTGAACTATAACTGGGTATACATCACTAACTTTTGCTCCATTAACTTTTAAATTAAAAAAGTTTTCTCTTTCTTGAACACCCTTTAACTCATTTAAAAGGATTTGATACTCCTCTTCTGTTATCATATTTAAACCTTTTAATTCATTTAGCTCCTCTAAAGTGAACTCTGCTGAATGAGTTAATAGTGAGAAGCATAGAAATGCTAGTAGATATATTACTGATTTTAACTTCAAGAATAACACCTCCTTTAACTATTTAATCTCTCTCTCATACAAGACTTTTTTACTTAATGAATCTTTAATAATTAAAATATTGTATTTAGAAAAATTTTTTATTAAATCTTTATCATGTTTTGTTAATTTTTGATTTAGTTTTGAAGCTTTAATTTTCTCATTTTTTAGAAGTCTTAAATTCCCAACATAAATAGGGTTTTTCCCTTTGTTTTCAGCTAAGTAAAAATCTAATGTACCTCTTCTTTCACCAACATTGGCTATTAATCCATGGAAATTAAGGTTATTATCATTTAAAGTAACTGAAAAATCTTTTAAAAATATTTTGGGAATTAAATCTCCTATATATCCTGCTAAATCCATTTTTAAGTGTGTTAAAATTTGAACTGAAGATGTATCTGTTGAATTAAGTTTTGGTAATGCTATCTCTTTAACTCCAACAGTTACTAAATACTCACCCCTTGGAGCGCCTTTTGGAGCTTTTACAAAGACTTTAAATTTTCCACTACGCCCTGGTTTTAAAGTAATTGTTGTAGGGAATATCTCAATCCAATTTTTCATAGATTTTTCTATATTTTCATCTGTTAAATAAAGTTGATACTTTAATGTATTTTGAGTTGGGTTATACAAAGTGTATTCCTGTACTTCTCCCTTACCATCAATCTTTCTATCAAAGGTAACAGGATTTATATTTACATATCCAAAGATATTAAAAGTTAAAAGGAAAAAAAGAATAAAAATGTTTTTCATAAAACCGCCCCCGTATTTTATTTAATATATAATTCTCTTAAAAAAAGAGAGAAGAGACTTCTCTCTAAGTTTAAAGGAATTATTTTCCTCCTTCTGTTGGTTTTGCTGGTGTATAAACAACAGTTAAAGTTCTTTCTCTTGAGTTGTGGTGAATACCTGTTTCTATCCCAGTTTTTAATAATTCAGTTTTAGCTATAGTTGATGTTACTCTTCCTACGTGCTCTGTATCATCAGCTCCAGTAGTATGAGTATATTCTTTTGAAGACACTTGAGTTGCTCCACCAGTTAAAGTTAATGCTGATGTTAGTGTGCTTGCAGTTGAAGTTCCATTTTTTGCTAATGTTGTTGTTGCCTCATCTAATTTTACATTTAAAGTTCCTGCACCAATTTTTGTAGGTTTAGTTCCATCAAATCTTTGAACTTTAAATAGTTTGTATGCTACTGAATCACTTGTTGCCGCACCTTTAACTATTCTTCCGTGGTCTAATAATAATTCATCAATAACTGTTCCTGCCTCATCAGTTATAGTAAGTCCTGTAGGTGCAGTGATTATCTCAGCTATTACCTTTACTGGTACTGATGCTTCGCTATCTGTCCCTGGATTTGCTGCAAATGCTGCAATTGATAATGCCATGATTCCGAATAAAACTTTTTTCATTTTAATACCTCCTAAATTTTCTTTTTATTTTTTATTTTGTTCCCATATATATCAAGTTTATTTGATATCAAAGTTCTTTCTTAGTAATATCCTCATATGTTGAAGAATCTCTAAGCCTAACTCCAACTACATCTCTTTTTTTCATATTTTTCATAGTTAAAGTTATTTCATCTGTTTTTCCAATTCCAATTCTACCTTTTTCCACTGACTCATGACTTTCATTTCCATTCATAACATCTATGTTATACCAAATTCCTCTTTTAAGAGTATTGTTTTTAACTTTAAAAGATACCACTGCTTGTCCCTCGTTATTTTCAGTAACTTTTAAATTAGTTATTTCTAACTTTGCTTTTAAATCACCAACATAACCTATAACTTCTATATTTACATTAAGTCCTATGCTTGCTGCTGCTGCAACACTTTTACCATCATCTCTTGTGATATCTGGTACAGGAACTGATTTAAAATTTAAAAATGTTGAGTATTCTCCTTCTGGAGTTCCCTTTGGAGCTTTTACAAAAACTTTTAAAACACTTTGACTTTTAGGTTTAATTGTTATTATTTTAGGGTTATATTCAACCCATTTATCCATATGACCTCCGTATGTTCCTGTTCCTGGAAGTGTACTTACTTTAAATCTTTGTGTTTTTGTGCTGTTATTATACATTATGAACTCTTGATACCCTCCACTGGCATCGATACGTTTTTCGAAAAACGTTGGTGCAATATGAAATGAAAATGTTACAGAAAATGTTAATAAAAATGTTAATAAAATTTGATAAGTTTTCCTCATCTTGTTCCCCCCTATATTTTTTATAATTTCGAATCTTTATACTTTTTGTTTTACACTTTTCTTTTAAAAAATTTAAAGTAATAAAAAAACACTTAGCCTTTGTAATCTAATTTACAAAAGATAAGTGCAACTGGCTGCCATTTTAGAGGCCCTATAGCTTTGCGTCCTGCAGTTTCCTACAGTTTGCCGTATTTGAAATACTAATATATCATCTTATTTATTATATTTCAATTAGAAATTTTTTAAAAAAAATAAAAAAATTTTTCTAGATATGTTCTAATTCAATAAAATATTTATAGTTCCTTTTTTTATTGTTAATATAAAATATTTTTCTATATTATTTAAGTTTTTTTATTATTATGATATAATTTTTCAAATTAGGGGAGGTGTTAAATTGATTAAATCTTTTTTTCTTTTTTTTCTCATTTTTTTAAATATATTCCCATTTGAATTTTCAAAAGATGAAAAATTATGGATTAAAAATAATAAAAATAGAATATTTTTAATTGATATATACCATCCAAACCATGTCTATTTATATCAAAAAAATTCTGGTGAATTAGCTGGCGTTTATATGGAGTTTTTTGAAAAACTAGAACAAGAAACTGGATTAAGATTTAAAATACAATCAACTAATAAAATGAAAATGAAAAATTTATTAAAAAATGGAGATGGAGATATTCTTTTTAATGTTGCGAAAACTCCCGAAAGAGAAAAAAATTATTTTTTTATTCCAACTTATAATACGTATAATGTCGGTTTATTTACAAAGAAAAATAAATCTTTAGATTTAAATAATCTAAATAAATTTAAAATTGGTCATATTGATGGAACTTCTGATTCTATATTAACTAAAGAGTTTTATCCAGATTTAAAAAATTTAATATCTATTGAAGATAATGGTAATTTTGGTTTTTCATCATTAGAAAATAACAAAATAGATGCTATTATCGGCAAAAGTAGTAATGATGTTTTTAAAAATTATAATTTTATTCCTTTAAAAAATATTCCATCGTCACAACTTTGGTTAGTTGTAAATAAAAAATATCCCATGTTAAAAGATATTATTGAAAACTTTCAAATTAATTTTTCTGAGAAATATGTTGTAGATTCCTTAAAAAAAGAACGTCTTATTTTTTATAAACAACTTTTAAAAAATGACCCACTTATTGATAAATTAAAACATAGATACAAGCAACTTAAAGTTTTACTGCCCACAAATAATGAAATAGTTCCGCTTCTTTATCTATCTAAAGGAAGTTATCATGGATATGTTATTGATCGCCTTAAAGAATTATCTTATTTAACTGATATTCCTATCAATTATATCCAAAGTCCTAACGATAACTATGATATTAAAGCTATTGACACAGATTTATTTAATCTAAAAAATAAATTTTTTATTCCATATTATGAATCTCAATTAGCTGCTTTTACTCTTACAAATAATAATTTTATCGATTCTTATTCAGATATTAAAAATAAAAAAATTGGATTTATCTCTTCAGAAGAATTAAATAAAAATTCTATAAAAAAAATAATTACATCGAACGATTTTAAATTTTTTAAAAGTACAAAATCAGCTTTAAATGCACTTTTAAATAAAGAGATTGATTATCTTTATGGAGACTTTAAAATCATATCTATGTCTATCTCTAATGAATATTTAGAAAATGAGATAAAAGTTGCTGGATTTTTTAATAAAATTACTCCCGTTGGATTTGGAGTAAAAAATGATTCTGATTTAGCTGATTTTATAGATAAACTTTTTCCTAGTCATCTATCTGAAAGCAGGATTCTTTATAGTGAATTAGTTATACCTAAAAAATTATCTCCTAATTATAAATATTTTATAATTATGTTTTCCATGTCTTCTATAATTATTCTAACTCTTTTTTATTTTTTAAGAAAAGCTACTATTGCTACTAAGAAAGAGCGTTTAATAACTAGAGCATTAGTTGAAAGCTTTGAAGCTGCCAATGAATTAAATGATGAAGATACTGGAAATCATATCCTAAGAGTTAACTTTTATTCGAAATTTTTAGCTGAAAAGCTAAAATGTCATAAAAAATTTATTAAAGAGATTAGTGAATATGCTTCACTTCACGATATTGGTAAAATTGGAATTCCTGATTCAATTTTAAAAAAACCAGGAAAGCTATCTCCTTACGAATTTGAAGAAATGAAAAAACATGTTCTTTTAGGAAAAAAACTTATTGATAAAATGCAACTTGGAGCTGTTGCTGAAAATATAGCTCTCTATCATCATGAAAAATGGAATGGAAAAGGATACTGTTATGGTTTAAAAGAAAATGAAATACCTTTAGAGGCTAGAATTGTAGCTATAGCAGATGTTTATGATGCTTTGCGTCAAAAAAGAGTTTACAAAGACGGTTTTTCTCATGAAGAAGCTGTTGAAATAATAAAAAAAGAGCGTGGACAACACTTTGACCCCACTCTTGTTGATATTTTTTTAGCTTACAATGAAGAATTTAATAAAATTTTTATTGAACATTAATTTTATTGAAAACTATATCCCAACCTTTTTGATTTTTTTCTAAATCATAGGGTTTAAAGCCAAAGTCTAAATATATTTTTATAGCTACATAGCTACATGTTTGTGTGGAGAGATATAATCCCTCTCCCATTTTTTTATCTTTAAATATTGAAAGTAGTTTTGATACTATAGCTTTTGCTAACCCTTTTCCACCATGTTTTGGATCTACTGCAATCCAATGTAATCTATAACTTTTATTTTTATCTTGTGGAAAATACTTTCCCTCCCAAATAGCCCCTGTTCCTACTAAGTCTCCTTTACTATCCTTAATAAAAATCATACTTTCTTTTAAAAAATTTTCATTTTTTAAGAATACATCTTTAAAATAGTTTTCTCCTTCAAGTCTTTCAAGTATATGCTTAGATGAAAGTTGAATTTCAATCCATTTATTCATCATTCCTGATTCATACATTACAAACTCATATCCCTCTGGAAGTTGTTTTTCATTAAAATCTAAATTCTCTTTAGTCATAATCAGATGTATATTTTCTACGCTTCTATCCATTGCTCTCCCCTTTTTTTAAAAAATACAACATAAATATTGTTGATGCTACACCTATTGATAATGCTATTAAAAAGCCTATTTTATTTTCTATTAATGGTAATATTATAATACCTCCATGAGGTACTATTGATTTTACCCCTAATATCGATGCTGCTCCAGCACCTATTGCTGCTCCAATAACAGTTGTTGGTAATACAGAAATATCTCTTGTTAAAAATAATAGTGCTCCCTCTGTAATCCCTAAAAACCCTAAAAGTATAGATATTACTCCCGCTTCTCTCTCAGTTTTAGAAAATCTATTTTTTAATATAAACTGTGATAATCCCAAAGCTAAAGGAGGAGTTGAAATAGCCACTGCTATTGGTCCCATTATATCTCCTCTGCCATACTCAATAGTATTTACAGCATAAACATATGCCACTTTATTTATTGGTCCTCCTAAATCTACTCCTATAAGTCCACCTAAAACAAAATTTAAAAATACATTATTCTTATCATCTAAACTATTTAAATAGATCCCAAGTTCATCTAATATAAATTTCATTGGTCCTTGGAAAATATAATAAAAGCCCATTCCTACAACTAGAGTTGAAAGTATTGGAATTATTACTAAATACATTATTGAAGAAACTTCTATAGATATCTCTATTTTTTTTAAAGTATTTATAAAATACCCTAAAACTACCCCAACTAATATTCCTCCAAACATTCCAAGACCAATTGCACCAGACAAATATCCTAAAATAATTCCAGGAATAAATCCTACACTTCCAGCTATCTCTTTTGCTATGTATGCTGCTAAAAGAGGTGGTGCCATTAAAAAACTATATCCACTTAAATCTTTTAAAAATTGATTATCTGTATATAACGATATTACTGATAAAATTCCACCAATTATAAATACTGGTATAACTTGAATTATACTTTTTAATATCCTTTTTCTCATAAAAAAACTCCCACGTACTTTTTTATTAAATAGTATCATGGGAGTTTTATTTCATCAATATATTAATAAGTTTAAACTACTGTTTCTTAAATTTCTTTAAAATATTTACCATTATTGCACTTATCAGAGATCCTACTACAATCGCAATAATAAACATTAACTTATTGTCTACTACTGGTAATACTATTGGTCCTCCATGAGGTGCATGATCCGCAACTTTTCCTATTGCCGCTATAACTGCTCCAACTCCACTTCCAACCATTATAGATGGAATAACTCTAAATGGATCTGCTGCAGCAAATGGTATCGCTCCTTCTGTGATTCCAATTAATCCCATTGCAAAAGCTGCTTTTCCAGCTTCTCTTTCTCCAACTTCATAGTTCTTAGGTGCCATCATTGTTGCTATTCCCATACCAATTGGTGGAATACAAATTGCAACTGCAATTGGTCCCATCACTGTTGGAACTCCTTGAGTTATCATTGCTGAACCAAATAGGAATGCAACTTTATTTATTGGTCCACCCATATCAAAAGAAATCATACATCCTAAAATAAGTGCTAAAAACACTGATCCTGCTTCCATTCCTTTTAATACATCTGTTAACATATTCATAAATCCACTAATAGGTGCACCTATGAAATACATTATAACTCCAACTAAAGATGTTGAAACTAAAGGTATTACAAATATTGGCATAATTGGCTTTAATCCCTCTGGAACATTCCATGATTTTACCCATTTAGCTATATATCCTGCAGCGAAACCGGCAACCATACCACCTAAAAATCCTGCTCCAACTGTATTTGCTAAAGCACCACCAACAAGTCCTGGAGCAAGTCCTGGTCTATCCGCTATACTCATCGCTATATACCCTGAAAGAATTGGTATCATAAGTCCAAATGCTGCAACTCCTAAATCTAACATCGATTTAAAGAATGGATTTGTTACATCTGCTCCTGATCCTGCTTTTATTCCTGATAATGCTATTGAAAGAGCTATTAAAACTCCTCCACATACTACTAATGGTAACATATGAGAAACACCATTCATTAGATGTTTATAAATTCCAGTTTTTTCATTTTTTGGAACTTCTTTTTTCCCATTAGAAGAAGATTTATAGATTTCTCCCTCTCCATTTAGTGTCTTTTCAATTAACTCTTTTGGAGCTCTTATAGCTTGTTTTACTGGAACTTGAATAACTTTTTTACCTGCAAATCTATCCATATCTATTGTCTTATCTGCTGCAACTATAACTCCTGTAGCTCTTTTTATATCTTCAGCTGTCAATTCATTTTTAACTCCAACGCTTCCATTTGTTTCAACTTTTATCTCTACTCCTAACTCTTTACCTTTATTTACTAAAGAATCAGCTGCCATGTATGTATGAGCAATTCCTACTGGACAAGCTGTTACAGCAACCACATAACCATCTCTTGATTCTACAGATTTTACAGTCTCTTTTTTCTCTTCATTTAATATATTTAAAATTTCATCCTCTGTTTTAGCATTTTCTAACTTTTCTCTTACTTCATCATCTAAAAGTTTATTTGTTAACTTCGATAATGTTTCTATATGAGAATCTGTTGCATCTTCTGGAGCTGCTATCATAAAGAATAGTTTTGATGGCTCTCCATCTAAAGAATTAAAGTCCACTCCTTCTGATCTTCCAAAAGCTACCGCTGGTTTTTTCACTGCCTTTGTTTTTCCATGAGGAATTGCAATTCCCTCTTCTAATCCTGTTGATGATGTAGCCTCTCTAGCCTTTACAACTTTTAAAAACTCATCCTTATTTTCTAATGCCCCACCATTATCTAAAACATCTACAAGCTCTTGTAGTATCTCATCTTTTGTTTTACCTGTTAGTTTTAGTTTTATATACTTTTTTTCTAACATTTTTTCACTCCCTTATTTTCTTTGTCTTATGGTCTCACTATACATTATTTTACTTTTTTCTGTCAAATTTGCTATTTTTAAATTTTTGTTTCGTCTATAATATAATTTTTATTTTTTTATTATCTATTTTTTATATTTTGTTTCGTCTATTTTCATGATAAAATATGTAAAAAAAATTAAAAATTTTTTTTAACGGAGGTTATATATTGAGTTTTAAAATTTCTAACCAAAATATTATCTTTAATACGAGAACTTCTAAAATTGAAAATACCATTTTTTTAAACATATTAAATAAAGTAAACAGTGATTTAAAAGAAACTATTATCTTAGAGTCTAAAGAATTTAAAAAATTAGACTCTCAAGATGTTATAGAAGCTCTCAATGGACTTATGACTAAATATATCTCTTATTCGTTCATTGATGAGTATGATAAAAATACTTTTTCACAATTTCCTCATATTAGTTACTTTAGCAAAATTGATGATGTTTTTTATATAACCATCCCTCCTATGATAGTTAATGCTTTTAAAAAAAATAGTATTGAAAGTTTTTTATCTTTAAAGACCTTTTTTTACTTTAGACAAAAATCTTCACATAATTTTTTTAATCTAGTTTTAAAAAATAGCTCAGAAAATATAAATCTAGTTTTAAGTATTGAAGAGCTAAAAAATATCTTTAATGTAAAAGAAGAAGCTTATGATCGTTTTTTTGATTTTGAAAAAGCACTATTAAAACCCTTAGTAGAAAATATAAACTCCTATTCAAACTACACCCTTATTTATAATAAGATAAAAAAAGGAGAATCTAAAAATAACAAAGTTACTGCTATTGAATTTATTTTAAAAAATAACTCTCTTATTGAAAAAAGTGCTGAAACTAACTATTTAATTCAGCTTATCAAAAGTAATATTGAAGATTATAAAAAGATTTGGGAAAGTATCAACTCATCTATTAATGATATTGGATTTATTCAGTGTAAAAGAGCTATTCTTTTCTTAAAAGAAAATAATCTTACTCTTTCAGATAATGAATTAATAAACTATTTGAAAAGAAAAGGTGAAAACATTGAAGAGATTTTACAACTGAATAACCATACACTTATTAAAGAGAAGGTATCTTTATACAAAGATGTAACAACTTTTACTAAGACAATCTATAATATAATGATTGGTTATAACTTCTATTACTCTTTAAATTTTAAATTTTTAAAAGATATTAAGGAATTTAAAGAGGGGGATACTTTCTTTTATAGAGATGAAAATTATATTGTCTTTGGAACATATATTGAAAATCGTGGAAGTTTCAAAATTTTCCAAACTCAAAATTAATATTTTTTAGATATAATAAAAGAAGCTAGGTAAACTAGCTTCTTTTTTAAAGTATCGCTGCTATACTTCCAAGAGATATTATTCCTTCATATCCCATAATAACAACTATAGCTATTCCAAATATTGTAAGTATAACTGAGTGTTTGTAATCTCCTACTATCTCTTTTTTTCTTGAAGCAAGCAGTGTTATTCCTAAAGTTATTGGTAAAATTAAACCATTTAAAGCTCCTGCTAATAACAATAACGAAACTGGTTTTCCAATACTTGCCATAACCAATGTTGATAATAGAATAAATCCTATTATAAATCCCTTTTCATGTTGAAAAACAACTGGAAAAAGTGTCTTTAAAAATGAAATTGATGTATACGCTGCACCTACTATAGTTCCTAATGATGATGCTAATATAACGACTCCAAATATTTTATATCCTACAACTCCTGCCCCTTGCATGAAAGCCGAAGCTGGTGGATTCTCTGGATTTAAGGTAGCTCCCGCTGAAACCACTCCTAAGACAGCTAAAAACAGAACTATTCTTATAATTGAAGCTATACTTACACCTATTAACAAACTTTTATCTATATTGTTTAAATTTTCTTTTCCTTTAATATTTGCATCTAATAACTTATGACCTCCTGCAAAAATTATATACCCTCCTATAGTTCCACCAAGTAAAGTCAATAATGAGAAACTCAAATCTCCATAAGACTCTGGAAATACTGCACTATAAGCTGCTTCTGAAATTGGTGGCTTACTCTCTAAAGCCACGTAAGATATTACTAAAATCATTAAAACACCCAATATTTTAGTAAATTTATCTATTATTTTTCCAGCATCTTTTGAAATAAAAATTAATGCTCCCACTCCTCCTGCTAATAGCGCAGAATATGTAAGATCAATTCCAAATAATACATTTAAACCTAGAGCTGCTCCACCTACATTTCCTATATTAAAAGCAAAGCCTCCTAAAACAATCAATATCGCTATTAAATATCCTAACCCTGGAACAATTTTATTTGCTAAATCTTGCCCTCTTAATCCTGAAACTCCAATAATTCTAGAAATATTCAATTGAACTATTAAAGTTATAATTATTGAAACCAAAATAGAAAATGCAAAGTTAGCTTTAAATTGTTCTGTAAAAATTGATGCTTGAGTCAAAAAGCCTGGTCCTACTGCTGACATCGCCATTAAAAAAGCGGCACCTAAAACAGCACCACCACTCTTTGAACTCATATTATTTTTCATAAAAAAATCCCTCCGTAAATTGTAACAAAATAACTTGCTCAGTTATTATATACCTTTGTTACTTCTTTTACTAGAGGGTATTTCAATTATTTTTTATATTACATATATCTTAATTTTAGATATATTCCTGCTACTACTAAAGTTTGTATTGCTATTAATGCACCAAACTTTAAGAATTTTACGAAATCTATTTTACATCCTGATTTTCCTGCTACACCAACTGCTACTACGTTTGTTGCAGAACCAAGAATAGAGATGTTTCCACCTAAACACGAACCAAAAGATAATGCCCACCAAAGTGCATCTGTATGAACTCCTTTAAATGTAGGAGCCATAACATCTATGATTTTTGAAACTGTTGCAGCGTTAGCAACGTTTCCAATTACTGATGTGAATAATGCTGATAACGTCATAATAGACATTGTTGCAAACTCAAAGTTTCCTTTAGTTACTGCAATCATCTTGTCACTAACCATATCAATAACATTTATTTTTTCGATTCCTAATACCATCATAAATAATCCAATAAAGAAGAACAGAGTATCCCACTCTACGTGCTTAAATATATCTGCTGGTTTTCTTTTTGCTATTGTTACAAGTAAAAATGCTCCACTTAAAGAGATTATTGCAAGACCTTTATTTATAAAGTTATTTAATACAAATCCAAGAATTACTAATGCAAAAATTGTTCCTGCTTCTCTTAAAAGTTTTTTATCTTTTAAACTTCTACTTGGGTTCATCTCCATAATTCTAGCTTTTAACTCTGTAGAAACATGGAAATCTTTTCCATAGATGAAATAAACATTTGCTAGTAATATTACCATTGATATTATTGCAACTGGTGATGTATTAAATAAAAATTCATTAAATCCTAATCCACTTTCATGACCTATGATCAGTTGTGTTGGGTCTCCAATTAGTGTTGCTGTACCACCTATATTTGCTGCCATTATCTCTGTTATTACAAATGGGAATGGATTTAACTTTAACTCCCCTGCTAACAGTATTGATATTGGTGCCATTAGTAAAATTGTTGTTACGTTATCTAAAAACGCTGAACAAACTGCAGTTACTATTGCAAGGAAAACTATAAGTAAAAACGGTTCTCCTCTAACAAATTTTGCTAATGTAATAGCAAACCACTGGAACACTCCTGTTTCAGATATAAGATGAACTATTATCATCATACCAATTAATAAAAATAAAATCTCTAATCTACTTGCTATAGCGTGTAGTGCTTGTTCCTCATTAAAAATACCTACCATTGACATAGCTAATCCACCTAGCATTGTTGCCCATGCTCCAGGTACCTTCTCTGTTATGATACAATAGAACACTGCTATAAAAATACCAAGCCCTAATATTAAGCTTAACATAAACCTTCACTTCCTTCTTATATATGTAATATTTTTCTTATAATATCTGATCTTAAAATAATTCCAAGATACTTTCCACTTTCAACAACATATATTCTAGTAACACCACGGTTCATAAATAAATATGATACCTCCATTAACGAAGCCTCTCTATCTACTGTTACAACTCCTTCTCTTCTATATAACTCTTCTATTGTTGTTGTTTTTTCATTTATTAGATAGTTTTCAAATGGCTCTCCCACAGTCATGAAGTTTAAGTCATTTAAAATAGTTGTGTATTTAGGCATTCCAAATGCAATTAGCTCTCTTTCTGTTATCTCTCCCAAAAAGTTATTATTCTTATCTACCACAGGAATTCCACTAACCTTTTCCATTATTATTATTTTTGCAATGTCCTCTAATGTATTAGTTTCTTTTACTGGTTTTGGTACATTAGTCATTAAATCTTCTGCTGTAATATTATGGTCTACTTCAATATTTGCAGCTTCTAATATTTTTATAGTTTCAACAGGATCTTTTTCCTCAATTATTCTATCTAAAATAACTTTGTTTTTCATAGCTAATTTAGATATACCTGACATTATTTTCAGAATCTTTTTTCCTTTTAAAACATCAGCTATTACAAGTATAACTATTTTTAACTCTTCCTCTTTGTTATCAATAGTTTTTACCATAACTGGTTTTTCTGGAAATCCTATTGCCACTAAGATATCATCATAATGCTCTAATCTTGCGTGTGGTACTGCAACTCCATATCCTAAATATGTTGATGCTTCTTCCTCTCTTTTTAGAACAGCCTTTTTCATAACCATTTTTTCATTTTTCAATGATTTGTTGTTTTCAACAAGTTGATCTAAAAGATTTTCTACCAATTCGTTAATATTATTTCCTTTTATGTTTGGAATAATTACTTTTTCCGATAGATAGCTAGACAGCTTCATTGGAACACCTCCGTTTTTTTACACTTATTTATCTTTTGTTCATTTTTAGTATAGCACATTTTTTCAAAAAGTAAATACCTTTTGAATCATGAGTCAACTTTTTTTTTATTTTTTTGAAGGAACCCCTTCTATTATTTAGTATAATATGTTGAAAAAATAACTTATTTTAAAAGGAGAGATTAATTATGAAAAAATTATTAGCTATGTTAGCTTTATCTTTAGCAATGGTGGCTTGTGGAGAGAAACAAGATACAACTCCTAATGATCCAAATCCACCTGTACAGACTACTGATCTTGCTCAACCAGCTCAAACTGTTGATTCTCAAACTACAGATAACGCTAACCAACCAGTTGAAGCTATTGAAGAAACTGTTGTAGAGGAAGTTACTCCTGCTACTCCTGCAGAGATTAAAGCTGCTGAAGAAGCTGCTGGTAAAACTCCCGTTCAAGCAGTAGAAGAAACTGTTGAGGAACAAGTTCAAGCTGTAACACCTGATTCAACAACTAAAACTGCTCAATAAGAACTTAATTCTTTTAACAACATATTCCAGTTATAAAAAAATACAGGTCTCTATTAAGAGCCTGTATTTTTTTCTGTTAATTTTTTTATAAAATTCAGGTCTTCTATAGGTTTACTAAAAATATATCCTTGTCCAATATCAACATTTGCTTTTTCTAAAAATTCTAGTTGTAACTTTGTTTCTATTCCTTCTGATACAATTTTAAGATTTAAATCCTTTATAAGCCCAATCAAAGCCATATATATATTTGATGCTACTAAATCTCCTTTTGTTCCAATAGCATCTAATATTCCTTTATCAAACTTTACTACATCTAAAGGCAATATAGGTAGTAAGCTAACTGTAGAGTGACCTGCTGTGAAGTCATCCATTGATAAAGAAATATTCATTTTTTTTAATTCGTTTATTTTTTCTAATGTTGTTTTTAAATTTGTTGAAAAGATGGATTCAGTTATTTCAATCTCCATATAATCTCCTGAAACTTTATTTTCTTTTAATAAAGCTTTGACTACTGAAACAACATCATCTCTTTCTAATGATTTCATTGATAGATTAAAAGACATTCTAAAGTTTTCATCAATTAAATTATTTTTTTTCAAAATACTTATAAATTTTATTCCTTCATTCGCTATTTTGTAGTCTATTAAATGTATTAAATTAATCTCTTCAGCTATGGGAATAAACTCTCCTGGGGATATAAAACCTAACTTTTCATCTTTCCATCTCGCTAATACTTCAGCACCAACAATATTTTTATTTTTTATATTAAATTTTGGTTGATATACTCCATATAATCCACTTAAATTCTTATTTCTTAAAAGAGATTTTATCGAATACTCTCTTTCTTTTTTTTCTATTAACTCATCTGTTGCTTCAACATAATAAAAATTATTTTTTTTCTTTACCTCTTCCATTGCCATATATGCGTATTTGAAAGATGTTTCTAAATTTTTGTTATAATTTTTATAAAATCCTATACTTAAATCTACTTGATAACTTAACTTCAAAGAGTGCATCTCTTTTTTTAATTCTTCTAATCTTTCAATTAAAAATTCTTCTTCACTAAAAATATAAAACTCATCTCCTGAAACTCTATAAATATTTTGATTTATAAATATCCTTTTTAATTTATCTGCAACTATTCTAAGAATATCGTCTCCTGAACTTTGTCCATATTTATCGTTTATCTCTTTAAAATTATTAATATCTACCACTATTGCATAGCCCTTTAACTCTTTTTTCTCATCAATAAAATTTAGAAATTCTACTCTATTTGGAAGAGATGTAATTAAATCTTTTTTTAATTCTTTTGTTATTTTATGATTCAAAAGCATTTTATATATAGAAATCATTCCAAACATAAGAGATATCGCTAGTAATAAGTATAAAATTTTATTAGTTAATTGGAATCTTTGATACTCATTAAAAGCTTCCTGTTTTTTTACTATATCTGCTTCTTCCTCTATTCTTCTTATACTTAAACCATTTTTTATCCCTTTATTTATTATCTCTTTTAATATTTCATCACTTTTATATAACCCTAGAGATATTGGAATTTTCATAAATTCATCAACCTTAAATTTACTAGTATCCATTTTATTAATATCAAATAAAAAAGCTGCATTTATAGTATAATTATTTAAAGAATTTTCTAATTCATCATAATCTTTATAAAATAATATATCATCTTTTAAATAATACTCTTGGACAAAACTTTCCTCTATCGATCCTTTTACAACACCTATTTTAGTATTGTGAGAAAAAAAACTTGATACTTTATACAACGTAGGATTATATATCGGTTCAGTGAAAATAATATCCTCACTCCATTCCTTATTTTCTGGAAGAGGTACTACTCTAATTTTTTTCTCTAAAAAATCATTGTATATATTATTCCAATTATTATTTCTATCATTTACAATTTTAAAATTTATACCCGTTCTCTTAGAAAATCTTTCTATAAAAAATGGAATAACTCCAATAAATTTTTTCATATCTTTTGAATAATAACTTAGAGTATTATTAGGTTCTAAGGCTATTGTTATTTGTGATAAGTTTTCTAAATATTTTCTCTCCTCTTGAGTTAAAGATTTCAAAAATTTATTTTTATATATCACATTGGATTGTTTCTCTAAATATTTTGCAATATCACCTTGATATTTCTCTAAAAGAGCATTATTTACTATTGCAGTTAAATCATTTAATTTTTTTTGTAACCCTATAGATATATCTGGAAGATAACCTATTTTAATTGTATTTTCCCAACCTACAACATTGTATTTAGAAGTCAGGAATATTCCATCTTTTTCTAAAAAGCTATCTTCAACTTCAATTATATTAACTTTTATATCATTTCCTCTTAAAAACTTTTTTAAGTATCCTGTATAAATAGAGTCTTTTGTAACAAATATATCTTGTTCTTTTAAGCTTTTTAAATCTTTCAAATTGTATTTTTCTATATTTGAAGTAGCCAAATAGATTGAATCATCATATAGAGGTAAGCTAAATACACTATTTTCTTTTCTTTCCTCACTTTGAGTTATAGATCCTAAAATATCAATCTCTTTTTTACTGTACATTGATAGTAGTTCATCCCAACTACCCTTTACTACTCGTATGTTTAAACGTAAATAATTTTTAAATAAATCTTCTACTATAGTATTTAATGATTGATTATCTATAATAGTATTATCAAAGTCTGTTGCTTTTAAACCTAAAACTAATTGAGTATCTCTATAACTTTCTAAGATTTTTTCCTCTTTAATATTTTTAGGTATATAACTAGCAGCTAATAAAATTTGAGTCAAAAGAAAACATAATATAAAAACCTTTAGCATTCATCCTCCTATTTTTTATAGATAGACTTTTATTATATCAAATCCTACTAAAAGGGTCAATTTAATACTGTGGTTTTTATTGAGGTTTATTTACCAGCTTCCGCCTCCACCTCCACCAGCTCCACCTCCTGATGAACCTCCACCCATAGATGAACTTCCACCTCCAAAATTACTTGGAGCTTTTGGTGCTGACAACATAGTGTCATTAAATGCTGATAACGAGTTATTAAAGCTACCCATAAAGGCTCCTAAAACAAAAGCATTTCCTATATTAGATCCACCATACCATTGAGGTGGTTCAACTACAAGATCTTTAAATTTATCAGCCCATATACTACTAACTCCTAAAACTATAGTATAAGGAAGTATGTTGTAAAAATAACTAGGGTTTTCTTCTAATAACATCTCTAATTTTCTTTTTTCTGCTGTTTCTAAAAATCTTTTGAAACCTAGTATTTTTCCTAAAATTTCATTTCCATATTGTGTTTTACTTTTTATTTTTCCACTTATAGCTAATGTTACTAATACTGATACTCCACCAAATATGATAGTTAACATCGTATCTAATCCCTGTCCAGCTCCAAAGTAATAAAAATATCCAAAACTAGCCGCTACAATAAATAAGATTGATGTTCTAACTGTATTTCCTGCTCTTAAACTTTTAGAACTATACAGAGTTTTTTTACTCATAATTAAATCTATTTCCAAAATTTCAGCTGCTTTATCAATATGCTTATAAAATCTATTCCTTAAATCCTTGATATTTAATCTATTTTCAGAATTTTTATATGCTGATAGTGCATTATACATATATTTTTCAAACTCTTTCTCTGTTTCTATTCTATCTTTTAAAAATTCTATTTCAAATTCATCCTTTGTAAAAATTCCACCTTTTTTTACTTCATTAATTTTTAAATATCCTTTATTAGCCCAATAAAAAATCAAGCTTGTTAAATCCTTAGAATGTATAATTCCATCTATATAATATCCAATCTCTGTTGGTGTAAGATTATCCGGAGGATAAAACTCAACTGTTTGAATAACGCTATTTCTATCTTTATATTTTCTTAAAAGATTTAAAGCCATTCCAGGAATAATAAGATATATTAAATATAAAACACTCTTAAATATATAATAAGTTATTTTTTGGTCTCCAAAATCAAAATATCCCTCTGGTAATGGTAAAGCTATTGTTACACTCTCCTTTGGATTTAATGTAACTGTTGTGTAACCCTTAATTGTGTTGCCATCTACACTCCATTTAACTCCATTAGTATTTGTACTACCATAATTTCCTAAAGTAAAATTTATTTTTTTAGCATCAAAACTTTTAGGCAGCTCTATAGAAAACTCAACTTTTTTTATAGTTGTATCCCAATCATTTCCAATTAGATTATAATACACTTCATCATAACTAGAGTTTCTATCCCATCCTATACTATATCTATATTTTATTATATAATCTTTTATTCCTGTTAAATATCTATTAGGATCTCCTAATCTTAAGTAGATATAGTTCCCTTCGTCTTTTGCTGCTGTTTGGACATTTGTTTGTATATTAGTAACTTTTATTTCTTTTCCATTGAATTCTTCTGGAATTACTCTATATATACCTCTTCTTGGCTGTAAAAAATCCACTCTTATATTTTCGTCAACATTATAAATATTTTTTTCATCTATTTTTATATTTACTTTATAGTTATCAATTATATATCCTGCATCTGCAAAAATAGTTGTAACTAAAAGAAAAAATAGACTAAAACTGAACTTTAACATTTTGTCTTTCCTCTTCGTTTTCAACTTTAAAGAATGGATACTTCTTAAATCCAAAGTTATTAGCCACTATAACACTTGGAAATGTTTCACACATTGTATTGTAAACTCTAACACTACCATTGTAATATTTTCTTGCCTGTAAAATATCCTCTTCTATTGCTACTAACTCTCCTTGTAACTTCATGAAATTTTCATTTGCTTTTAATTCTGGATAATTTTCTGTTAAAGCAAAAAGTTTTCCTAAAGCACCTGTTATCATATTTTCGTTTTCTATTTTTTCTTCTGGCGTTGTAGCAGTCATATATCTGCTTCTTGCTGCTATTACAGCTTCTAATGTACTACCTTCATAATTTTTATACCCTTTTACAGTTTCTACTAAATTTGGTATTAAATCATATCTTTTCTTCAAGTATGCATCAATTGTTGAAAAAGCTTCTTCTACAAAATTTCTTTCTTTAACTAACTTATTGTATACTCCTATAATGAATCCAATTAAAATAACTACCAATACTATAAACACTATTCCTAAAATCATAACTTCCTCCCTATTATTTTTTTCTTTTATGTATTATACTATATTTATTTTTAAATCCTTATGAAAACTTTTTATCTGGAGGCTTTTTGCATGAAGAAAAAAATTTTTACATTTTTAGGTTTTCTATTTTTAGGTTTTGGAATCATCGGAGCCTTTTTACCTATTATTCCAACAGTACCATTTATATTAATTGCCGCATATTTTTTTGAAAAAAGTTCAGAAAAATTTTATAATTGGTTACTTAATAATAAATATTTTGGTGAACATCTAAAAGATTATAGAATTAATAAAGGAATCACTAAAAAAAATAAAATTATTGCTATAGCATCAACAATTTTCGGAATGACTTTAGGAATGTTTTTTATGCCATTTATTATTGGAAAAATTTTACTTTTGTTAATTCTTGTCGGTGTTATTTTTCATATTATCAATGTTGATACAATAAAAAAATAGGTTATAGTGATTTTAACTTAATTCACTATAACCTTTATTTTATTAACTCCCTATAAACATTTGTGTCCAAATATTATTTCCATACTCATCTCTTGAAACTCCCATCTCTTTAAATCTTGGATTTAGAATATTTTTTCTATGTCCTGGAGAATCCATCCATGATTTCATAACATATTCTGGTGTATTTTGACCTTTTGCTATATTCTCTCCAGCAGTCATATAATCTACTCTATGTTTTTTCATTAAATCAAAAGGTGTTCCATAAATAGGTGAGTTGTGACTAAAATATCTGTTTTTATGCATATCATCAGACTTTATTTTAGCTAGTTTATTTAACTTTGAATTTAATTTCATTGGACTTAATCCTCTACTAACTCTCTCCCTATTTACTAATTTTAAAATAACTTTTTGATCCTCATTAGCTCCAAAAACTAATGTTCCTAAAAGAAAAACCATTATTCCTAGTAATTTTTTCAATTTTGCCTCCCTACTATAGTTTTCTATAATATATCTTAGCAAAATCTCTTTTATATCTCCAATTTTATTTTTCTTCTAATTGAGCTTTTACATAGTTTGGTAAAGCAAATGCGGCAATTTGAATATCAGTATTATAATATCTAGTTCGAATATCTAACTTATTCCATTCTTCAATTTTACAATCTAAAGTTGGATTATATTTTTTTGATGCAAATCCAAATAACCAATGTCCTGATGCATATGTTGGTTGATGAAACTGATAAACTTTTGCAATAGGAAATATTTTTTTTATTTTATTATGAGCTTTCTTCATTTCTTGAGAATATCTTTCATAATATGGTGATTCGTGTTGATTTACTAAAATTCCGTCCTCTTTTAAAACTCTATAACAATTTTTATAAAACTCAGTTGTAAAAAGTCCTTCTCCAACAGAGATTGGATCTGTTGAATCAACTAATATTAAATCATAAGTTTCACTCGAACACTCCTCTACGAATTTTAATCCATCTTGAAAATATAAAGTTACTCTTTTATCTTCTAATTTATCTGCTGTAAACGGTAAAAACTTTTGAGATAATCTTACAACTCTTTCATCTATTTCAACCATATCTATTTTTTCTATAGTTGAGTATCTTGTAAGTTCTCTCACTGTACCACCGTCTCCACCACCAATTACTAAGACTTTTTTTATATTCATATTTGTACACATTGGAACATGAGTTATCATCTCATGATATATAAATTCATCTTTTTCAGTTATCATTATCATTCCATCTAGTGTAAAAAATCTTCCATATTCATTCGAAGTAAAGAAATCTATTTTTTGAAAAGGTGTTTCTTCTGAATATAAATGTTCTTTAACTTTAATAGAGAATCTTGTGTCCTCTGACCATTTTTCTGTAAACCATAAATCTAACATGCTATTCCTCCTCTGGTTTAAAAGTTATTTTTCCTAGCTCTTTTTTTGAGTAATTTCTAATTTTATCTACCATTCCTCTTGGAACCTCTATTGATTCACTTCTATCAGATTTAAATACATCCTCTAAAAATTTAAAAGCTGTCCACGGATCTATCTTATCACCACAAGTAAACACATCAACTGCTGCATATCCATATTCAGGCCAAGTATGAATAGCAAGATGAGATTCTGATATGATTACAGCTCCTGATACTCCATATGGATTAAAGTGATGAAATACTGATTCAACAATTGTAGCATTTGCTATTCTTGCTGCTTCATTCATATGTTCTTTTATTAGAATTGGATTTTTTAATATCTCCTCATCACAGTTATAAAATTCAATTAAAATGTGTCTTCCTAGTGTTTCTAATTTCAATTTCTTCCTCCCCAAAACAGTTTTTTAACAAAAAATTAAATTTAAATATTAAAATATTAAACTTTTGTTTAAAAAAATATATTTAAAATTTAATATTTTAAATATCACATATATAATATCATCTCTTTATTTTTTGTCAATTGCTTTTTTATAAAAAACAGAATATACTATATTATCGATAATTTAAGGAGAGATCTATATGGAAATCGGAAAAAAAATCAAAAGACTAAGACAAGAAAAATATCTTACTCAAGATGAGTTAGCTAGTCGTTGTGAACTGTCTAAAGGATTTATATCTCAAGTAGAAAGAAATCTAACTTCTCCATCTATTGCAAATTTAGCTGATATACTTGAAGGTCTTGGAACAAATTTAAAAGATTTCTTTAGTGATGATGGTGATGAAAAAATTGTTTTTGATGAAAATGATGCTTTCGAACTTACAGATTCTAAACTAAAATATAAAGTTGAATGGATTATACCTAACGCTCAAAAAAATCAAATGGAACCTATCCTTCTGACTCTAGAAGAAGGTGGACGATATAAAGAAGAGATTGCTCATGATGGTCAAGAATTTGGTTATGTTTTAAAAGGGGAAATTCTAATTCATTTAGGTGATAAGATTCATAAAGCAAAAAAAGGTGAAGCTTTTTACTACAGCTCTGGAAAAAATCATTACCTATCTAATTGTGGAAAAGGTAGTGCTAAGATTCTTTGGGTCTCAAATCCCCCTTCATTTTAAAAGTAATTTTTATAAAGATAGTTATTGAAAAATAGCTATCTTTTTTTATTTGTAGAAAAATTTTATACTACTTTCATCTATTTTATTAAAAATTTTCATATTTTCTTTATCTTTTTTTTATGGTATAAATTAAGATGGGGGTGGTTCAAATTAATACAACAAATATAAATATCTTAACACTTCTCTCACAAGAGAAGTTTTCTTTAGAGGAGCTTTCTCTTTATTTAAATTTAGAGAAAAAATCTATCTATAAGAATATCAATTCTATTAATTCATTTTTAGAAGATGAAAATCTTCCCTTAATCGAGATAAAAAACGCTATTTATTCTATAGACCTTTCAAAATCTCAATGGGCAAACCTTTTTACTCGAAAAGACTTTATAACTACAGATGAAATTATAGATTACCTATATCTTAAGTTTATACATAATGGTTTTATAAATTTAGAGGTTGAAAAAGAATTACTAAGCATATCTAGAAGTTCTATTATTAGATATTTTAATGATGTAAAAAAAACATTAGAGCTCAATGGCTCTCAATATGAATATGTCGTAGGAAAGGGATTAAGGTTAACTTATTTATCTCAAGTTAACAAGAATATTTTTTCTAAAAAATTAATCAAATTTTTTATAAAATGTGATTTCTCTTTAAATCATTCTATTTTTATAATCGATTTAATTAAAGATTATAATATTAATAAATTACTCAATAATTTATATGTTATTTTTAAAACTCTAAATATTCCAACTACACATTTCATAATATCATTTTTATGCTCTCTCCATATATGTACAGAAGTTTTTGGAGGATTTAATTTCAAAAGCGACTATGATTATACCCAATTCTCTGATATTGAAAATTTAATTCGATTGGAACTAAAAGATTGTAGTACAGAATACCAAACACAAATATTTTATTTTATAGTTTCTTTAAACAAAGATGAAATAAATTTTGAGCCTACTATCTTAGAAAAAGCTTTTAAAATTATTGAAGAGATTAAAATTGATTTAAACTTAAAAGATTTAGATTCTTTTTTAGAAAAAATGTTATTAAAGAAAATTTGTTTTTCAATTTTTAAATATGAAAATCATATTTTTAAAGTTAGAAATATAGTAACTGGAGAAAAAGAAAAAATTATAATTAACATTTTAGAAAATATTTTTAAAAAATATGATTTAAATTTATTTTTTTGTGATAAAATTTCAATTGCTCAAATAATTATAAAAATTGTTATTGAACACAATAAAGGTTCATTAAAAAACATTCTACTGCTTTTTAATGAAGTTATTCTTTTAGATGATAAATATCTCAAAGAATCAATATATGGACATAATCAAAAGTTTAACATTTGTGTTGAACCTACTTTTTTTTATAAATTAAATCCTAAAAATTATGAAGGTAAATATGATTTGATTTTAAGCGATGAACCTAGTTTAAATTCCAAGGCAATTATGGTTAATAGCTTTAATCCTATACAAATATTTTTAGCGATTTATAATCACGTTTTTAATCAAGCTACAAAACATCTAGTATATGAATAAAAAAATTTAACTGTTTTAATTTTATTTTATGTATATAGATGGTATACTATATGTAGTTTTACTTTACAAAGAAGGGAATAATAAAATGAAAATAAATATTAATGCAAATCACATCAGAATATACAAGTTACTAAATTTTATTCCTGATAAAAATTTAGATTTTATTTGCCACTTCTTAAAAATGAATAAACAAAATGTTATTTTATATATAAAACAAATTTATCAACTTATAGAGAATAACCAGCAAAATATTTTACTTACTGATATGATCAAAAAGATTCAAAGCGATAAATCTCTTTTTAAAGCTTTAAAACAAAATCAAATTTTTACTAAAACAGATCGAATATTCTATATTATATTAATTTTATTTAAATGTCATGATTCAAACTTAAATCTTAACTTGAATACTGTTTCTTCTACTTTAAACATCTCTAGAAGAACCTTAAATGATGATTTACTTTCTGTAAAAAAAGCTTTGGAATTTTACAAATTAAAAATATATAGTATTCCAAGTAAAGGAATTAATATTTCAGGTAATACTAGTGATATTAAAAACTGTTTTCTTTCATATCTTTTTAAGTTTTTAATAGAATTTAAAGAGTTACCACTCTTAATGTCTAAAGATTGTTTTAGTTTTTTTCAACAAAAAATGTCTCAAAATATTATCAAAGAAATTGATTATTTTGTTTATGCCTTTGATTTAGATATTTTTGCTAACAATAAAAAACTTTTAAAAAGTATTTATCGAATATATTTTGAAGAAAATTGTAAAGATAATATTTCTACACTATCTTTTGAAGAGTTTAAAAAAATTTTTCTAGATGTTTTTCCTTTAAAGAATATTGAAAAAGTATATACTTTTTTTAAAACTTCTACTTTAGGAAAGTTTCCACTAAAATATATTAATGTTTTTATTTTAACTTTAAAATTTTGTACTGGAATTTTAAAAGAAAAAAATATATGTTTAAATAAAGAGTATGAAAATCTTAGAAAAACTTTTTCTAAATTTACATCTTTAGATTATTCTAAAAATAGTTATTTCGAAAAATTTACTAATAGAGTTTATATTGCTAATAAAGAGAGTTCTTTTCTATATATGAATGATCTTTCTTTTCTAGATTTAAACTTAACTTATAAAATAAAAGATGAATGTTACCAACTTTTTTTAGAACTAAGAAAAAATTACTTTAACATTCAATTTTCAAATATTATTTTTCTTTATCTTTGGAACTTAAATAAAATTAATTTTTTAGAAATCACAAATACAATTGTTGTTTTTAAAGACTTACCAAGATTTTTACAACCAATTATTAAAAATTTATTTCTTTTAAAAGAAAATATAAATATCTCTCATTTTATTAGATATCATGAGTTAGAAACCTACCTTCTCCAAGAAGATGTTTCTTTAATTATAACTTTTGAAAATTTACCATTAACTTCTAATTATCCATTTATAAAATATTACTCTTTACCATTATAATAAATCTCCGTATAAATTATACGGAGATTTATATTTTTAATATTTGCATTAATTTAATTTTGCTACACAAATCTTTTCCACTCTTTGTTGGATGAAGCCTAAAGACTCTTTTGTCGTCAAATGCTCCATACTTTTGAATTAAATTTTCCTCTTCTAATCTTTTTATACAAAGAGAAATAGACCCCTTTGACAAATCCAATCCTTTTGTTAATTCACACATAGTTATCCCTGGATTTTCATTTATTCTTCTTAAAATCTTTTCATGTGTGTAATTAATATGATACTTTCCTAATTCTTTTTTTATTTCTGTTTTACACATAATACAACACCCCTAATAGATTTCATCTTTAATATGTTTATTATAGACACAATCTTTTTTTCCTTTTTTTAACTCATTTTTTCAAAAAAAAAACACTTATCCCTTAAATTTAAGAAATAAGTGCAACTGGCTGCCATTTTACAGGCCCTATAGCTTTGCGTCCTATGATTTCTCATAGTTTGCCGTATAATTTTAGTAGTATTATATCTTATTTTTACCATTTTATGCAATGTTTTTTTTACACAATGCTCTATACAAAAACATTTCTAAATAAAAAAGACGGATCATCTCCGTCCGAATATTTATATTAGTTTGCTTGAACCTCTTTAGCTAAAGGTCCTTTATCTCCACTTTCAATTTTGAAAGAAACGTTTTGTCCTTCTTCTAAAAATCTAAATCCATCTCCTATAATTCCAGAAAAGTGTACAAAGTAATCCTTTCCTTCTTCACAAGTTACAAATCCAAATCCTTTTTCTTTGTTAAACCATTTTACTGTACCTTTTGTCATTTTTTCATTCCCCTCCGTATTTTTAAAACCTTTTAGAAATCTAATTCATTTCTAATATGTTCCTATGATATCACATATAATTTATAAATTAAATATTTCATTTTTTCTTTTTATAGAAGCAAAAGTGATACGTAATAAAAATGAATTTTTCTTTCTTTTTTCTTTATTAACTATTTTAATCTATATCTATATATGATAAACTATTTAAGTCGGGGGTGGTCAAATGAATACAACAGCTGCTAATATTTTAAAGATTTTATCTCAAACTGAGATGTCCATAGAAGATATGCAACTGTATTTAGATGTAGAAAAAAGTTCTATTATTAAAACAATTTCACAAATTAATGATTTCTTAATTTCAATTAATTTACCTATTATTTCAAAGAATGATGATTTTTATTTCTTAAAACTAAGTTCACAAGAATTGAAATTTTTATTCAAAAATTTTAAAATTTTAACTGCTGATGAAAAAGTAGATTATCTGTTTATCAAGTTTATTTCTACTGGTTTTTTAAATCTTGAAAAAGAAAAAGAGATTCTAGATATTTCTCGAAGTACCATTTTAAGATCTTTTCAAGTTGTAAAAGATGAGTTTTTAAAGAATGGCACTACTTATGAATACTCTCATGGAAAAGGTTTAATTTTAAAAAAAATTTCAGAACAAGATAAAAATATTTTTTATAAAAAACTTATGAAGTTCTTTATCGAGGAAGATATTTTAGTTCCTGTTAGAAAAGAACTCCTAAAATCTATTAAATTTTTTGATACAAAACAAAGATTAACTCAACTTTATCCTATACTTAAAGATTCTGGTATATCTATTAATTATTTTTTACTCTCTTTTATTTGTTCATTAGAAGTTTGTATTCATATTTTTGGTGGATTTAATTTTATAAAAGAATCAAATTTATCACTAGATAAATTTAAAGAGATTGAAAAAAATATAGATAAATTTGGAAATAATTTTGATCAGGATTTTAAAAATCAACTTAGTCATTTTCTAACATCTCTTTATTTTGAAAATGGTATTTTAGAAGAAAATCTTAAAAATATGTGTCTTAATTTAATAAAACACATAAAGATAAGATTTCAAATTAATATTCCAAATAAAGATTTAGAAAAAATGTTATTTAACAAATTATATATATCCTTTTTTAAATATAATAATAAAATTGTAAAAATCATAAATGTCTCTTTTAATAAACCACATAAAATTATTTTAAATACTTTAGATGATATTTTAAATGAACTTTCATATAACTTTTATTTAGTTGATAAATTTATGATTGTCTATGTTATAAGAAGAATTCTTATAGAAGAAAACTTTTTTAATATAAAAAATGTTCTTCTGTTATTCAATGAAGTAGTTGCAGTTGATCAAATTGTATTTAAAAAATCTCTAAAAAAATTCCATCCAAATATTGCATTTGATATTGAAGCTACTTTTTTTCATAAAAAAAATATTATACATAATCATAAAAATTATGATATTATTATTAGTGACAGTAATATTGTACCTAACGTGAAAGTTGTTGAATACTATAATACTGTGAATGTTCACAATATTTTAGAAAATCATGCTTTATTGAGTGGATTAAAAAAATTAAACACTATTTAAAATATCTAAGAACACTTTAAAAGTGTTCTTTTTTATGTTCTGTTCCTTTAAAATATATGTTAAACTATCAATATCGGAGGTGATTGAATGAATACAACAGCTGCTAATGTTTTAAAAATTTTATCGCAAACTGAAATGTCTGTAGAAGACATGCATCTGTATTTAAAAGTTGAAAAAAATGCTATTTTAAAAACTATTTCACAAATTAATGATTTTTTAGAATCTATTGATTTACCTAAAATCGAAAAAAAAGAGGATGCTTTTCATTTAATACTTACTAAAAAACAATGGGAAATACTTTTTAATAATTTTAATGTTTTAACTGTAGAAGAAAGAATTGATTATCTTTATATTAAGTTTATTGCCCATGGTTTTTTAAATTTAGAAAAAGAAAAAGAAATTTTAGATCTTTCTAGAAGTACTATTCTCAGATGTTTTCAAAGTGTTAAAGATGAGTTTTTAAAAAATGGTACTCGTTATGAATATCTTCATGGAAAGGGACTTTTAATAACTGAACTTAGCTTCAGTGATAAAAAAAATTTCCATAGAAAGCTTATGAAACTTTTTATAGAAGAGGATATTTTAGTTCCTCCACTAAAATCTCTTTTAATAGATATAAAAAAATTTGATACTAAAACTAGGTTATCTCAAATTTATCCTATTCTTAAATTTTCTAATATATCTGTTAATTATTTTTTACTTTCTTTTCTATATTCTTTAGAAATTTGTTCAGAAATATTTGAAGAATCTTTATTCAGAAATGAAAGTTATCTTGAAACTAAAGAATTTAATCATATAAAATCACTAATTAATAAATATGGTAGAGATTTTCATCCGAAATATAAGGATGAATTAGCTTTCTTTTTAACTACCTTAATTTTAGATTACTATTTTTTAGATAAAGATAATAAAGTTAGAACTCTAAAATTTTTGAATATTTTAAAAGAAGAATTTAAAATATCAAATATAACTTCAGAGCTAGAAGATATGCTTTTTCACAACATCTATCTTGCTTTATTTAAATATAAAAATAATATAATAGATTTTAAAAATACATATTTTAATGATAATGAAAAAATTCTTTTAAATAAACTAGATTATATTTCAGACAAACATTCTTATGATTTTTTCTTAGGAGATAAATTTTCAATAGTTTTCGCTTTAAAAAGAGCTCTGATAGAAGATAATTTTTCTAAGATAAAAAATGTTTTATTTCTTTTTAATGAAATAAATGCAAATCATTATACTTTATTTAAAAGAAGTCTAATTAAATTAGCTCCTGATATAAAATTTGATTTGGAAGCTTCATTCTTTCACAAAAAAAATATTCTTAGAGATTTTAGTGACTATGATTTAGTTATTAGTGATGAAAAAATAAATCCAAATGTTTTCGTCATTGATTTTTATTGTAATTCTAAAGTTCAAAATATTTTAGAAGAAAAAGCTTTTTGTTTAGGTGTTAATAATTTCTACAATGAATAAAAAAGGTGGTTTTATATGAAAAACCACCTTTTTTATTAAAATCTATATCCTACTCCTATTTTAACATTTGTATCTATTCTATCTTTATCTGCTAACTCTACACCAGTATATAAATTATAGAAAACTCCATTTACTTTTTCATAATCTATACCAACGATAATTCTTATTCTATCCTCTGTTATTTCTGGCCCTTTAATTTTAAAAGATGTACTATTTTTTATTCTACCTGTTAAATAATCTCTTTCAGTATCCAAAGTTTTCATATAACTTAGTTCACCTTTAAACTCTAATAAACCACCTTTTAAATATTTTTTCTTAGAAAAATCTACTCCTATTAAAATATCTGTATTTTGATAATTTTTTCCATCCACATCTATTGCTAATTCATTAGATTTCTCTTTAACTTCTTCTTGAGATATATTCATATAACTTAGTCTCAACTTAGGTTCTATTGAAACTCCAGTCTCACTTTTTATAAAATATTTTCCCTCTAAATAAACCCCTATGCTATCTGTAGATAAACTACCATTATTTTTAAATTCTTGGTATTTATTTATTAAAATTCTATCCACATCATATTCGTTATGTTGATAACCTATTCCACTAGTAATTCTAAATCTATTTACATTTTTTTTACCATAAACTCCAATATATCCAGAGTTTCCATCTATTTTTGTTCCCTTTGACATATCTACTTTTTGTTTACTACCACCAATAGCAATTCCTAGAGATGTATCCTCTAATATTCCGTACTCTGCTGTTCCTAGCATTCCATACGTACTTACATTACTTGAATAGCTATTCTTTTGAATCTCTTTTCCAAATCTATTATTTTGCTCAGCTTTTTCAAATTTATCATACCCGTATATTCCGTGTGCTTCTGTAATCCACTCATCCTTTTTAGGCATTTTTGTTGTAAAAATATTATCTTGATATAATCTCAAACTTTCTTTAGAGGCTTCTCCTATATAAGAGTAGGGATTATTTGCATATATTTGATCCAATATAGATATCAACTCTTTTTTAGCTTCTACTATATTCTTTCCATCTTCATAGTCTAATGTTGGAGCCAGATAATCCTCTTCCCCACCATTTACTATACTGTCCCATATATCACCTAAATCTTCTCTATCTTCTACCTCATTATCCGGAGGATTATCTGGTTTCTCTTCACCTTTGTTATCTGGTTTTTCTTTATCGTCTGGCCTGTTTATAATATCATCTAAATTTAGTGTATCTATTATAATATCTATCGTTTCTGTCGCTCTTATTGCATAAGTATTTGTTCCTGAATTCAATAACCATATATCATCTTTTCCAGGTATAAATTTTCTTGCTGTATGAGCTATAGAATAGGTTCCTATCTGAGAATCTTTTAAGCCTGTGATATCTGTTTCTTTCATTGCTATAACTGTTCCATTTGTTAATCCGCTAGCCTTAAAAAATAGTTGTGCTCCTGCTTGAATATCTGGATGATTATCACCATCTGGTAAATGATCTCCTATATTTCCTTTCTCTCCTAATATTATAGCTCCTGTATGATCATACAATGCATGACCTGTTACTCTTCCTTTCTCATCTCTTTTACTTCCATCTAATCTCACTAATAATGTTCCATGCTCTATATCTATATCTGCAACGGCATTTACTTTTGACGTAGAATACAATGTAACCTTTCCATTTGTTTTTATCTCATCAAAATTTTCTATTTTATCATATATTTTTAACTCTTCATTTGAATTACTAGTTCCTAATTTCA